>NZ_CALNAT010000083.1 GCF_937873925.1 uncultured Proteiniphilum sp. | reverse complement strand
CACCGCCATGCACATTGCGGCGGTAAGCCAGATTACCAGCCTGCTGTTCCCCGCATCGAATGCCTCCCGGGTGAGAAATATGGGATTTTCATTTTCAGGCCCGAAAGGATTGAACAGATCGATTCCGGCAATGAGCGCCGGGCTGATCTGCGAAAGTGAGATCTCTGCATCGACCGTGATCTGCGGCAGCATCATCCGAGCCTCCACACCATCAAAAGAGAGCATATTAAACCGTTCGGTAAATGCCGGTAGGTTCTCCTCCCGCAGTGTCAAGCCGGCAGCATAGGTATGTCCACCAAAATTTTCCAGGATATCACGGCATGATTCAATTGCTTTATATACATCGAACCCGGGAACAGAGCGCGCTGATCCGGAGATCATTCCTCCCGACTTGGTGAGCACCACTGCCGGCCGGTAATATCTCTCGGTCAGCCTCGATGCCACAATTCCGACTATCCCCTTGTGCCATGTCTCATTATAGATTACAATACTCTTCTGTTTAGCAATATCAATATAGCTATAGATATATGCTATCGCCTCCTCCGTGATCTTCTTGTCCAGCTCACGACGGTCTTCGTTATACTTATCAATATTCTTACTCTTCTCCCTGGCGGAAGTCATGTCATTCTCAATCATCAGATCCACCGCCTCTTTTCCGTTCATCATCCGCCCCGATGCATTGATACGCGGCCCTATCTTGAAGACGATATCGTTCACGGTAATCTGCTTGCGTTGCAGCCCGCAGATCTCGATTATACCCCGCAGTCCGAAGCTGGGATTAGAGTTGAGCTGTTTCAGCCCATGATACATCATGATGCGGTTCTCACCCGTAAGAGGAACAATATCGGAAGCAATGCTTACTGCCACCAGGTCGAGCAGGGGTTCAATATCGGAAAAAGGATATCCGTTTCGCTGTGAAAAAGCCTGCACCAATTTAAAACCCACTCCGCAACCCGACAGGTCGTTATACGGATAGGTCGAATCAAGCCGTTTTGCATCCACAACGGCTATGGCATCCGGAAGCCGATCATCCGGCATGTGATGATCGCAAATAATAAAATCAATACCTTTTTCTTTGGCATAGGCAACCTTACTTACTGCCTTAATACCACAATCGAGAGAAATAATGAGTTTTACACCCGTCTCAACGGCATAATCGATTCCCTGAAACGAAATGCCATACCCTTCATCGTACCGGTCAGGAATATAATAATCAATATTACTTGTAATCCCCCGAAAGAACTTGTACACCAACGAAACAGCGGTCGTACCATCCACATCATAATCCCCGTAAATAAGGATCCGCTCTTTGTTCCCCAGAGCCCGCTCAATCCGTCGGATCGCCACATCCATATCAGGCAACAGAAAAGGGTCATGCAAATCCTTCAGTTTAGGATACAAAAATCCGATTGCTTCTTCCTTTGTCTCTATACCTCTCTTAATAAGCAACTCAACAAGAACGGGATGTAAATTTAATTCTTTCGCTAATTCATTTTTTTTATTTTTTTGGTCGTGTGTAAGGGTTGAATAATTCCATCTGTAAGTCATTTATATCGTTTTTTTCTTTTCTCTCGAATCCCGAATCGGCTTCGGGGACGCGGCAACCGACCCATAAACAGTCCTGCCACAAAGTATCCCGGTAATGGTTAGTTGATACACCATTCCGAAGTTGTAAAGGTAATACTATTTTTTTTCTTTTCCGGTTATTTCATACGATTAAAATTATTTATTTGCACTAAAGTTAGATATTTGCACGCCCTGGCAAAGTACAAACAAGTTTGACTTTGCTCACTTGGCTTAATGCAAATAGTTCAAATGTATCGTATGACAATTGAAGCGAAGCGGAAATCGCCGACTTCATTTGAAAATCTTAGCCGGAGGCAACTCGATTTTAATCAGGTTCTTGTGTGAGAACGGTTCTCATGCTCGTTTCTAACAATAAATAACCCATTTTCCACGATTCAATTCTTATTCGTACCTTTGTATATCAAATTGTGCAAGATATGGAGATAGCGGCACTGGTTTCCGGAGGAGTAGACAGTTCGGTTGTAGTACATCAGCTAAAAGAGATGGGGTACAACCCCACTATCTATTACATAAAAATAGGGATGGAAGACAAAGACGGCTACATCGATTGCCCGTCGGAAGAAGATATTGAGATTGTATCGTTTATAGCCAGGAAATATGGTTGCCGTTTTGAGATCGTATCGCTTCATGAAGAGTATTGGGACAGTGTGGTACGCTATACTATCGATTCCGTGAAACGGGGATTGACCCCCAATCCCGACATGATGTGCAACAAGCTGATCAAATTCGGCGTTTTCGAACAGAAATGGGGCCATCAGTTCGATAAAATAGCGACCGGCCACTACGCCACCACCACGGAACGGGACGGGTTGACGTGGCTTTCTACGGCGAAAGACCGTGTAAAGGATCAGACCTATTTTCTGGGGCAGATAAGCTACCTGCAGGTTTCCAAACTGATGTTCCCGATCGGGGGACTACTCAAGTCGGAAGTGCGGGCTATCGCCACACGCGAGAAGTTACCTTCAGCTCAACGTAAAGACAGCCAGGGGATCTGTTTCCTGGGAAAAGTGAACTACAATGAGTTCATAGAGCGCTATCTGGGCAGGAAAGAGGGGCTTATCGTAGAGCTGGAGACCGGAAATATCCTGGGAAAACATCAGGGATTCTGGTTCCACACCATTGGCCAGCGTAAAGGGCTCGGGCTGAGTGGCGGCCCCTGGTTCGTGATCAAAAAGGATATACAGAGGAATATCGTCTATGTTTCCAAAGGGTATGACACGAAGTATCAGTACGGAGAGCTCATCAATCTGCAGGGATTTGAATTCATCACCAAAGATATATGGGGTGATTTTGAAGATGAAAAAGAGATTACCTTCAAAATAAGACATACACCGGACTTCACACCGGGGAGAATTTCAAGGATCGGCGACATATACCGTATTCATTCCTCCGAACCGGTACAAGGAATCGCTGCCGGCCAGTTCGGAGTGGTTTATGATAAAGAGAGAAAGCTGTGCCTCGGAAGCGGCATGATCTACTAATGTGCCAATATGCCAATGTGAATAATGTGAATAATGTGAATAATATACCAATAAAACTGGATGATATAATGATTTAATTAGCACATCGGCACATTGATAAATTAGCACATTAGTTTAGTCTTGGCTCTTTACTCTAAATATTTATTCAAATGAAACGAGCATTTATTTTGGTTTTCCTTTTTTTCCTGTTATTCATGCCCAAAATGCAGGCGCAATTTGAAGGCACCTTCGGATTGGGCGTTCATGCCGGCTATGGAGCGGAAATCAACAGCATAGGAGGGGGTATGCATGCCCATTATTATTATACAAACAATATACGGTTTACCCCATCGTTCTCCTATTTCCTCGAACGAAAAGGAGAAGGTATGTGGATGACGGATGCCGACGCGCATTATATCTTTCCCGTTTCTTTCTCGGCCTCGTTATACCCGGTTGCCGGACTCCATTACTCCCAATGGAAGTACGATGCCTCAAAGAACGACGGCCTTCCCGGGGAGGATTGGACAAAACATCGCTTGGGGATCAACCTGGGCCTTGGTTTCCAACATGACATCGCCTACAAGGTACGGGCTAATTTCGAATTAAAATACCAGTTCATCCCCGATTACTCACAAGTAGTCTTTACGGCGGGAATCGGTTTCTGGTTTTAAATAATAAAGAGTAAAGTATTCCAAAACGGTTTTATCCGTTCAAAAAATGCGTTGAAACACTTGAATTGATTTTGTTTCTTAAGAGAACAAAGAGTAAAGACGCTTTGTTAATTTAATGATTTACTGATGTGAAAAATCGGAAAGGTACTTATAAAAAGAAAAGTCTTGATTCCTGGTTCTAAATTCTAAATAAAGCAATTAATGAAAGATTTCATTACCAACGAAATAAAAAAAGAGAACGCTGTGCTGGTAGGGCTTATCACACCTGATCAGAATGAAGAGAAGGTGAATGAATACCTCGACGAACTGGCCTTTCTGGCCGAAACGGCGGGGCTTACTCCCGGAAAACGATTTGTACAACGGTTAGAGATGCCCAATACGGTAACGTTCGTGGGAAAGGGAAAGCTGGAAGAAATAGGGAACTATGTAAAAGAGGAGGAGAATGAGGTGGGTGTAGTCATTTTTGATGACGAACTATCGGCGCGCCAACTTCGTAATATCGAGAAGGAGCTCAAAATCCGCATCATGGACCGTACCAGCCTCATTCTGGATATATTCGCCATGCGCGCCCAGACGGCACATGCCAAAGCCCAGGTGGAACTGGCGCAGTACCAGTATCTGCTGCCGCGGCTGACCCGTATGTGGACTCACCTCGAACGGCAACGGGGCGGGGGCGGCACCATCATGCGCGGACCGGGTGAAACCCAGTTGGAAACCGACCGACGTATCATTCTCGACAAGATCTCCCGCCTGAAGCAGGAACTGAAAGAGATCGACAAACAAAAGACCGTCCAGCGCAAGAACCGGGGAAAACTGGTACGTGTAGCGCTGGTGGGATACACCAATGTAGGAAAATCCACCCTGATGACCCTGCTCAGCAAGAGTGAGGTTTTTGCCGAAAACAAACTCTTTGCCACACTCGATACTACCGTACGTAAGGTAACCATTGAGAACCTGCCGTTCCTGCTTACAGACACCGTCGGTTTTATCCGTAAACTCCCCACCCACCTGATCGAGTCGTTCAAATCGACCCTCGACGAGGTGCGCGAAGCCGATATCCTGCTGCATGTGGTGGATATTTCACATCCCGCTTTTGAAGAACAGATAGAGGTGGTGGAGAAAACCCTGTTCGAGATCGATGAAACCGAGAAACCTTCCATCCTCGTCTTCAATAAGATCGACGCTTTTTCCCATGTGGTAAAGGAAGAGGACGACCTCACGCCGAAAAAACGGGAGAACTACACTCTCGAAGAACTTAAACAGACGTGGATGAATAAAATGAAGGAGAACTGCATCTTTATTTCGGCCAGGAACAGGGATAATATCGACGAGTTGAAAGCACTGATCTATAATAAGGTAAAGGAAATACACATTACACGGTTTCCTTACAATGATTTCCTGTATCAGAACTACGAAGAGGAATAAAGTGAGCCGCGTAATCAACTGTTTACTGCCATGTAGTATAAGGCTTTTTCATCAACATAGAATTGTAATATCTGGCGTCTCCGGTTACTTCTTCGCCTAACCAGTGTGGTTTTTCAAACTGATCGTCTTCACTGGATAGTTCCACTTCTGCAACGACGAGACCCTGATTTTCACCATAGAATTCATCTACTTCGAAAGTAAATTCACCGGATTTCACCTCATAACGGGTTTTATCGATTATTCCCGGTTCGCAAATGGTAAGCAATTCTTCCACTTCAGCCACAGGGATCTCTTTTTCCCATTCGTAGCGTGAAGCCCCGCTTGCATTTGCTATGCCTTTGATGGTAATATACCCATTGCCGCCTTTGATACGCACGCGTACGGTACGCTCCGGAACGGAGGAGAGATACCCCTGGATGACCCGTGTCTGTTTTTCTGCTTCGCTTTTGAAAGCATCGGACTTGACCAGAAATTTTCTTTCTATTTCTTGTGCCATAATTCTATAAAATTAGTTTGCCAATGGTTTGTTTATTACCCGATCACACGTTTGACCGCTTGCAGGTAGTTGCTTGAAAGCGGGAAATACCTCTTTGTTCATCCAGCAAACCGGCATATCGTCGTTCAGCATGATCACCTCCTCTTCTCCGCTTATCCTGAATCACGACCTGCATTATAATCTTATCTTCCTCGCATAATACATGATCACCGCAAGAATAGCAAACAACCCCAAACTGCCGGCTAAGAGAGAGTAGCTTTCCATCCGGATCAACAGGAAAACAAAAACATACAGAAAAGCCAACAGTGATCCCACCAATACTCCCTGTTTCCGGTTCCTAAGTATAGCCCCCATATGAAGCGTGATCATAATAATGGTCATGAGTGCGGCCACGGCGTATGCAAGGTTAAAACCCCATATTTCGGACATCGAGAGGAGTAAAGCGTAAAAGAGTACCAATGCCAATCCGACAAGTAAATAGTGAAACGGGTTGACCGGATTTTTCTTGATCAGTTCTATAAAAAGCACTACCACAAATGTGAGCAAAATAATCAACACCGCATATTTCACACTTCGTAAATTCTGCTGGTACTGATCGACCGATTGAATGAATTTCACTCCGAAGAGGGATGAAGCCACCAGATTGATTGCCGAACTGTCCTCAGCACGTACAACCTGCCCGTAACTACGGTTAAGATCCAGCACTTTCCAATTGGCGGAGAAACCCTCCTTCGTAATTTCATGGCTCGCAGGCAGGAAATCGCCACCGAAACTCGGCGTTGTCCAATCCGATTGAAAGGATACCGTCGTCACTTTTCCTACCGGCACAACGTATAATCCCATCGATCCGTTCAGATACAACGTTACGGAAAACGGTATTTTTTCATTCCTCATCGTATCTCCGGGCAGTGAATCCGGCCGGACATTCAATCCGGCGGCAAAGATCCCGGTAGAAACATTGGGTGCTGCCACCGATTTTTCTGTTTCGGGAAGGTACTCATTCAAAGCCGGGTTCGGGCCGGTAAATAAATTTTCCACCGGGATCCCAGGCTCCATGGCAAAGGATTTCCCGTTCAGTTGTAATGAAACCGTCTCGCGAATACCTTTCAGATCAGTGACTCCCATGATAACACGGGCTTTGTCAAACCTTATATCTTCTTTTTTGATACCCGCCTTTTCAATCTCTCCCCTATCGAAAGCGCCCGTCAAAGTAATCTCGGCTTTATAGACCGATGCGTCATAAATGCCGCGTTTACGTTTTTCCACTGCCGCATCCCCTTGTATATCCAGCGCTTCGGGAAATAAGAGGATATCCTTGGTAACAATTTCACGTTTATCATTCACCATCCGTTCCTGCGTATACGGAATAGCGATACACGGCCCGGTAATGACCTGCTCCCCGCTCCATTTCGAGGTAATTTCCTGAACGGCGCTGGTTTTAGTGAATTTTCGCTCATTGATAAGCCCGCGGATCATTCCTAACGGGATCAACAGTAAAAGAGTCAGGAATCCTATTACCACCAGCTTAATACTTGCGGAATGGCGTTCGATGAAACTTCTCTTATTTCCGCTCCCCTCCGGTGGGGGTGGTGAGGTCTGATTTGAAGAATTCGTTGTTTCCATATGATTAATTGTTTAGAATAAAAAACTGTTTGATTGGTAAATAAGTAGATTTACCGATGGGCAGATTTGAATCATCACCTCGTTAAATTATCAGATTAATCAATTACTCCATTGACATATTATTTTTCAAAAAAGATTCCAATGCCTGAAGATGTTCCTGAAACGCCTTTTCTCCTTTTTCGGTTCGGGTAAACGTGGTTTTCGGTTTTCTACCGACAAATTGTTTCTTAACAACAACGTATTCCAGGCTTTCCAGTGCTCGGATATGACTCGCCAGATTACCATCGGTCACTCCCAGCAATTCCTTCAGTGAATTAAAATCGATCTCATCGTTCACCATGAGAACCGACATAATCCCCAGCCGGACTTTGCTCTCGAACGCTTTGTTGATACTTTCCAGATGTTCAATCATGCTGCTGAGTCTCTTTCAACGCGAAAATAGAAATAGATACCATACACAATATGCAGGACACCAAATCCGATCGACCATAACAGCAGTCCTTTTCCAGGAAAGAATGCGCAAATAAGTCCGAGTAGCAATTCACAACATCCCAACCAGAAAATACTGCCGTATGTGTACTTCGATGCATTGATGAGCGATAGCCCGTAAAATAGTAACATGGCGGGAGCTATAATTCCTATATTTTCCCCCATAAGAAGTGCCACGCTGAAGATCCCTCCTACAGTAAGGGGTAGAAAAAAGTTCAGAAATGTACGATAAGCCGGTCCGCTGATGAAAGAATGCCCCATTTTTCTCGCTTTCCGGGCTGAGAAGAACAAAATTGTAGACAAGGATAACGCAAAAACAATCAGGGCCAAAAGAGTAATATCAGGGACGATGGTAACCCATACGGGCCTGGAAAATTCACCGGGAATATCTTTAACCGACGATAGAATGCCATAGGCAACAAATGTTCCTGCCAGCGCATATAAACCGATAAGAATGGCAGATGTACCACTGAACGATAAGAAACGAGACGATTTTTCCATCATTCCCCGTATCTCTTTTACTGCCTCGACTGCTTCGTTATTCTTCATATTTAAAAGTACTTTGAGATACAAAGTAAATAAATAAAAATAAACTCTTCTTATATGAAGAGCTTATTTAAATATATTTAACACGGATTCTTCACTTGCACAACGCTTCGTTCAGCACGATCACTGCTTCTTCATACCGTTCACGCTGGATTACAAATTGCATATTGACCTGCATTAACGACTGAGCAAAGCTCTCCACATTGATCCCTTTTTCATACAATGCTTTTGTTGCCCTGTACAGGAAACCGGGAAGGGCGATATTGGTGCCCATCACGCATACGATCGCCACCGCCTTGGCATTCACCTGGTAGAAAACCTCTTCGAGTACGTTGATCAGCTCCCTGCTTTTTTCGTTATCCCACACCACCATTGTAATGGAGTTGGCATTGGTCGATTTCAGAATATAACTCACCCCATATTTCACAAAATACTGCATGATATGTCCGTCAAAACCCACTTCACCCACCATCATGGGGTCATGCACCTCGATGGCAAGCACTTTCCGCGAGCCGGAAACGATCTCCACACGGGGGTCGGGAGAGATATAGTCACGCGATATAAGCGTTCCGGGATGGGTAGGTTCGAAAGTATTTTTTATGCGGATATTGATACCGGCCAGTTCCAGCGGTTTAGCCGCCTTGGGATGGATGGCCTCCATGCCGATGTCGGCCAGCTGATCGGCCACAATATAGTTGGTATGTCCCACGGGGATACTGTTCTCCACACCCACGATCTTGGGATCCGCACTTGAAAGATGGTACTCCTTGTGAATAACTGCTTCATCGGCCTTCACCTCGACCGCTATCTTGCTGAAAGTCACCTCGCTGTAGCCCCGGTCAAAAGCACGCATAATACCCTCTGTCCCTTTGGTGTATCCCGTGGCGATGCAGAGTACAGTATCGAAATCTATATCGCTGAACTCTTTATGGATCCTTTCATCTATGGTCAGCGATTCATTATCATTAAAACCGCAGAGATCTACAAAACGGGCATTGATACCGTTGTTATTAAGAATATTGACAGAGTTCCATCCCGAATGGGCTTCCCCAATGGATGCCAGAATCTCACGTGCGGCCAGGTGGATCGCCTTCGGATCCACATAACCCGACGCCAACACTTTCCCGAGGCTGTAAAGCACTGTTTTGGCCTGATCCACCCGAAAACGGATAAAGTCGCGCGCCTCTTTCAGGTCGAGCCCGTAATCGGCAAAACCGTCGTTAATCAGGAGCAGACGCTGACAGAATGAATCCAACGCGCTACTGTAATCTTCCCCGTTCAGAAACTTATTGTAGATGCCAGGTTCGCCGGTCTTCTTATGTTCCAGCAACCAGTTGGTTACATTATTATAAGCCGAAACCACAAAGATGCGGTTATACAACTCATCTCCCTTACGGTCTCCTTTGATAATGTTTTGAAGCACATCCTGAAATTGAGACATGGAGGTACCCCCGATTTTTTCTACTGTCAGCATATATATTATGAATTAGAATTACAAATTAAGCAAAGGTTGAGTTCGATTCTTCACTTGTGACTTCTATTCTTAGCCAAATTGTCAAATCAACTTTCCCTCCAAACCACTTCCCTCCTAAGCACATTAACTCATGAGCACCCGGGACGCAAAGATACATTTTTTTATTTTTCTCATGACAACGGAAAGGGAGAAAGTGATTGCTAAAACCGCTTCAACTCCCGGTATACCTTAAAAATAGGCAATCCCATCACGTTGAAGTAAGAACCCTCTATCTTCTCTACCCCCACATAACCGATCCATTCCTGCACTCCATAGGCGCCCGCCTTATCCATGGGGTTGTATGCCATAAGATAATAATCGATCTCTTCTTCCGACAGATTACCGAAAGTAACACAGGCGGTATCGGAAAAACCTATCTGCTTGCCGGTCGAGGTAAGGCAAACGCCGGTAATTACGCGGTGGGTCTTTCCCGAAAGAATACTCAACATGCGCTTCGCATCCTCTTTACCGGCGGGCTTTCCCAGGATCAAGCCGTTCAATAACACGATCGTATCGGCAGTGATCAGCAGCTCATCGTCCCTCAGTTCAGAGAGGTATGCCAATGCTTTTTTCCGCGCAAGATACCCGGCAATCTCTTCGTGAGGGAGTGTTCCGGGATACGATTCGTCGATATCGGGTAACGTACGGATCTCATACTGCACATCGATACCGGCAAGCAGCTCTTTCCGCCGGGGCGAATTGGAGGCGAGGATAAGGTGATAAGTGTTGAGTGAAGGCCGGTTATTTTTGAGGAAACAGTCTGGCCGTTGACTGGTAATATCCATAATGATGAAAATTAGTTGAGCCCGAAAGATACAAAAAAAGGCTTTATTTTGTACTTTTGTGCATAACGTATGCGTATGATACTTGATATTTGTACCTCTCCAGCATTATATCCTTATTATAAGAAAGAGAACGACACAGTGGTCGTGGTGGATGTCTTCCGTGCCTCCGCCACCATATGTAAGATGCTACATAATGGGGCGGAGTCAATTATCCCTGTAGCCGGAATAGAAGAAGCCAAACAATACAAGTCGGAAGGATTCCTTGTCGGGGCAGAACGCAATGCGCGCAAATGCGATTTTGCCGATTTCGGCAACTCTCCGTCGGACTACACATTGGAGAGGGTTTCCGGTAAGGAAGTAGTGTTTACCACGACTAACGGGACACAGGCTATCCAGGCGGCGAGAGGATGCCGGCAACTGTTTATCGGCACTTTTTCCAATATCGACGCAGTACTGGAAGCATCTCTCCGGTCGGCGGAACGGGTAGTGATCCTCTGCGCCGGATGGGAAAACAGGATAAATATTGAAGATATGCTCTTTGGCGGGGCTTTTGCAGAGAAATTAGGGGAAAAGGATGAACTTATCATAGGGTCGGATAGCGTGAGGATCGCAATGGAGTTATGGCAACAGGCAAAAGACCACCTGCTGGAATACGTAAAAAAGAGCGACCATTACCACCGGCTCGTGGAAAACGGCGTTGAGGCCGACGCAGCCTATTGTCTGCAAATGAATACGGCCCCGGTTGTACCGTATTACCATAAGAACGAAAAAAAAATAAGGGCTTCACATTGAAATATACCCTTAGTCCTCCCAGTCAAAATTATCAAAATCAAATGAGTCGGTAAACTGTTCCAAATGGCGTCGTTCTTTCTTGGTAGGACGTCCGGTCCCTCTTTGCCTGTCGACAAACCCGCTGATCTTGTTCAGTTCCAGCAGTTCGTACTGGTCGGGGGACGTCACGTTTTCCATGAACTGAGGCACCTTAGCAGCTCCCATGCGCTTGTCTGTCAGGTCCAATACCTTGAATGAAAAGGTAACCGGTGGTTTCCGCACCTCAATGATGTCTCCCACCCTGATATTCCTTGAAGGTTTCACGGCAACGTCACCGATTATTACCCGCCCCTTCTTACAGGCTTCGGAAGCGACGGTACGGGTTTTAAAGATACGCACCGCCCATAACCATTTATCTATCCTTACTTCATCCATTATTTTAAGATTATCAGATTAGTAGAATCAAGATCACCTTACAAGAAAAAGAAACAGTATAAAAACGGTGAGAGTACCGGATCTATCTGTTGTTGTATTGATTCATTGTAGTATGGACACCCGCCAGACAGAAGCTGCGGATCATATCCACCGCCATATCGATACGTTCGGGTAACAGGCGCTGTTCTTCTTCCGAGAATCGGTCTAATACATAATCGACCTGCGTGCCCCGTGGAAAATGATCCCCGATACCGAATCTGAGTCGCGGATAGTTTTGCCCTATCAGATCCTGAATATGTCTCAAGCCGTTATGTCCCGCATCACTTCCTTTCGATTTCATGCGAAGCGTCCCGAAAGGCAATGCCAGATCATCGACCACAACCAGCAGGTTTTCGTTCTCGATCTTCTCTTTCTGCAACCAGTAGCGGATAGCGTTTCCGCTCAGGTTCATAAAGGTAGAGGGTTTGAGCAGAACAAGCGATTTATTCCTGAGCCGCGTTTCAGCGACAAAACCGTATCGCCTGTCCTCAAAAACAGCATTGGACGCCTTAGCAAAAGCGTCCAATACCATAAATCCAATATTGTGGCGGGTTTGCTCATAATCGGGTCCGATATTTCCCAATCCCGCAATCAAATATTTCATCTGTCACATTCTTTTACTTAATCAGCCTTTGCTGCTGCCCCTCTTGCGGCACGCGTCAGTTGAACACGGCAAACAACGGCATTCTTGGCGTTCAATATTTCAATATCTTCGAAGTTCAATTGTCCCACCTGAATAGATTTACCCAATTCCAGCTTTTCAACGTTCACAACCAACTCTTCGGGTAATTTGGCCGGCAATGCTTTCACCTTCAGTTTACGTATATCGAGTGACAACTTACCACCGGCTCTCACACCCTCAGCCAGGCCTTCCAGACGAACAGGGATCTCGATCACTACCGGTGCATTTTCGAACACATACAGGAAATCAATATGAAGAATGGCATCCTTCACCGGGTGGAACTGCATCTCTTTCACAATGGCCTGCAGCTTCTTTTTACCAAAGTCGAGATTTACCAGAAAGACCTCCGGAGTGTAAATCAATTTGCGCACTTCGCTCTGTTTCACTACGAAATTCACATTTTCCTCGCCATGTCCGCCGTATACAACGCATGGGATCAGCCCTTCACCGCGATAGGCCCTGGCCGCTTTTTTACCGAAATCGTCTCTGATCTCGCCTTTTAATTCAAAAGTTTTCATTTTTAAAATAGTTTGTGTTACTCAAAATAAAGTTCGACTTCATCACACTATTTCTTTCGGAAATAGTTGCTTTCTTTATTTCCCATCACACGGGAGCTTTCAAAAAGCGGCGCAAAGGTAATGATTTCCCTTTTATTAAACAACAATCCAACGCTTCTTTGGCATAAATTATTTTGCTCTTTTTCAGATCCTCTGCCCGGATACTCATCAGCCGTCCCATAGGCTTGTCATCCCGGTAGTGAGGATCTGCATCACATACGCCTCTTTCAGCAATATTTGCAAATCTACGAAATTTGTTGATAATAATCGGTCGGCTGTCTCGCTGATTTTGCACAACATATTCACTTTTCGCTCAACAATATGTTTAATACCGAAAAATTAACTACTTTTGCAGGGCTAAAACTAAGTTCATTGAGACAATGATTAACAGAAATTTAATTCGTATCAGGGTAGTACAATTGGTCTATGCATGGTACCAAAATACGAATAAAGATTTGCGTAACGCCGAAAAAGAGCTCTTGTTCGGCCTGCAGAAATCATACGATCTTTACTATTTTTTACTCCTTCTGATAGTGGAGCTCACCGATTCGTATCAAAACCGCGTGGAAACAAAACGGAATAAATTCCTGCCGACGGAGGAAGATCTGCACCCCAATACCCATCTGATTGATAACAGGTTCATCCTGCAGTTACGAGAGAACAGGCAATTTCAAAAACAGCTTGCGGAACGGCCCATGTCCTGGAATACGAATGAGGTATTCGTCAAAAATCTGTTAGACGCCATACTTTCTTCGGATACCTATAAAGAGTATACTGCAATCGTCTCCCCTACCTATGAAGAAGACCAGGAATTCTGGAGGAAAACCTTCAAACAGTTCATCTACCTGAACGAAGAACTGGATGATATCCTGGAGGACGAATGCATTTACTGGAACGATGATGTGGAGATAGTGCAAACCTTTGTAATGAAGACTATCAAAAAGTTTTCGGCAGAAAAGGGCAACGATCAGCCCCTGTTACCGATGTTTAAAGATGAGGAAGACAGGGAATACGCCCTGAAATTGCTGCACCATTCCATACTGGGCGAAAAGGAATACCGCGGACTTATCGAGAAACATACCGAAAAATGGGATTTCGACCGCATCGCATTCATGGATCTCATTATAATGCAAGTAGCTCTTTCTGAGATATTTACATTCGAATCCATCCCCACCAATGTTTCGCTGAACGAATATATCGAAATCGCCAAATCGTACAGCACCCCCAAAAGCGGCACATTTATCAACGGAATTTTAGATGCTATTGTGCAGGAAATAAAAAAAGAAAAACGTATCTTTAAAAATTAATTATAAACACTTAAACAACAACTCTTATGAATGTTTTATTACAAGCAGCCCCAGGCGGAAGCATGGGCGGTATGGGCGGTACCCTGTTAATGATGGTTGCCATTTTTGCCGTATTTTATTTCTTTATGATACGGCCGCAACAGAAAAAGCAGAAAGATCTGCAGAAGAGCCGCGAAGCCATGAAATCCGGAGACAAGGTCGTCACGTCAGGAGGTATCCACGGAAGGATCAGAGAGGTAGGCGACACATGGTTTCTGGTGGAGGTAGCTGATGGCGTAAAATTAAAATTCGAAAAAGGTTCGGTTTACGCCTCATCGGCCGATGTAGCACAGACCAATTAAAACCGGGTCCAGGATGGAAATAAGAGCTGTCATCAAAAAATGGAAACCTGGAATTGAAGCCTTTTTTTCCACTTTCCCGTGGAAAAATGTGCTCTCTTTCCTGTTTTTTCTGTTGCTGGCTTTTATTTTCTGGTTGATGCTCTTTTTTCAGAAAGAGAATGTAGAAGGCACTTACAGGATACCGCTTAAATACACTAATATCTCTGATGATGTGGTGTTCGACAATCCCCTGCCTCTTTTCATAGAGGTCAGCGTGGCCGACAATGGGGCACAAATCTTTCGCCTCGATATGAGAAAAAAAGATTCGCTCGAGATCAATGTCACCGAGCTAACCGAAGAAGGCAATACGGTGCTTCAGGGCGATCAGTACAAGCAGCTCATTCGGAGCCAATTGTTTCCCAGCACTAATATAAGGGGCTATTATCCCATGAACATCTCATTGGCAACCTCTAAACTGCAGAGTAAAGAATTGCCGGTGGTTTTCGATGGAGAGATCACGACAAACAGGGCGAACTTAGTGGCCGACAGCGCTACCTTTATTCCGGAAGTTGTAATGGCATACGGTTCTCAGAAATCGCTCGATAAACTGAAAGGCGCGGTGACCGAATACACGGTATTCAAAAATCTGAAAGCCACATCGCAGTTGCCCGTAAGGATAAACAATGTGGAAGGGGTAAAATTCGTTCCCTCCCAGGTGGACATATATATCCCCATAGAAGAGTATACCGAGCGTACCTTCGAAGTGCCCATTACCGCAGCGCATATGCCCAAAAAACTCGACGTGAAATTTTTCCCGTCACGTGCCAGCGTTACTTTTTCCGTCACACTCGAAGAGTACAGAAAGATCGTACCGGAGGACTTCTCAATAGAACTCGATTACAGGAAGTTCCACTCCAACGAGGACGGACGCGTGGAACTTGAACTCACGGTTAGTCCCTCTTCCATTATCAATCCCCGGATCTCTCCCACTTCAGTGGAATTTCTGTTTGAAAACAAGACGAGTGAATGATAAAGGTCGGCATCACAGGGGGAATAGGAAGCGGAAAATCAGTGGTATCCGAAATTTTTCGTCTGCACGGGGTCCCTCTATTCAACGCCGACAAAGAGGCAAAAAAACTGAACGATTCGTCGCCCTGTATCCGTGAACAACTCACGTTGCAGCTCGGAGAAGATTTGTATGTTGATGGAAAGCTCGACAGGAAAAAGCTGGCATCCATTATCTTTCATGATGACCGCAAACTGGCTATCGTTAATTCCATTATTCACCCTGTACTGGCAAAGTATTTTATGGAGTGGTGCCGGCAACGGGAACATCATCCGGTGGTGATCCTCGACGCAGCCCTGCTCATTGAAGCCGGCTTCCATCGATTCGTAGACAAGGTGGTTGTGGTCGACGCTCCGGAAGAACTCCGCATCGCGAGAGTCATGCAACGCGACCGCTCGGCCCGTAGTGAGGTAGAAGCGCGGATGAACAGCCAGCTGCCGGAAGAGGAGAAAATGAAATATGCCGATCATGTGATCCGTAATGACAACCGCCATTCCCTCATCAGACAGGTCTCGGACCTGATGAAAAAGATAAAGGACGACGAGGGCAAAACTGCGTGATTGATTATATTGTTTTTTGCAGATATAACCGTAACTTTGTCCCGGACATTTAGGTTATACAATTAAAAATCAAAAAGAATGGTCGAACAAATTGGAATCAACGCCGGCAAAGTATGGACAGTCCTGGACAAGAACGGCCGGTTGAATGTAAAAGAGATCAAGAAAGCAACGAAACTGACCGATAAAGACCTCTATGCAGCGCTAGGATGGTTGGCAAGAGAGGGAAAAGTTGCTTTGGACGCAGTCGAAAAAGAACTGTTCGTCTCATTGAGTTGACCGGTAAATTCATCGTTTAAATGAAAAAGTTCTGAAGAAGCTGTCCAAAACGACAGCTTTTTTTCTTGTTCATTTTTGTGCACCAATGCAATTTATCATTTATCTTTACCGAAAAGATACCGACTGAATGGAACCTAAGCAATTACGAAAACAGCTCTTGCAATTATTTCCTCAGGATCAGGTTTTCACCAACGAACTTTCCCGCCTCGTCAAAGGAACTGACGCGGGGCTATACCGGCTTATCCCTAAAGCAGTGGTAAGAGTGAATTCAGAAGAAGAGGTGATCCGTCTATTGAGATTCTGCCGGACTGAAAACCTGCCTGTAACATTTAAAGCTGCAGGTACCAGTTTGAGCGGGCAGACCATCTCCGATTCCATACTGATGGAAACAGGCGATGGGTTTGCCTTCTCCGCCATCACCGATGAGGGACATACCGCCACGTTTGGTTGCGGGCTTACCGGCGCCGCAGCGAACCGTATGCTGATGCGATACAAACGCAAACTGGGACCGAAGCCGGCATCCATTAATTCCGCAAAAATAGGGGGGATTATTGCGAACAATGCAAGCGGTTCGAGCTACGGGATCCGGCATAACAGCTACAATACGGTCAGGTCGATGCGTATTATCCTTGCCGACGGCTCACTCTTAGATACTGCTGATAGCGCAAGTTGTCATGCATTCATTACCGCTCATCCGCAACTTATCACGGAAATTGAACAACTGCACCGGGATGCTGTAAACGATGAAGCTGTCCGGGAAAAGATCGCCACGAAATTTCAACTCAAAAATACCTGTGGTTACGGGGTGAATTCGCTGATCGACTTCAGCGACCCCATTCAGATTATCCGGCATCTGATGATCGGTTCCGAAGGAACCCTGGGGTTTGTTTCACAGGTCACTTTCGAAACAGTACACGATGCACCGCTGAAAGCCACGGCCATGGTCTATTTCTCCAATCTTCGCGATGTAAGCCAGACTATCATCCCGCTGAGAAGCTGCCGGGTAAGCGCTGCCGAGTTGATGGATCGCAACGCGTTGCGTGCTGTCGAAGACCAGGAAGGTATGCCGGAGGAGTTGAGATCGTTGCCAGAGGGTGCTGCCGCACTGTTGATCGACACCTCAGCCGACGATCCGGAGACTTTGCAGGTACAAATGGCTGAGATTGAAGAAAAGCTGGTCCATATTAAAACACTTACCCCGATTAAGTTCACCACCGACAAACACCTCTATAATCTTTACTGGAATGTGCGCAACGGGCTCTTCACCTCAGCAGCGGCCACACGCCCTTCCCGTACGGTATGCATTATTGAAGATATCGCTTTCAGGGCCGAATCTCTGGGGGATGCGCTTACCGATGTACGCGAATTACTCGTACGCACCGGTTATGGAAATGCCGTGATGTGGGGTCATCTGCTCGATGGGAACGTTCATTTCACCGTTTTCCCCGATATCAACAACACCGAAGGTATAGAAAAATATGCCGGTTTCATGCAGGAGTTATGCGAATTGGTTGCCATGAAACACGGCGGCAGCCTCAAGGCTGAGCACGGTACGGGCCGCAATATGGCCCCTTTTGTGGAAAAAGAGTGGGGCCGCGAGGTATATAATCTGATGAAACGCATTAAAAAGGCATTCGATCCCGGAAATATCCTGAACCCGGGTGTATTGATCAACGATGACCATGAAGTATTCATCAAAAACCTGAAACGGATTCCGGAAGCCAATCCGATTATTGACAAATGTATTGAATGCGGTTTTTGTGAGGTGAACTGTCCTTCAAAGAACCTGACCCTTACCCCCCGGCAACGGATCGTAGCCTACCGTCATTTGGCGGAACATACGGTTTCCGGTAATAAGGGAAGCAGCCCGGTGCCGAAACAGGTGAAGCAAATTTCCTATCCTATGGAAGAAACATGCGCTACGGACGGATTGTGCGGTATTGCCTGCCCGGTAGGGATCGATACCGGAAAGCTTGTCAAAGAGTTACGATGGCAGCAGAACGGCAGGTTTGCCAACAGGATTGCCGGTATGATCGCCGGCAATATGGCGGGAACGACTTCCCTGCTACGCAGACTATTACCTATTCCGCATTATATTGGAAAAGTTATGGGTTACCGGGCAATTGAAAATGTGACAAAGGGCCTTTACAGATTAGGCGATGGGGTAGTCCCCTTATGGACACGCTACACCCCTTCCGGCAGCAAAAAGATCACACGCAATATTTTCCCTGCCGGTAACCCTGACGCCCCGATGGTGGTCTACTTTCCGGCATGCATCACCCGCGCCATGAGCGGCCCCTCATTCGGTTATGAAGAGGTTGAAGATATACCGCAAAAGATGCTTTCCATTTTACGAAAAGCAGGCTACACCGTTATTATTCCGGAGGGAAAGGACAAACTATGCTGCGGAATGGCCTTCAGCAGCAAGGGATTCCGGAAACAGGCGCAGAAAAAGGAGAGTGAGTTGAATGAAGCCCTTTTGAAAGCAAGTCGTAACGGGGAGCTACCCATTGTATGTGATATGAGCCCCTGCCTGCTGCATATGCGTGAAACACTGGACAAGCGACTCAGGCTGTATGACCAGGTAGAATTTATCCACGATTTCCTGCTCGACCGCCTGGAATTTGACAGACAAGCTGTTTCTGTCGCCGTACATACCACCTGTAGTTCCACCAAGATGCACCTGGAGGAGAAACTCTATGCAGTAGCGTCACGTTGTGCGGAAAAGGTGATCGTCCCCGAAAATATCGGCTGTTGCGGATGGGCGGGAGACCGGGGATTTTTCTACCCGGAGCTCAATAACTCGGCGCTCGCACCGTTAAAACAGGGTATCAGGGATGCCACAGAAGGGTATTCTAACAGCCGGACATGTGAAATAGGATTGTCCGTCAACAGTGGAATTGCTTATAAATCGTTGGTTTATCTGGTAGATAAGGCTACCTCCTGACAGCATCTTATTTCATCCGGTCGAATCCCTGCCCATAGACGCCTACCACATTACTCTGAGAGATAAAGGCATTGCTATCGATCTGTTTCACCAATCGGAAGATGGAGGTCGATTCGGTGCGCTTGGCCATTACCAGCAGCACCTTCTGCGGTCTTTGGGAGTACCATCCCACACCGTCCAGTACGGTACAGCCGCGATGTAATTGCAGATTGATCTGTGTGGCGATCTCCTCATACCGGCTCGAAAAAATAAAGAACTGCACCGACTGTCGGATACCGTTCAGCACCCAGTCGACCGAAGTAGCCATCACCGCAATAATAATGATCCCGAATACAATGGTCTCCACACTTCGGAAGATCAGGAAAGAAGAGGATACGATGACAAGGTCGACAAACAACATCGTCCGGCCGGGCGTAATATTCCGGTATTTATTGATGATAAGCACTACGATATCCGTTCCGCCGCTGCTGCCGTTGACCGACATCACCAAACCCACCCCGGAACCGGCCACGATCGCTCCGATCAATCCCGCCATAAGCGGTTCTTCTGTCATGATCGGCTGCCACTGAAAACTTTCGAACATGCCGATAAATGCGGAAAGCATGCCTACTCCCACGATAGTCTTCACTAAGAATTCCAATCCCAATACCTTGAAGGATGCTAATAATAACAGGGCATTCATTGTAAATACCATCAACGACACGGGTAAGCCGAAAGCATAATTGAAAAGCACCGCAGCGCCCGTAAGTCCCCCCATCACGAAATGGTGCGGCATGATGAACTGGGTAACCCCCAAAGCATACATGAAAGTCCCCAGGGCAATGATCAGGTAATCCTTCCAGTAAAATCTTTTCAGACTGAATTCAGGTAATTTTTCCATTTTATATCACCACATTCACAATTTTTTTCGGAACGATAATTATTTTCTTCGGGCTTTTGGCTTCCATCCATTTTTGGGAATTGGGATGTGCCAGTACCGCTTTTTCGATCTCTTCGTGGGTCACATCCGCCGGAAATTCCAGTATAAACCGCGATTTCCCGTTGAAAGAGATTGCATACGGAAAAGCATCTTCTTTTAGATACTCTTCATTCCATACGGGCCATTTTGCATCACACACCGATGTGCCATTCCCCAGTGTAAGCCAGAGCTCCTCGGCAACATGCGGCGCAAAGGGAGCAAGGCAGACGACCAGGTCGCCCAGTATCGCTCTCTTGGAGCATTTCAATGCGGTCAACTCGTTCGCGCAGATCATAAAAGCAGAAACCGACGTATTAAAGGAAAAATGCTCGATATCGAACGATACTTTTTTAATCAGTTTATGCAGTGACTTCAATTCCTCTTTCGTAGGTCCGTCACCGGTCACAGATAAATTTCCCTCTTTATAAAAAAGATTCCACACTTTGCGCAGGAAGCGGTGTACCCCGTCGATCCCGTTGGTATCCCACGGCTTGGATTGTTCAAGCGGCCCAAGGAACATCTCATAAAGGCGGAGGGTATCGGCTCCGTATTTCTCCACAATATCATCGGGGTTCACCACATTGAACATCGATTTCGACATCTTCTCGACGGCCCATCCGCAGATATATTTTCCATCTTCCAGGATAAATTCCGCCGTCCTGTATTCGGGATTCCAGTTCCGGAATGCCTCTATATCCAGGATATCGTTATGCACTATATTGACATCCACATGAATAGGGGTCACTTCATATTGCTCTTTCAGGTTCAGCGACACGAATTGGTTGGTTCCTTTCACACGGTACACAAAATTGCTCCGCCCCTGGATCATCCCTTGATTTACCAGCTTTTTAAAAGGCTCTTCTTCACAGGAAACACCCAGGTCGAACAGGAATTTATTCCAGAAACGGCTGTAAACAAGGTGCCCGGTAGCATGTTCCGTCCCGCCTATATAAAGGTCCACATTCCGCCAGTAGCTGTCGGCATCTTCCGATACCAGTGCATCATCGTTCTGCGGATCCATATAACGCAGGTAATAGGCCGACGATCCCGCGAATCCGGGCATGGTATTCAATTCCAACGGATAACCCTCTTGGGTCTGCCAGTTTGTGGCGCGCCCCAGCGGCGGTTCTCCCGTTTCAGTAGGGAGATATTTATCCACTTCCGGGAGCTCCAGCGGCAGTTCGTTTTCCTCCAGCGTATAGGGCATCCCGTTTTTATAATAGACAGGGAACGGTTCGCCCCAGTAGCGTTGTCTCGAGAAGATAGCATCCCGCAGGCGGAAATTGATCTTCCGGTAGCCGAGTCCCCGCTTCTCCACCTCGTCGATGGCTGCGGGAATGGCTTCCTTCACCGTCATCCCGTTCAGGAAGCCGGAATTGACCATAATCCCTTCTTTTGCATCGAAACTCTCTTCCGATATGTCGCATCCCTCAATCAAGGGTATAATGGGCAGGTTGAAATACCTGGCGAAAGTATAGTCGCGGCTATCGTGGGCCGGCACAGCCATTATGGCTCCCGTGCCGTATCCTGCCAGTACATAGTCCGATATCCATATCGGAAGCGGTTCACCGGTAAAGGGATGGGTGGCGTATGATCCTGAAAACACACCGCTGACCGATTTGTCGGCAATGCGTTCCCGTTCGGTCTTTTTCCTGGTTTTTAGAATATAGTCATCTACCACTTCACGCTGCTCATCGGTAGTAAGCTCTTTTACCAGTTCGCTCTCCGGGGCAAGCACCATAAATGTCACACCGAAGATAGTATCGGCGCGGGTGGTAAAAATATCAAAAGAGATACCCTGAGAGGTTTTGAAATGCATCACGGCACCTTCACTGCGCCCTATCCAGTTCCGTTGCGTCTCTTTCAGGGAATCGGTCCAGTCTATCTTTTCCAGACCGTCGAGCAGGCGTTGTGCATAGGCCGATACGCGCAGGCACCACTGACGCATCTTCTTCTGTTCCACGGGATAGCCTCCGCGAATGGAAAGTCCGTCGCTCACCTCGTCGTTGGCGAGTACCGTCCCCAATTGCGGGCACCAGTTCACCATAGTATCCCCCAGATAGGCGATGCGGTAGTTCATCAATATTTCCTGTTGTTCTTTTTCGGATTTGGTATTCCACTCCTCCGCCGTAAACTCCATCGGCTCGCTACAGGCCAGGTCGAGCCCCGCCGTCCCCTGTTGGGAAAAGACCTCTACCAGTTCGGTAAGGGGACGGGCCTGCTGCGCCTGATTACAATAGTAGGAATGGAACATACGGATGAACGCCCATTGCGTCCATTTGTAGTAAGCTGGGTCGCAGGTGCGCACTTCACGGCTCCAATCGTAGGAGAACCCTATTTTATCCAGTTGTTCGCGATAGCGTTTGATATTGTTTTCCGTAGTAATGGCCGGATGCTGCCCGGTTTGAATGGCGTACTGCTCCGCCGGCAACCCGTAGGCATCATACCCCATGGGATGCAGCACATTGAATCCCTTTGACCTTTTGTATCTTGAAAAAATATCCGATGCGATATAGCCCAGCGGATGCCCCACATGCAACCCTGCCCCTGAGGGGTATGGAAACATATCGAGCACGTAAAATTTAGGTTTCGAGCGATCTTCCCTTACTTTATATATCTGGTGCTCAATCCAGTACTGTTGCCACCGCCTTTCTATCTCTCTGAAATTGTAGTCCATTCCTATACGCTTTTAAAAACGGTGCAAAGATAATAATTTAATGCGACAATGTGATAATAAGACCAATGTGACAAGCAACGTTCAACGGAACGAAGGGTAGTTAAATGTGCCAATGAGAATAATGTGATGATTTGATGATTTGAAAATTGAAAGCAATCCTGGAATTTGAGAACCTGGAATTTTGAATTTTGAAATCTTGAATTGAAACAACGTTCGGCAGAGCCAAAATCGACGTAGTCAAATCTGAAATCCTATCCTTCATATAGCCCGTCAATAATATCTGCATATCTTTCCAGAATTACTTTTCGGCGGAGTTTAAGCGTATTGGTCAATTCCCCGGTTTCTACCCGGAATGGGGCAGGCAGCAAGGCGAAACGTTTAATTTTCTCATAAGAGGTGAACTGTGCCTGCAGCATCTCAATCCGTCCGAAAATAAAAGCCTCTATTTCGGGGTGGTTCACCAACTCCTCCGTCGAATTGAACGGGATAGCCTGTTCCCGGGCATATATTTTGAGCGCTTCGTAGTCGGGGACGATCAGCGCACTGACGAATTTCCGATTGTCTCCGATCACTGCCATCTGATCGATATATTTGTCCTCGCTAATACGTGTCTCGATCATTTGCGGGGCAATATATTTTCCGTTGGAAGTCTTATAAAGATCCTTGATACGTTCGGTGAGAATGATCTCATTGTTTTCCGTAAGAGAACCGGCATCGCCGGTTCTGAAATAGCCATCTTCGGTAAAAGCGGCTTTGGTCGCTTCCGGCTTATTGTAATATCCGCTCATCACGGTGCCCCCTTTTACTAATATCTCATTGTCCTCTCCTATCTTTACATTCACACCGGGCATCACTTTTCCCACCGTACCTATCCGGAAACCTTTTTCGGGGAAACAACTCACTGTGGCAGTGGTTTCACTAAGTCCGTAACCATAGATAAGGTGTACATCGATAGACTGCATGAACTCGTTGATGGTGTCCGACAAGGGAGCTCCGGCCACAGGGAAGAAATTGCCGCGGTCTATACCCACAACCCGTTTCACCAGATAAAAAACCGTATTCCGGTAGAGAAAGAATTTCAATCGATTACCTATAGGCGCCTTTTTCCCTTCGTTCACAAATTTCAGATTGTGCCGGCGTCCTGTTTTCACGGCATCCACGAACAGCCATTTTGTGATTCCCGACGCATTGTCTATTTTCTCTTTGACGCCATCGTACACTTTTTCCCAGAAGCGGGGGACATTGCTCATCACCGTAGGGCGCACCTGCCTGATGGTCTCCCTGATTTCCCCCGGATCTCTGTTTACCGCCACGGTTACTCCTTTGGACAGACAGTAGTAAGTCCACGCCTTTTCGAATATATGTGTGAGAGGTAGAAAACACATGGAGAGATCTTTGTCCGACAAACCGGTGATCCGGATATCGTGTATCCTGAATGCTTCTGAAAAATTGGCATGTGTCAGCATCACCCCCTTCGGCTCACCGGTGGTACCCGAAGTATAAATTATGGTTGCCAGATCATTGTTCTCCAACTGTTTCGAACGGGCATTCACCAGTGCCAACGATTCGGAATTGTCGCCCGTGGTGATGAAATCATCAAAATAGACCGATGTCTTGTCGTCGGGTCTCAGCACGACATTCCTGTCGAACACGATCAGCTTTTCCAGAAACCGGCTCTCTTGCTGGACTTTGGAGGCATTATTGTATTGAAACTGTTCACCCACAAAAAGCAGTTTGATATGCGCATCATTTACAATATAACTTACCTGCATTGGCGATGAGGTAGCATACATCGGAACCATCACCGCCTTGTTGGCATAGACTGCAAAATCAGCGATCAGATATTTTTCCATATTCTGGGAATATACCCCTACATTATCGCCCGGGCTAAGCCCCATCTCTGCCATTGCCTGAGCGGTTTTCATGATCTTATCCGAAAAATCGCTCCACGACAAATGCAACCAGTCGCTACCCGATCCCTGATACATGATTGCTGTTTTATTACCGTATTTCTGTGCCTGTCTGTGAATGAGTCCGCCTAAATGAGAATATGCCATTGCTTTTCAGTTTTAATCTAGCCAAAATTACGTTTTTTCCGCGATTATCCGTCAAAAAACCGTGCTTTTTTTATAGTTTTGTCCTGTTTTGACTTTCCTTACCGGGAATTTACTTAACATTCTAAAAACTCGAAGATTAATTAACTACACTTAACGAGTTTTTATGGCAAAAAATAAAATGGAGCGACTATCTTTGTACTGTTTGAAACAGCTATAAATCGAACGGCTGGTGGCAGCTAAGGCCGAAAGTAAAGAGTAGAGGCAGTTCTCCACATCTTAAATGAAAAGAACTGATCAATTTTATGAAAAGACTTATCATTATATTCCTTACCCTGGTTATAACCCTTTTATCCTCCGGGATAAAAGCGCAGGGATATTATGCAGCCAATTTGACTCCCGACTCCGACACACCGGTATCCACCATCTTTTTAATGCCGAATGTGTATCCGGCCGTGGTGTTGGAAGGAGATACCATTGCCTGCATGTGGTTGAAGGATTTTGTCAAATATTCCCCCCTCACTTTCCGGAATACAAAGGATCAGATAGCCTATTCCAAGTTGATCCGCGATGTAAAGAAAACACTCCCTTACGCGAAGGAGATTGCCGCTATCATCCTGGAAACGTACGAATATATGGAGACGCTTCCCAACGATAAAGACAGGCAAAAGCACCTAAACCGAATGGAAAAATACCTGATGGATCAGTATACTCCGAAAATGAAGAAGCTTACCCGGTCACAAGGACAATTATTAATGAAATTAGTAGACCGGGAGACCAATTCCTCCTCCTATTATATTATCGACGCATTTATGGGAAGCCTCAAAGCCTGGTCGTATAATTTATTCGCCGGAATGTTCGGCAACAGCCTCAAAACCCGCTATAACCCATATGGCGAAGACCGGATAACCGAACGCGTCTGCGTGCTTGTAGAACAGGGAGCCGTATAATATTATTTCTAATTTCTTACCTCTAACTTCTCGCAAAATCAACACATCAGCACTACCAGTCCCGACTTGTCGGGATTCTCACATTAAATTATTATCTTTGCACCGTTTTTCATGCGAGGCTAAAAAACGTATGAAATCATCATATTGGCACATTCGCGTATTTAACTACACTTCGTTCCGTTGAACGGGGTTTGTTTCATTGGTACATTCGTTTCATGAGAATAAATTTTCTGCAGGATTTTCAACCTGCTCTTTTTCAATCTTTAAGGACCTACAACAAAGAAAAATTCTTTGCCGATCTGATGTCGGGATTGATTGTGGGAGTGGTAGCGTTACCCTTGGCCATTGCTTTTGGAATTGCCTCAGGCGTGACACCCGAAAAAGGGATATATACCGCAATAATTGCCGGATTCATCATCTCGTTCCTGGGGGGTAGCAGGGTGCAGATCGGAGGACCTACCGGTGCTTTCATCGTGATCGTCTATGGTATTGTGGAGCAATACGGTGTACAGGGCCTGGCCATCGCCACCGTACTCGCCGGCGTGATGCTCCTGCTGATGGGCTTCCTGAAACTGGGAGAGGTCATCAAATTCATTCCCTATCCCATTGTCATCGGTTTTACAAGCGGTATAGCCCTGACCATCTTTTCCACGCAGATAAAAGATTTTTTCGGGCTGACTACCCCGGCATTACCATCGGGGTTCTTTGAAAAATGGACGATTTACCTGCAGTATTTCAGCACCATCAACGGGTGGGCGGCGCTCATTGCACTAATAAGCGTTGCCATTATCGTGATCACCCCCAAAATATCAAATAAAGTGCCGGGCTCACTTGTAGCCATTATCGTAATGACATTAGCGGTCTACCTGATGAAAACTTACGGAGATATCACAAGTATAGAAACCATTGGTGACAGGTTTGTGATCAACAGTGAGTTGCCGGAGATGAAACACGTGCCGCTGAGCCTCGAAAGTATTCGCTTATTGTTCCCGTCTGCTTTCACCATTGCCATGTTGGGGGCCATCGAGTCGTTATTATCCGCTACGGTAGCCGATGGGGCGACAGGCCACAAACATAATTCCAATATGGAATTGGTAGCACAGGGTGCCGCTAACATCATCGTACCTTTTTTTGGCGGTATTCCCGCCACCGGAGCCATTGCACGTACGATGACCAATATCAATAACGGCGGCAGGACTCCTGTAGCGGGGATCATCCATGCTGTAGTACTTTTGCTTATTGTCCTGTTCCTGGGCGATCTCACCCGGCACATCCCCATGGCCTGCCTGGCAGGCGTGCTGGTAGTTGTGGCATACAACATGAGCGAATGGCGTACATTCACATCGCTCACCAAACAATCAAAATCGACTCTGGGCATTCTTATGACCACCTTTTTACTCACCGTTATCTTCGATCTGACCATCGCCATAGGAGTCGGTCTGATGCTGGCTATTTTCGGTTTTCTGAAAAGATTGAATGAAAGTACGCAGGTCTCACGCACTACCGGAAGCATCGATCTGGCGAAAGAGATGGAATCTCAATCCGGAGATATTCAGGAGGAAATTCTTCACCTGCCTTCCGGTGTGGAAGTTTACGAGATCGAAGGCCCCTTTTTCTTCGGAGTGGCCGGCAAGTTCGATGAGATAACGCGGGAACTGAGGGATCATCCGCATATTCGTATTATCCGTATGCGTAAGGTGCCGTTCATCGATTCGACCGGACTGAACAACCTGGAAATACTGTGTCGACGTTCAAAGAAAGAGAAGATCCGGATTATCCTCTCAGGCGTAAAGGACAGCGTACGCGAAAGTATCGAAAAATCCAATATCCCGCAGATTATCGGCAGCGAAAATATCTGTTCCAATATTCATCTGGCGGTAGAAAGGGCTAAAATGCTGAATGCGGAACAAAAACAAAAAGAGACAAATAAATAAAGGCGAACCGTATGGACAACCGGTCATATCAACTCACCGATTGGTTACCTACTACCAAGAAAGAATTGGACCTTCGCGGCTGGGCCACTCCGGACGTGATCCTCTTCTCCGGGGATGCCTACATCGACCACCCTTCGTTTGGCACAGCTGTCATCGGTCGTCTGCTCGAAAGCGAAGGGTTACACGTTGCCGTCGTACCGCAACCCAACTGGCGGGATGATCTGCGCGATTTCAAAAAACTGGGTGTTCCCCGCCTCTTCTTTGCTGTTACAGCCGGTGTGATGGACTCGATGATCAATCATTACACGGCCAACAAGAGGCTTCGTTCCCACGACGCCTACACTCCCGACGGCCGTTCCGATATGCGGCCGGACAGGACGGTGACCGTCTATACCCATATCCTGAAAGAACTCTATCCCGACGTTCCGGTTATACTCGGAGGGGTGGAAGCTTCACTGCGACGGGTAACACATTATGATTACTGGGATGATACGCTCCACAAAACCATTTTGGCTGATGCACCGGCCGACCTGCTGATCTACGGAATGGGGGAACTCCCCCTGAAACGGCTGATACGGGAAATCCGCAACGGCAAAAGTATCCGGGAGATAAATGATATTCCCCAAACCGCTTTTCTACGCTCCGAAGTGCCTGAAAATCCATTCCGGGAAGAGGCCACATTGTATCCGCACGAAGAATGTGAAAAAGAGAAACTGAAACAGGCCAAAAATTTTCGCGTGGTAGAAGAACAGTCCAACCGGCTCTCCGCCGCACGCATCCTGCAGCAGGTAGGCGGCAGGACACTCATTGTCAATCCCCCCTATCCTCCCATGAAAGAAGAGG
>NZ_CALNAT010000082.1 GCF_937873925.1 uncultured Proteiniphilum sp. | reverse complement strand
TCATTGAGATTTCTGAGATTATCACTGAACTGTACCCAATGGTAAGATGAGCTGTAACGGTCACCACTGATTACTATGGGGGTTTTGGTATCTACCTGGCGGATGCTTTGGATGGTTGCCTGGGCAATGTCGAACCAGCTCCCTGTAGTGGGCATCGCATAAGGTTCATTCATAATATCATACGCCCAGATGTTTGTATATGATTTGAATTCCAGTGCAATTTTCTGCCATACGTCTGCCAGATGTTCCTTGGTAAGTTCCGACCCCGATCCTATCACAGTGTGTGTTTTCCCGCCATCAAAAGAACGACGGGCAAAATTGTGCATATCGAGTATCACCAGCATGTTTCTCTCTTCGGCTGCTTTGACAAATGTTTTCATCAAGCCTAAATCCAGCGGGTTCAATGGTCCGTTCAGATCATATTGTACCCTTTCCCATCTAAATGGAAAACGAATCAGTGTCAGTTTTTTTGATTTAAAATAATCCAGGTCTTTGGCAGTGGGATAACCATAGTGTGTGCCAATTACACCCGGATAAACACCACCGAACTCACCGCCGGAAAGATTGACTCCGAAATTTTCGATCATCGCATTCGGGTATGAATTGTCGGGATCCGGATTCTCGTTCCCATTCTCAGGGCCGGTGGGTGTTTTTATCTCTTCTCCTTTTTCACAGCCGACAAAAAAAATGAGGGTTATAAAAGATAAAAAGAATATTAATTTTCTCATACGATTTCGGTTTAAGGGTGCTGATGCCGTTAAAAGCAACAACACCCCTGAAAAATATCTTATATCTGTTTTCTTACAATGTTCACTTTTTTTGCAATCCTGAGATTGGTGATTGAAAGGTCTGTGGGAGCTACTGTACCTGCTCCATGGATATAGGCAAAAACGAACTTATTCCCTGTCTCAAAGAGTGGACTGCCTCCGGAAGCAGTTTTGTAATAGGCAAAATCAGAAGCGATTGTAACCCATTTATCGTGGGTGTGATAAGCTACCCCCGAAAGAGCCGGAATCCATTCCTGGGTGTTTGTAGCCCTGGTTCCGTTCAGTACCATCCTGATCCTATCGCCGGGTGCTGTGATGGGGAAGTCGGTTTTAACCAGTATCTCATATTTAATCTCATAGTCTCCCGGATTAGTTCTCATATCTGCGAATAAGGGATTCGCAGAAGGGGTATCGAAAGGATAATTATAAATGAGCAGGTTGGTGCTGTATCCGTTGACAGTCCCTTTGATTCGTGAAAAACATGTTCCCGGGAATAGTGGTGTTGGATCTCCTTCCTTTGTACCGTCTGTGGCAAAATTTTTCGTTGAGGCATGTGTCAGATAGCCCGGCCCCATATCTGTAATGCTGAAACCCCGATCACGATAAGTAAATTCAATGGGTTCCTCGCCAAGTACACTCTTTATCCTGTTACTGCTTACCGATACGGTTGCATTGTCCGTAATTCCATCCGGAACTTTCAAGGTGACGGCTTCCTCTGTTGTAGAGAGGATGGTGACCGGTATGCCGTTCATCTTGATCTCTCCCTTCTCGGGAGTCAGATCGTACAATAAAAGGTTTTCACCTTGCATAACGATGGTTTCACCAGCATTTCCAAAGTCGAAATCAAATCCGCGGATAATAAGATCAGGAAATGCGACTTTAAAGGGAAATTCGGTATTCCCTTTTTCTGTTGTGACCACAATCTTGTTTGTTATTTCATCCGGTACGGTGCCTGGAATTGATACCACAATCTTGGTATTCACTGCATAAATCTCCTCAAGATCCACTGACTGATCATTAAATTGTATGGATTTTACCTGAGTCAGGTTTTGTCCGTGAATCACGATCATCTGATTAAAACTGCCCTGGGTCGTATCGGTATCCTGATTTTCAATCGTGCTGATCCTGGTGATTACTGGTGGACCGTTTGACACTGTTTCATCAGTAAATTCATCATCATATGTCACAATATCATCACAGGAAGTGAAAAATATTGCCATCAGGAATGTGATAGAAAGATATCTTAGTATTAAAGTTTTCATATGCATGAGGTTTATTAGATTTTCATATTATTTCCATCCCGGATTATTCTCTGTGATGGCCTGGTTGGTCAGCATTTCATCTTGCGGGATGGGATAGAGTAAATGTTTTGCTTCCCGCATTTTAATCGTATTTATCTCATCTACTGTCCCTATACCATTCATCACTCCCAAATAGATACCCCATCGAATCAGATCCCAACGTCGATCACTTTCCAATGCAAATTCCATCGCTCTTTCTTCCAGTACTGCTGAGCGAAACGCTTCCTTCGATTCGATACCTCCATCCTCTGAAGAGCCAAACCATCTGGGGGTGGCATTGCTTCTTGTCCTCACTGCATTGAGAGCGTTGAGTGCATCGTTATTCATCCCATCTACTTCGTTTGATGCTTCTGCATAAATCAGGACAACATCAGCATAGCGTAGCAAAGGCATCATGGCATCGGTTCGGGTCAGTGAGCGATCGGTGACATCTGTGTATTTTGTGGTGTATGCGAGGTATTGTTCACCGGTCCCGGATCGGTAGTCACGTCCGTCGTTAAACGGCGCCACTGGGTCAGCCACCTTATTATTGGCCGGATCCAACCCTCTTGCTTTTAACTTCCATTCATCCGTATTGGGATAATAACCCCCTCCATTCCATGAGATATCCGACTGACGTACAAAACGATGCATCACTCCTTCTGTAATTCGAAGATCCTGATTTTCGAATAATTTATACCAGTGGTCTCTTAAACCATGCGACAATCCCCCTCCGTTCGGTACATAGCCATTTACAATCTGTCCAACATAGGCTCTGCTAAATAATGCACCATAGTAATCGTCACCCGATTTTGTCTGTAATGCAAAGAAATGTTCCTTACTGGTTCTTCCTGCTTTTTTCCAGAGAATGGAATAGGGTATAAGCTCATGATCACCATATAATTTGCCGACAACAATATCTTTTGCGATATCTCTTGCCAGTGTATAATACGCAAGATAATCGAATGATTCATAGCCTGCAACCTGTTGTTTCTCTATGGTCAATGTTTGGGGTTGTGTGAATACTTTCACACTCCCGTTCATGCTAAAGGGAACACCTCCCTTTACATACACAGTGCCGGAAGGCATGGCAGCAGAAGCAATCGTTGCATAAACTTTTGCCAGTAGCGATGCCGCGGCACCGGCAGAAACACGACCTTCTTCATAGGAAGAATTTGTGTTTTTGTAGATCATCTCTTTTGCGTTGCTTAAGAGATCGATAATATGTGCGTAGACAACTGGAATTGGCTGACGGGGTTGATTGGAATCATTTCCCTGATTGATGGACCCTTCGAAGATGGGCACTTCCCCATACGCTCTGACCAGGAGAAAATAGCCGTAAGCCTGTAGGAAATAGAGTTCACCCAAACAGTTATTTTTAGCTGCCTCTGAAACATTCCCCATTTTTTCTATGTGATAGATGGCCTCATTTGTTCTGTTAATCAGGTCATAGCTCAATTTCCAAACAGCGTCCGACTGATTGGTCGCCCCCTGGAAATTGCCTGCTCCCAACTCGCCGAAAGCCCAACTTGGACCGGTCACATAATCGTTGTCGAGTTCAATGGAACGGGGAAACTCATCGTATACATACATGCGGGATAGTCCGTTATAGGCGCCCATTACCCACATATCAGCGCCTTTGTCGGAATCTTCAATGCCCTCATTGGTG
>NZ_CALNAT010000081.1 GCF_937873925.1 uncultured Proteiniphilum sp. | reverse complement strand
CCTCTCTTTTAAAGCCAATTGTTCCTATAAAATAGAGTTACTAAACTAAAAGAGATTGGACCTGCCATTGTAAAGAAAGTAACCTTTTGAAGGGGATGTACATAAGAGAAGGGAGACAGCGCAAATAAAGCATCGCTGATATTTCTGGTTTCCCAATATAACTCTAACAATGAAAAATTGTTTACTTTTTTTGCTTTGGCATTACCCACTCCCCGAACCAAAATTTCAAATGCGAAATTCATTGTATATATACTCTGGGCTATCGGATTGGCATTTTCAAATCTACTGATAGGATTTATAATCGGTTTATTGTTAGATCTACCAATTTCGAATGAATATTTTGTCCTTGGTCATTTGTCAAATTATTTTATGACTACTGTTTTAACAATATTGATTGGCATACCTAACGCATTTTTTGCGGTATGGCAAAAAGGATATTTAGCCCCGTTAGGATTTGTAGCTTTAACTTTGGTGTTTTCTCAAATTATTGCCGCAACAGGCTACGGGTATTATTTTCCTTGGTCGATTCCAGGATTATACAGTGGGGCTGGTGGCAAGTACAAACTGCAGCTTAACGAACTTAGTTATATCATTTTAGTCTTAACGGGCTTGGTCGGATATTTTTCTACAATTATTTATTGGAAATATACAGATCATGTAAAATGAAAAATGTTTTGACAATTCCTTTTTCTCTCATTCCTGTGGAGTTGAAAGTTGCAACTTGCTGCCTTCCGGACGGATATTTAACAGCTATATTTTTATACTCTGATGTGGTTCTTTCGTGAAAAAAGTATAACTTTGTCTGATACGTCAAATCGGTATTGAGATAAATTATTCAATTGCCATAAGTTGGTCGAAATTTTAATAAAATAAAATATAGTCGTATGAAGAACCTGGAAACATCCTATATGGGCATTCAGCTCAAGAACCCGGTCATACTGGGTGCATCAGAACTGTCCTCTGAAATCGATTCACTGAAGAAGGCCGAACAGGCAGGAGCCGCAGCGATAGTCTATAAAACACTTTTTGAAGAACAGATACAATTGGAAGATCTGCAATTTGACGAGTTGAAGGACGAGTATAACGATATCCATGCAGAGATGACTTCGCTGTACCCCGATATCGATCGCTCCGAAATAGAATATTATTTAGTAAAGATCCGCAATGCAAAAGAAAATCTTTCCGTACCGGTGATCGCCAGCCTGAATGCTGTGAATGAGTCCTCCTGGTTTCGATATGCACGTCTGATTGAAGAGACCGGAGTGGACGGAATAGAACTCAACCTTTACCAGACCCCCACGCAGTTCGATCTCGATGCAGCTGAAATCGAAAGACGGCAGATAGCGATGGTTACTGAGATAAAAAAACAACTGTCCATACCGGTGAGTGTAAAGCTCAGTTCCGATTATACCAATATCCTGCACTTCGCAAAACGTCTCGATGAAGCAGGTGTAGACGGAATGGTACTTTTTAATTCTTTCTTTCAGCCTGATATCGATATTGAGAAGGAGAGTCACAGAAGAGCATTTAACCTGAGTAAAAAAGGCGATTATAAACAGTCGCTGCGTATCGCGGGGATGCTCTATGGCCGTGTAAATGCTGCCGTATGTGCGAGCAGAGGTGTTTTTAACGGTGATGATGTGATCAAGCTGATTCTCTCAGGTGCAACCTGTGTTCAGGTGGTAAGCGCTGTCTACAGGCATGGGATGAAACAGATCACCGAAATAATCCGTGAGGTTGAAGAATGGATGGAAAGGAAAGGTTACGATTCTATTGAACAGTTCAGAGGAAAGCTTTCTGACAGTATACTCAATAAAAATGACAATCTGTTGATCTATAAGAGGGCACAGTATGTCGACCTGATACTTCATTCCGACACGATCTACGGAAATATGCAACACCGGGGTTTTTAGGATTTTAGGAAGAATTATTCCTGAATATAAAATTGGAAAGCGGCTTCGGTTATAATAATTGAGGCCCTTTTCAATCTTCCGTTGGACTTTTCACCGTGCCAGGCTCAGCGTCTGATCCCGATGAAGAAAAAGCTTTGAGCCATATGTACCCCACGACCATCGCCAGACCCGAAGCGATCAGTACGGACAGTTTCGCGATATCCTTCAGCATCTTGTCATCGGGAAAAGAAAGATTCGACACGAATATCGACATGGTAAAACCGATACCTGCCAATATGCCGACTCCTATAAACCGGGACCAGCGTATATTTGTTAACCTGACCAGGCGGAGTCTGACCATCAGGTAAACGGAGAGTGAGATACCCAGCGGTTTCCCAACAAACAAACCCAGGATGATCCCGAGGGAAAGCGGGGAGCTGAGGCCGGAGACGGAGGCCGGCGAAATGAGAATGCTCGTGTTTGCCAGCGCGAAAATAGGAACAATGATAAAGTTGACGGGTAGACTGAGTCTCTTCTCGAATGCAGGCATCTTGTTCACCGGAAGTATAAAAGCGAGTATTACGCCGGCAAATGAAGCATGTATGCCCGACCGGTACATACAGTACCACATGCCCAATGCCAGCATGACCGTGACGAAATAGACAAATTTATGCTGAAAGCGACGGTTGATCACAAAAATAACGAAAGCCGCAACGGCCACTCCTGCGAGCCAGATAAAGTAAAGCGATGTGCCGTAAAAAAGTGCGATGATGAGAATGGCGCACAGATCGTCTATAATGGCCAGTGCCGTTAGAAAGACTTTCATGGAATGGGGTACTGCTTTTCCCAGCAGGCTCACCATACCGAGTGTAAAGGCAATATCCGTAGCCGTAGGTATGGCCCATCCGTTTGAGTACCCCGTACCGGCGGCGGTGAGGGAAAAAATGATCGCCGGAAAAGCCACGCCGAATAACGCGGATACAGTGGGAAGCATCATCCTGCTGGGAGAGGAGAGCTCGCCCGTGGTTACTTCCTTTTTTATATCGATTGCCACATGGAAAAAGAACACCGTCATCAAGGCGTCGTTCACGAAGTGGATAATCGTATCTGGCAGATGCAGATAGTGGAATCCGGGGATCATCGTCTCCCAGAAATTGTAATAGTGAATCCCTATGCCTTGAATGTTTGTTAAGATCAGCGATGCAAGGGTGCATAATAGTAAAAGGACTCCCAACGATCTGCTGTCGTTGATAATTCGTCGGAATTTCGACGTAGCCGGTCGTAGGTTTGTATGATCGGTACTCATTTACGGTGCAAAAGAAAACTAAAGTCATCTTCGTTGGAGAGTTCCATGGGTTCCTGCCCGTATTTGAAGATACGCGCTTTGCGGGATCCTGTCATCTCCATTTCCTCATCTTCAACGAGAAGCATGGTGCCTTCACGGAGCCCTACCACATACACATTCCGGTTTACCTCAATGAACTCCCGGATCCGTGTCTCGCGCGTCTCGCCACCATGATTTGCCGGGTGATCATCCAGATAATGCGGATTGATCTGGAAAGGAACCAGTTTCAGCGTTTTGAACTTCAAGGGTTCTACAATGGGCATATCGTTGGTCGTCCTCAGGGTAGGACAGGCAATGTTGGAACCGGCGCTCCATCCGATGTAGGGAGTGCCTTTCTTTACTTTTTTACGGATCACCTTCATTAACCCCTTTTCCTGAAGCATCTTCACCAATTGCCATGTGTTTCCACCCCCGACAACGATGGCGTCGGCATTTTCGATGGCCTCCACAGGATTGATGAAATGATGAATACCGGTGACATGGTGGCCTATTTCGGCAAAACGGGCATTCACTTTCTCTTCATACTCATTAAAAGAAAAAGTTACCGCCGCATAAGGAATGAAAATGGCGTTATTCGCTTTTTCTCCCAAAAATTCTTTGATCCGGTCTTTGGGATACTCCAGATATCCTTCACCGGGATTGGTGGAGTTACTGATCAAAAGGAGTCTCATCTTTATATACTTTAATTATGGTACAAATATAGTGAAAAATGATGGAAAATGGTAATTTCACGCCCGAATAGCGTAATTTTGCAGCCAAACGGAATAAACAAAACAATGGAAACGATCTTACGCAATATACGGGCCGATCTGCGGATGTCGATGAACGGTGCGACTGCCGCCAGTATGCGGGCAAAAGGAGTGGGATATCGCATGAATTTCGGAGTGGATATTCCCGGACTCAAACAGATAGCGCTCAGGTACGAGCCGGATAAAACATTGGCAGAGATAATGTGGAAGGAAGATGTGCGTGAATTGAAGATACTGGCGACCATGCTCTGCCCTCCCGGTCAATTTTCGAAAGAAAGTGCCGGCAGGTGGGCACAGGCAATCGCTAATCAGGAGATACGTGAACAGGCATGTAAAAACCTTTTTCAGGAACTTCCCTGTGCTGATGAACTGGTGCATGACTGGACCGGAAGCGAAAATGAAAATATACGGGCTACCGGGCACTGGCTTTTCGCCAGGTTGTGTATTATCCGGTCAAATGCGATAGAGCGGATCCGCATTGGTGAGTTGTTGGAGAAGGCAAAGATCGATTTGAAAAATGAATCGCTGCTGCTGCGTCAATCGGCATTGAATACACTGAAATTCTTCGGCAGGATATCCCCTGGCAACGCGGAGAATGTGATGAAAAGGGTTGCCGGTTTCGAACATTCCGGTAATCCGCAGGAGAAGGAAATTTTTGATTTGCTCTCTTTTGAATTCAATTGATTTAGTCGTTTTCAAGTTTTCCTGCACTCTTTCTCGCGATAACAGGAGACGAATTGATCCGGATTATAACGGTTAATCTTTGAAGTTCTTCCTGATAAAAAATACCGACAGCAGGAGATTCAGAATGAGAAAAGCGCCGCTCCCCACCAAAAATAAGGCTTTCCACCGGGGAAATATCAACAGGGAGACCACTGATGCCATCACGATCAGCGCAATAATGACCCATATCACAGTAAGAATTGTTTTCTTTTTTGTCATTGTTCTGCTTTAATTCTTTACAAATATATAATAACTATTTCGTTAAGCCAAATGAGCAGAAAGCAAGCTTGTTTGCATTATGCCATGGCAAGAATTGGAAATCGAGGAGCCTGCGACTCAAATAGTCTAACTTTAGTGAAATTTTTTATTCATGATGATAGGGTTCGTTATGTAAAATCGTCATTGCGCGGTAAAGCTGTTCTGTAAAGACCAGCCTCACCATCTGGTGGGTAAAGGTCATTCTGGAAAGCGACATCGTTTCGGTGGCCTTTTCACGGATCTCCTGTGAAAAACCATAAGGGCCCCCGACAACGAAAACCAGTCGCTTGGCGGCAGAAAAGGTCTTCTTTTCCAAATATCCGGCGAACTCCAAAGATGAATACTGTTTCCCCTTGTCATCGAGCAGCACGACATAGTCGGACGGTTGCAGCCCTTTCAGCAGTTTTTCTCCCTCCTGCTTTTTTTGCTCTTTCTCAGAGAGGTTTTTCGTGTTTTTTATATCCGGTATGATTTTCATGTCAAACGGAATATAAAAATTGATCCTCCTGCTGTATTCCTCTATGATCTGCGAAAAGAACGGGTCGTCCGTTTTGCCTACGGAAAGCAGAATAATTTTCATGTGGAAATTTATTAACCTGTAATTTATTTTAAATTAATTCCTCTTTATTCTTCCTCTTCCTCTTTATTTTTTGTTTTATTATGCTATTCCACCGGGATATTGGGGAATTTGGCTTCAGAAAATGAAAAAAGCCGTTGTTGGAGACAAATATAACCGTTTATTTCTTATTTTTGCATTAAAATTCTTGTAAAAGAATAACAAAACAGATATAATGTTTGTTTATTCTGATATGACGCGTTATCGTTTTAATATGACAGAAGAAGAATTAATCCATAACCTTATCCGGCTGGCTTTGTCCGAAGACATCGGAGACGGAGACCACACCACCCTCTGTAGTATCCCGGAAACAGAAGAAGGGCAATCAAGATTATTAATCAAGGAAGAAGGTATACTTGCCGGGGTAGATGTTGCCATTGATGTGTTCCATACTTTTGATCCGGAATTACAGGTCGAGATCTTTCTTGGCGACGGTTCGCACGTTAAGCCGGGAGATGTGGCCTTTATTGTCTCGGGAAAGGTGCGGTCGATTTTACAGACTGAACGCCTTGTACTCAATATTATGCAGCGGATGAGCGGTATCGCCACCATTACAAACAAGTATATGAAGCGGCTCGAAGGCACATCCGCAAAAGTGCTTGACACCCGGAAAACCACCCCGGGAATGCGTATCCTGGAAAAACAAGCCGTCAAGATCGGAGGGGGGGAGAATCACAGAATAGGACTGTTCGATATGATCCTGCTGAAAGATAATCACGTGGATTTTGCGGGAGGAATTGAAAACGCTATCCGCGGCGCGCAAAACTATTTAAAAGAGAGAAACAAAAGACTCAGAATTGAGATAGAGGTGAGGAATCTGGACGAACTTGAAGAGGCGCTTCGCATAGGCGGCGTGGACAGGATTATGCTCGATAATTTTACTCCCGGCGAGACCCTCCGGGCAGTGGAGACTGTGAAGGCCGTGGACGGCCGTGTGGAGCTGGAATCATCGGGAGGGATCACCATCGATACTATCCGTGAGTTTGCCGAAACAGGGGTGGATTATATATCGGTAGGCGCGTTGACCCACTCGGTGAAAAGTCTCGATATGAGTTTGAAAGCAATCTGATTCAAGATGGAACAAAACGGGGATAAGCAGGAATTACTCGACAGGCGGTACATGCGCATGGCTTTTATCTGGGCTGAAAATTCCTACTGCAAACGCAGAAAAGTAGGTGCACTCCTGGTGAAGGATAAGATGATCATTTCCGACGGTTATAATGGCACACCTTCAGGCTTTGAGAATGTCTGTGAAGATGAAAATGATATCACAAAGCCTTATGTGCTTCATGCCGAAGCGAATGCAATCACCAAAGTGGCCCGCTCCAACAATAGTAGCGACGGGGCTACACTCTATGTCACTTCTTCACCCTGCATCGAGTGTGCCAAACTGATCATCCAGGCCGGTATAAAGAGGGTGGTTTATTCGGAAAATTACCGGTTAAGCGATGGGATAGATCTGCTGAAAAGGGCCAATGTTGAACTTGTATCGGTGGAAATGGACAAAATAGTAACAGGAGAGAAATTGAATGAATTCAGGTAAGAAGACCAGAACGTGGCTGCCCTTGTGGATTGGCATCGGTATTGCATTGGGTATATTTATCGGAAGCAGATACAGCCAGTTCGGACGTTCGGGAAGCGTGGAGGGATACGGCAAGATAGACGCGGTGCTGAACTACGTCAGGGAGTCGTATGTCGATACGGTCAATATGCGTCAACTGGTGGAAGATGCGCTGCCCAATATCATACAGGAACTCGATCCGCATTCAGAGTATATCTCGGCGGCCGATATGAAACGGGTGAACGAAGACCTGGAAGGTCATTTCTCAGGAATTGGCGTCAATTTCTATGTGTTAAGAGATACCATCGTGGTGACGGGTATCGTACCGGGCGGCCCTTCCGAGGCCGCAGGGATAATGCATTGGGACAGAATAGTCACGGTGAATGATACCCTGGTTGCCGGACAGAAGCTCCGGAATGAAGATGTGATGGAAAAACTGCGCGGAGAAATAGGGTCGGAAGTGAAACTGGGTATCATAAGAGGCGAGGAGGAACGTTTGCACGAAATCACCGTTACACGGGGTGACATCCCTATGAACAGCGTCAATGCAGTCTATATGCTGACGAACAAGATCGGTTTTATTAAATTGGGAAGAAACTTCGGATTTAATACATTCAGCGAATTTATTTCTGCCATATCCAAGTTAAAAAGCCAGGGAGCCAACTCTTTTATGATTGATCTGAGAGGGAATGTAGGAGGATCACTGGATGTTGTGGTAGCAATGGTAAACGAGTTCTTGAACAGGGGCGACCTGATCGTATACACGCAGGGTAGGAATTTTCCGAGAACCGACAGCTATGCCAATGGATCGGGGACCTGCAAGAATGATGATGTGGTGGTGCTGATCGACGAGTTAAGTGCCTCGGCCAGTGAGATTTTTGCCGGAGCCGTTCAGGACCACGACAGAGGGCTGGTGATCGGCAGGCGTTCTTTTGGTAAAGGACTGGTGCAGGGACAGCGTAATTTTCCGGACGGTTCGGCAATGAGGCTCACGGTGGCCCGCTACTATACGGCCTCGGGCAGATCTATCCAACGCGGATATGAGAAAGGAAGATACGATGAGTATGAGATGGAGGCTATCAACCGTTATATTGAAGGAGATTATATCAACGTGGATACGGTGTCGAACCATCTCATTCCTTTTCAGACGGCGGGGGGCAGGACGGTCTATGGCGGCGGCGGTATCATGCCCGATATCTTTGTACCCCGCGACACCCTGGGGATCAATTCCTATTATAATCTGGTGGTGAATAACCGGTTGGACGAGAAATATGCCATGCTTTATTCCGATATGAACCGGGATAAACTGAGTAGTTTCGAAACATGGCAGGAACTTTACAGGTACTTGCAACAACAACCGCTGTTGCTGAATCTGGTGAGTTTTGCAGACCATAATGGTATCAGAAGAAGACCTTATTATATTCAGGAGTCGAGTGAATTGCTTGAGGATGCGATGTATGCCTACATTATTCGGAATTTCTTCGGAGAAGAGGCTTTCTGGGCGGCTTACCAAAAAGAGGACCCGTTAATTAAAAAAGGAATCCGGTTGATAGAAACAGGAAAGACTACACGTCACGCTATCGTTAATGAGGAGTACAAACTAAATTAGATCTTTATGAGCAATTTGATACACAATTTTTTATCGAACAGGGTTTTATCCCGTTTTACCATTTTCGTAATCGATACTCTCATGGTCCTGTTCTCCTGTCTGGTGATGTATATGGTGAGATATGGATTCACCGGGCTCACATCGGAAGTAAGGGCTGACGGGGTCACCTTGTATCTGATCCTTATTTTTGTCAATGCTATCACATTCATATTGTTCCGTACATTCAGCGGTATTCTGCGGTTCTCATCCTTTAGCGACTTGATGAGGATCACGTACGCCCTGGTGGTGGGTTATGGAATCACCTATACCATTATTGTGATACTGAAAAGGTATCAGTCCGATTTTCATCTGGATGATGTTACCTATACCTCCATTTTCTTTCTCAATATGTTTCTGATGATCTTTTCGCGGGTACTGACGAAGGAGGTCTATGAGTTCATTACAGGCAGAGAAGTGAAACCGGTCAACGTGTTTATCTACGGCACCAAGGAGGCCGGTATCAGCCTTGCAAAAGCATTGAAAGGAAACAGTGAATTCAACTACCGGGTACTCGGATTTATTTCCGATGAAAGTCACATGGTAGGGAAAGAACTGATGGGGGTAACCATTTACGCCAATAATGAGAACCTTTTCAGAACTTTGGAAAGCAAAGATGTGAAGACCATTATCGTTTCGCCGCAGCAAATGGAAGAGATAAAGAATTCCGAACTCTTGGGTAATTTTGTGGATCACAATATTTCGTTGCTTACCACCGTTCCCCTCAACGAATGGAACGGGATGATCATGAGCAAGGAGCAGTTGAAAGATGTACAGATCGAAGACCTCCTGCCACGTGCCCCGATCCATATCAACATGCTGGAGATAGCCTCAAATATTGAAGGAAAACGGGTAATGGTGACAGGTGCTGCCGGATCGATAGGCAGCGAAATTGTCCGTCAGGTAGCTAACTTCAATCCTTACAGTATTATTCTCATAGACCAGGCGGAGACTCCATTGCATGACATGAGGCTGGAATTGAAAGAGAAATGGAGAGAGATGCGTGCGGAGATCATTGTGGCCGATGTAAGCAATGCCAGCCGGATGGAGAGGATTTTTTCCAGGACACGGCCGCAGTATATTTTTCACGCGGCGGCATACAAGCACGTACCGATGATGGAGGACAATGCATCGGAATCGGTGCAGACCAATATCCTGGGGACAAAGATAGCGGCGGACCTGGCGGTAAAGTACAATGCGGAGAAATTTGTGATGGTGTCCACAGACAAGGCTGTGAACCCTTCGAATGTGATGGGTTGTTCAAAAAGGATTTGCGAGATATATGTGCAGTCTCTGGCGAAATATATCGGGAAAAGCGGAAAAAAAACAACCCAGTTTATTACTACCCGCTTTGGAAACGTGCTGGGGTCCAACGGCTCCGTAATACCTCTTTTCAGGGAGCAGATAAAACATGGAGGCCCCGTTACGGTAACCCATCCGGAGATCATCCGCTATTTCATGACTATTCCGGAAGCCTGTCAGCTGGTGCTGGAGGCGGGAGCTATGGGGAAAGGCGGTGAGATCTATATTTTTGATATGGGGAAACCGGTCAAGATCCTGGATCTGGCCAAAAGGATGATCCGGCTCTCGGGTTCAAAGAATATCAAGATAGAATTTACCGGCTTGCGGCATGGTGAAAAACTCTATGAAGAGTTACTGAACACGGCCGAGCATACCAAACCTACCTACCATGAGAAAATCATGATCGCCGATGTCCGTGAGTATGAATATGAAGATGTGAGCCGGAAAGTCGATGCACTTATTCATACCTCTTACGAATATGACGATATGCGGACAGTGAAGAGGATGAAAGAGATTGTTCCGGAATTCCGGAGCATCAATTCTCCTTTCGAAGCAGTGGACAGGTTACTGGAAAAGATATCCGGAAAAGAAGCGCTTGTCCCTGTCCCAAAAGATAAGGGATAGGCTATTCACTGAGATCGCGCTGTGTATCGCACAATGAGGTGTAGTACCCCCCCTGTGCATAAAGTGTGGAATGTTGTCCCGATTCCACGATTCGTCCATCTTTCATTACATAGATCTCATCCGCGTTTTTGATGGTGGATAGCCTGTGGGCTATCACGATGGTAGTGCGGTTCTTCATCAGTTTTTCCAACGCCTCCTGTACAAGCCGTTCCGAGTCGGTGTCGAGTGCCGAAGTGGCTTCATCCAGTATCAGTATCTTCGGGTTCTTCAGTATGGCCCGCGCAATGCTGATACGCTGGCGCTGGCCGCCCGAAAGCTTTCCGCCCCGGTCGCCGATATTGGTGTGGTAACCAAACTCCGTAGCCATAATGAACTCGTGGGCATTAGCAATCTTCGCGGCGTTGATCACCTGGCTTTCCGTTGCGTCGGCAACCCCGAATGCTATATTATTATAAAAGGTATCGTTAAACAGGATGGCCTCCTGGTTCACATAGCCCATCAGCGATCTCAGGTCCCGGACTCTCATATCCTTTATATCGACCCCATCGATGAGAATCCCTCCTTTCTGGATATCGTAGAAGCGGGGTAACAGGTCTGCCATCGTCGATTTTCCCGAACCCGACTGGCCCACAAGGGCGATGGTTTTTCCTTTGTCGATCTTGAGATCCACCCCTTTTATAACCCAATCCGTTTCATATTTAAACCAGACATCCCTGTAATCTATACAGGAGTTGAAGGCGACGGGAACAGGCTGTGCCGGGTCGGTGATCTTGTTGTCGGCAGTCAGTATCTTGTCGATCCGCTCCATCGATGCCAGTCCGCGTTGCACGGCGTAAGCTGATTTTGAGAATTCCTTGGCCGGATTGATAATACTATAGAATATGGTCAGATAGTAGATGAACGAGGCGGCGTCGATGATGCTGTTGCCCTCTAATATCAATGAACCCCCAAACCAGAGTACAACCGCGATGGTGATGGTGCCCAGCAACTCACTCATGGGATGTGCCAGTTGTTGCCTGCGCGCAATACGGTTCGACATGCGCCTGAACTCGTTATTCCCGCCATGGAACCTTCCGGAGATCTTGTTTTCCGCGCCGAATGCCTTGATCACCCGCAGCCCGCTTAGGGTTTCTTCCATCTGCGACATCAGTTCGCCCCACTTGTTCTGTGCCATGAAAGAACTCCTTTTCAGGGTTCTGCCCACACGCCCCATCACAAATCCCATCACCGGCAGTACCACCATCACGAAGAGGGTCAGTTGCCAGCTTAAGATCACCATAGTGGTCAGGTAGATCAGGATAAGGATCGGATTCTTGAAAAGCATATCGAGAGAACTCATCACGGAGTTCTCCACTTCATTCACATCGCCCGATACCCTGGAGAGAATATCACCCTTTCTCTCTTCCGTAAAAAAACCGATGGGGAGGGAGAGTACCTTGTCGTTGATCCGGTTGCGGATATCCCTGACCACGCCGGTCCTTATAGGGATAAGGAAATAGGATCCAAAATAGGCGGTCCCCGTTTTCAGTAATGTCATCACGATCAGGAAGGCTGCCAGCGCCATCAGCGTGGAACTGCTCCCGTATGTATCTATAAGTTGGGTTATATACCAGTTCACATTATTAAGCACCACGTCTACGAACGAATAATCGGAACTACCCCACGGTATAAAGGAAAAGGTTTCCCTGTTTATCTTGAACAAAACCTGGAGGATCGGGATAATGGTCGCGAGGGAAAAAACATTCAATATGGCCGTCAGTATATTGAAAATGAATGCCAGGAAGACATATTTCTTATAAGGGGGTAAAAATCGTTGTAAGATATGAATGATACCTTTCATGTGTTTATTCTTATTTTTTACATTAATGTCACAGGGAACATTTGCGTTAAGCTAAAGGAGCAAAGTCAACTTGTTTGAACTTGGCCATAGCGGGCAAATGCCTAATTTTAATGAACGTTTTCGTTAAGCAATACGGGCAGAAGACAAACTTGTTTGGATTATGCCGTTGCGAGAAAATGCCTAATGTAATTGAACTATTTTGTTAAGCAATACGGGCAGAAAGCAAACTTGTTTGCAATGTTTTCTAGAAAACAATTAAGTTTACTTGAATATGCCGTTGCCAGAAATAGTCTAATTTTATTAAATGGGTGCAACCCGATAAAGGGTGCATGCAGATTTTATGCGAAGATACTTATAAAATGTGATTCGAAGGAAGAAATTTCATCTTTTCTCACGCTTTCCGGCCCCATTCCCGCCGAAGAAATTATAGCCGGCGAAGATCAGAAGAAACTATTTTCCCCAGAAAATTTCCCGGGTCTTCCCTCGGGTTTGATCCCTTTTTCGGGTTTTCTTCTGTTAGCCTGAAAAAAGATTGATTTTTTATTTTTTTATAATGGTTTGATATCCTTTTGTTTGGATTCTGAGCGTAGAAAATGGAAGAAAAAAGATTGATTTTTTTTGTTGAATTGTTTGCGTGGTAAAAAAACAATCTCTATCTTTGCACCCGCTTTCAGGAAACAACTATTCCGGG
>NZ_CALNAT010000080.1 GCF_937873925.1 uncultured Proteiniphilum sp. | reverse complement strand
AATTTTTAGATATTTAATTCAGTTTATAATTCAATAGTCATTCAAATTTACTTTGTAAATTTAGACAGTTGGTGGTTATTCTATAGATAGTCAAGGGTTAGTCAATCCTGATGAAAGTAGAAATGAACAACACCAGGTGGATGGAAGATGTCTCAAAGTGGAATAAACGCCTGAAGGGCGAATCTCATGAATAAGTAAATAAAGGCGCAAGCCGAATAATTGTTGATAACTTGTGAAATGAGTGTAGATAGAAATTGATAAAATAATTTGTAAAAGAGAAAAAATGATCTGTTGTAAAAAATCCCGGATTCCCCAAAAAAAGATATTTTTTTTATTGGAAAGATTTCAGCCACTTTTCAACAGGAAAAATAGTCCGTAAAAGAAATAAATTATTAACTTTGCCCTTTGTAAACATTTTATGATAACATTTGTAATTATCACATTTACAGAGAAAAAATAAAAATATATCTGTGGATAAGTTTTGATAATATAGGTTTAAAGTTTAATAACATTATTACCTACTTTATCCGGTAAAAAGTCATCAACAGTATCAACATACAATTACCAATATCATATATTTTTTTAAATTTAAAACTATATATAATAAATATAAATTCGGTTGAAAAATCATTGAAGCTTTTGCATTCCGGAAAGGAGAAAGTAAAATAGGCTATGACAAAAGAAGAACTTGTACAGAATATAGAGTTACTGAAGAAGGAAAAGAATGCCATTATATTGGCGCACTATTATCAGGAACCGGAAATACAGGATATCGCTGATTTTGTAGGGGACAGTCTTGCGTTGGCTCAATGGGCTGCTAAAACCACGGCCGATATCATAGTATTGTGTGGTGTACATTTTATGGGTGAAACGGCTAAAATTCTGAGTCCGGAGAAACGTGTTTTTATACCGGATTTGAATGCCGGCTGTTCTCTGGCCGAAAGTTGTCCAGCCGATCAATTTGAGAAATTCGTGAATGCACATCCTGATCATACGGTCATCTCTTACGTAAATACAACTGCAGCCGTAAAGGCGCTGACGGATATCGTGGTTACTTCCACTAATGCAAAGCAGATAGTAGAATCGCTTCCGGAAGATGAAAAAATCATCTTTGGTCCGGATAAGAACCTGGGTGATTATATCAATAAACTGACCGGTAGAAATATGCTTCTGTGGGACGGGGTATGTCATGTACATGCGCAATTTTCCCTCCAAAGGATCCTAGAGTTGAAAAGAGAATATCCCAATGCTTTGCTGCTGGCTCATCCCGAATGTCCCAGATATCTGTTGGAAATAGCTGATCATGTGGGTTCCACTTCCTCCATTTTAAAATTTGCAACCCACTCCGATAATAAACAGTTTATCGTGGCTACCGAAGCGGGAATTTTACACCAGATGCAGAAAGAAAATCCCGATAAAGAATTTATTCCTGCTCCGCCGGAAGATTCCACTTGTGCTTGTAACGAGTGTTTCTATATGAAGATGAACACATTGGAAAAATTGTATCTCTGCCTGAAAAATGAAAAACCGGAAATTGTGGTGGATGAAAAGGTAAGAGTAAAAGCGGTGAGACCCATCGAGCGGATGCTGGAAATATCGGCACGATATGGCTTATGAATTGACTGTTTTGTAAGGTGTTATCGTTATTTTAAATGAGCCTTCGGTTAATAATATGTATAACTGCTCTCTTTTTTGTACCTTTGCAGCCGAAAAAAATTATTTGTATACCGCTTTTTCTACGAGTCCTGCTTAGGGGTTCTTGTAGCGAAGCGGTCTTAAAGTCTTAAGAAATATGGCTCTGCAATGCGGTATCGTAGGACTTCCCAATGTGGGGAAATCTACTCTTTTTAATTGTTTGTCGAATGCGAAAGCGCAGGCGGCAAATTTTCCGTTCTGTACCATTGAACCCAATATAGGGGTTATTACAGTTCCCGATGAGCGGTTGAATAAGCTGGCGGAATTAGTTCATCCCCAGAAAATTGTACCTACTACTGTCGAGATAGTGGATATTGCCGGGTTAGTCAAAGGCGCCAGTAAGGGCGAAGGTTTGGGCAATAAATTCCTGGCCAATATCCGTGAAACAGATGCCATATTGCATGTGTTGCGCTGTTTTGACGATGAAAATGTGACCCACGTAGATGGCCGGGTGGATCCTGTACGCGATAAAGAGATCATTGACGCCGAGTTGCAATTGAAAGACTTGGAGACTATTGAAGCCCGCATCAGCAAAGTGGAAAAACAGGCTAAGACAGGAGGAGACAAAGATGCCAGACTTGCTTTTGAAGTATATTCAAAGATCCGTGAAGCGTTATTACGGGGTGAGTCGGCACGTACCGTAGCTTTCGATACGAAAGACGAAAACAAAATTGCCCGCGAACTTTTCCTTTTAACGGCAAAGCCCGTATTATATGTATGCAATGTGGAGGAAGCGAGTGCTGTGAGCGGCAATCAATATGTAGAAAACGTACGTGAAGCCGTAAAAAACGAAAATGCCCAGATATTGGTTGTCGCGGCAAAGATAGAGTCTGAAATAGCTGAATTTGATACTTATGAGGAGCGTGAACTGTTTCTGAATGAGATCGGGTTGGAAGAATCCGGGGTAAGCCGCCTGATTAAAGCCGCTTATAGTCTATTGGATCTGCAAACATTCCTAACCGCCGGTGTCCAGGAAGTACGTGCATGGACTTTCCAGAAAGGATGGAAGGCTCCGCAATGCGCCGGTGTGATCCATACCGATTTTGAGAAGGGTTTCATCCGGGCTGAAGTGATCAAATATGAGGATTTTATTACCTACGGTTCCGAAAATGCCGTGAAAGAAGCAGGAAAAATGAATGTGGAAGGGAAGGAATATGTAGTACAGGACGGCGATATTATGCATTTCAGGTTTAATGTGTAACGGCTAGTAAACTATTAAATTTTCTACCATTGATAACTATCTATATGCCGGTGTGCTAGATACAGGTATCTCAATTCTATCACCGTCCACGATAGAGAAATTACTCTTATAGAAAATCCGCTCCGGGTATATCTCTGACGACTGAATTAGCGGGTCTGTTTATTTAGAATTGGTACAAATAAGGCTTATAGGGCGTAAATATGTTATAAAACATAGAAAATAATTTTTAATTAATCGATTAACCTTGTATTTTTGCGTTAACTTACGTTATTAACTGTATTGAAGGTGAAAAAAGTTTCCTTAAAAGTGATAGCAAAAGAATTGGGAGTCTCTGCCGCTACCGTGTCGCTTGTACTGAATGGAAAGAACAAGAATGGCAGGGTAAGTAAGGAAATGTCCGAAAAAATTGTGGAGAAAGCGGCTGAATTGAATTATATACCCAATAGTCTCGCCAAAGGATTGAAAATGGGCCATTCAAAATCGATCGGATTGATAGTCGCTGATATTTCAAATGTTTTTTTCGGTACTCTGGCATTACATATTCAGAATTATGCGGAGAAAGAGGGATACACGGTGATTATAGGAAATACCAATGAAAAATTGGAAGAGATGGAAAAAATGATCCTATTCCTCAACTCCCGGCAGGTGGACGGCCTGATTATCACTCCTGCTGAAGGCAGTGAGGTTTTGATCGAATCGATTTTAGAAGGTAAAAAACCGTTGGTTTTGGTAGACAGGGGGTTCCCGGAATTGAACGTTCCTTCTGTGCTGATCAATAACTATGAAGTATGTTATCGTTCCACCAAGCAATTGATGGATCAGGGATACAAAAATCCGGCATTTATAACTTACAAACAAGATCAATTTCATACGAACGAGCGCAAGAGGGGATTCATTGAGGCTATGAAAGATGCCGGCCTTTCTGATCCTGATCATGTGAAGGGGGTCAGTTATCAATGTTTGGAGGAAGATATGGACAAGGCAATTTCACAATTATTAGAGTGTGAAAAAAAGGTAGATGCCATTTTCTTTGCTACCAATACTATCTCTATTGCAGGAGTGAAATCCCTCCTTAAACATGGGCTTCTCATTCAAAAAGATATTCAGGTAATGTGTTTCGATGAGACCGATGCTATAAATTTATTTCCCTTTAGAGTGCCGTTCATTAAACAGCCCGTCGAAGAAATGGCAAGAAAAGCTTTAGAATTGCTGATCGGACAAATAGAGAACAAAGACGTAAAAATCCATAAACTTTTTCTGGAAGCTGAATTAATCACTTAATATTATTTTCTACGGATAGTTAAACGATTAATCCATTCACTATATTATTATGATGAATTGTAAGGGAAGACTTCCAAAATAAAGTCAAACGTTTAACTATAGATGATTTATAAAGAGGAGAGTTATGAAACGAGACTTTGAATTATTACTACCGGGACAGAATATTATTGCTGAACAGCCGTTGGCTACACCGATTTTCAATTCGACGTCCGAAGGATAGTCAATTCCATATAACCATAATATAAAAAATAAGAGTATGAAACAGGTTTATCCTAAAATTGGAATCCGTCCCGTTATTGACGGAAGGCGCGGAGGCATCAGGGAATCTCTTGAAGATACCACTATGAATCTGGCGAAAAGTGTAGAGAAATTGTACCGCGAAAATCTTCATTATCCCGATGGTTCTCCGGTAGAATGTGTAATTGCCGACACTTGTATAGGGGGTGTGAGGGAAGCTGCATTATGCGCTGAAAAGTTTGAAAAAGAGAATGTAGGTCTTTCCCTGTCCGTTACTCCCTGCTGGTGTTACGGATCGGAGACTATTGACATGAATCCCAGTATACCGAAAGCGATCTGGGGATTCAACGGTACCGAGCGGCCCGGCGCGGTTTATCTTTCGGCTGCGCTGGCAGTTCATAACCAGAAGGGATTGCCTGCATTCGGTATTTACGGAAGGGAAGTACAGGATATGAACGACCCGGCTATACCGGACGATGTACAGGAGAAATTGTTACGTTTCGCACGGGCAGGGCTTGCCGTGGCTATCCTGCGGGGAAAATCATACCTATCCATCGGTTCCGTCTCGATGGGAATCGGCGGTTCCATGACCAATCCCGATTTTCTGCAAGAGTACCTCGGTATGCGTACCGAATTTGTGGATGCGAGCGAAATCCTTCGCCGGATTCAACTCGGGATTTATGATCATGAGGAATTTGAAAAAGCGATGCAGTGGACAAAAGAACATTGTATGAGCCGCGAAGGGGAGGATTTTAATCCCGAACACCTGAAACACAGCCGTGAGCAGAAAGATAAAAACTGGGAGTTTGTGGTGAAGATGACACTGATCATGCGCGACCTGATGACCGGGAATCCGGCTCTGGATACCATGGGATACGGTGAAGAAGCGCTCGGACACAATGCCATAGCGGGAGGTTTTCAGGGACAACGGCAGTGGACCGATTTTCTGCCCGACGGTGATTTTTCCGAGGCGATCCTCAATTCCTCATTCGACTGGAATGGAATCCGGAAACCATTCACTTTTGCTACCGAGGATGATCATCTCAACGGTATCAGCATGTTATTCAACCAATTGCTTACCAATACCTCCCAGATCTTTGCCGACGTACGCACCTACTGGAGCCCCGAAGCCATAGAACGGGTAAGCGGCTGGAAGCCTGAGGGAATATTGAAAGACGGTGCTATTCATCTCATTAACTCCGGTTCATGTACCCTTGACGGTACCGGTCAGCAGTCGGATGAAAACGGTAATCCCGTCATGAAACCTTTCTGGGAGATCAGTGAGGAAGAAGTGGAGAAGATGCTCGATGCAACCACCTGGTATCCTGCGTCGCTTGAATACATGCGTGGCGGGGGGTACTCTTCGCAATTCCTGACCAGGGCGGATATGCCGGTTACCATGTGCCGTCTGAACCTGATCAAAGGATTAGGGCCGGTACTCCAGATCGCCGAAGGGTGGACAGCCAATTTTCCGCCTGAAGTATTTGATGTAATCAACAAACGTACCGACAAGACCTGGCCGTCTACCTTCTTCGTACCGCGCGTCACCGGTAAAGGTCGCTTTACGGACATCTACTCGGTGATGAATTACTGGGGGGCGAACCACGGGGCCATCAGCTACGGCCATATCGGTGCCGATCTGATCACGCTGGCTTCAGCACTTTCTATCCCTGTGAACATGCACAATGTGGAGGATGAAAAGATCTTCCGTCCGGATGCATGGTCCGCATTCGGTTCCGACAACGAGGGGGCGGATTACCGTGCCTGTGCTGCTTACGGGCCATTGTACAGATAGAGAATCAAGACGTTCAGATTCAAGATATTTACCTCAAGAATAAAATGAATGTGATGAATATGCGAATCGGAACGAAGTGGATCATAGATTCCAGTCTATCGGAATAGCAATAAACCAAATAAATAGATAGAATGAAGAGAACTAATTTTAAAATGTTGAAATTGAGCACCCTTATTCTGGGGATTATGCTTTCATTCCCTCTCTTTTCCCAGACGGAGCCGATGGGGGATATGTTTGAGCTGGCAAAATTGAAATCGGGCATGAAAAACAGGAGGATATCGAGTACCGACCCTACGGGAGGAAACCGTGACCACCTGGAACCTTTCAGCCCCGGTGAAAAACGAACCATTGCGGAGATAAAAGGTACCGGTGTGATCAACCATATCTGGATCACCATTGCCCCGCCACCCGGTGAGTTAAGCAGGAACGATATCATTATCAGGATGTATTGGGACGGAAACGACTATCCCTCGGTAGAATCGCCCATCGGGCCTTTCTTCGGCCAAGGGTGGAATGAACGGTACAACTACGCCTCGCTTCCCCTGTCGGCAGGACCTGAGAACGGAACGGGACTGAGCAGTTATTTCGCAATGCCGTTTGAGAAAGGAGCAAGGATAGAAATTGAAAATCAGACTGATAAAACGATCAATGCCTTCTATTTCTATGTTGATTACCTGGAGATGGCGGAACTTCCCGAAGGAATGGGCCGTTTTCACGCCTGGTATAATCACAGTCTGTCCAAAGCCTTACCCGAAGGAGAGACCGAATGGGCGTTGACTGGTGAATGGAAACCTAATACCCAGTTAGACCGGAATTATGTTTTTATTAATACCAAAGGGAAAGGCCATTTTGTAGGGATCAATTACTATGTACACTCCCCCACTCCCATGTGGTATGGAGAGGGGGATGATATGTGGTTTATCGACGGAGAGAAGACTCCTTCTCTGATCGGTACCGGTACGGAGGACTTCTTCAATACTTCCTGGTGTCCGAAAGAGCCGTTCTCGCATCCCCATTTCGGTTATCCGAGGGTGAATAATGATATTGGCTGGCTGGGAAGAACCCATGTATACCGGTTCTTTATCAATGACCCCATCTTCTTTGAAACCGAAGTGAAGGGAACCATCGAAACAGGGCATAACAACAACCTCACCCTTGATCTTGCCACTGTGGCTTACTGGTATCAGGACAGTGCCGTGAAACTACCTCCGGCACCTTCTAAGGAAATACGCAAGCCCAAGCCCTTCATCAACCATATGGACATGCACCGTTGGAGAGATGCATGGCGGAAAGCAAAAGGGAATGATCCGCAATTGTGGGGAAATGAGTGATGAAATATAAATACCCTTTTTGAAATCCGATGCGCATAGGTTTCACGACCTATACCCACAAGTCTTGCATGTATGAAAAAGAAGTATCTCATAATTTATATTTCTGTGGCGTTTTTGTGGCTGGCATGTTCCGATAGTTCTCCCGATCCGGAAACAGGAGAATCCGAATCTGAAGAATCGGTCGTTATCGGAAACACTCCTAATACAATTCCTTCGGACATCACAATAGTTCAACAGGCTACTAAAATTTGCCAGGTGACAGGTGATTACGATAAACATTTAAATGAGCTGACACTTAGTCAATGCTATTCACGTTACCGAATGGAAGGCACCGACTTAGGAGTACCCTTCGAGGATGGAGATACGACATGGCTATTGTTTGGAGATACGTGGGGTCCGCAATCCGGATTACATGACGCAATCGGATATACGACGGATAAAACTCCGGAAGACGGTTTAAAACTCGATTTTGTAACTGACGATACGGGAATATACCAAGGTATCATTATACCCGGGGTTAATACTACAGGAGCCTTTGAAGTCCCCACGGAAGGGATAGTGATAGATAACGAATTTTTTATATGGATAACAACAGATCATAGCGATAAGGTTACCATGGGGCGTTCCGTTTTAGCTACGGCAAATAGAACAAATGCCTTGAAAGGTCTATATTCTAAAGTTTATGATTTATCTGTATCTAAATTTATTAATGTGTCTGTAGTCAGAGTAAAAAACTCGGATTGGAATTTTTTACCACCTCACGAAGGAGACGGTTTAGTTATGTTTGGATCCGGAAGTTACCGGCAAAGCCATATTTATTTGGCTTACCAGCCGGTATCCGAAATAAAAAATAGAAGTTCGATCCAGTATTTTGCCGGAATTAAAGATGGAAAGCCGGTATGGACTGGAAAAGAAAAATATGCCAAACCGATTTTCCAGTTAACCACCCCGGGTGTAGGGGAACTTTCGGCATCCTATAATAAATTCATCAAAAAATGGATTCTATTGTATAATCATGGAGAACCTGAACCTCGGGGAATAAACCTTCGAACATCGGATACTCCCTGGGGTCCCTGGTCGGAAACGCAAGCCATATTTCGTCCATGGGAGGACGGAGGATATTGTCATTTTATGCATACGAGTTGGTTACACAGTAATTGCGATAATGTACATAATGCAGGACGTGAAAATGAGTGGGGCGGCGAATATGGTCCATATCAATTCGAGCATTTTGCAACAGGCGATCATTACTCTACCACCATTTATTTTACCATGTCAACATGGAATCCGTATGAAGTTGTGTTGATGAAAGCGATATTAAAGAAAAATTAATATAAATCTTATTGTTTTAAACAAATTGAACAATTAATAACTAGTCGTAAAGAGTATGAAAAACAGACATTTTGGAAAATTGTTTCTTATTGCCCTAATGTGCATAGGAAACATATTGTTTGGTATGGCACAATCGGGACAAAAAGTTACCGGGCGTGTTATGGATACGAAAAACGAACTCCTCATCGGAGTGAATGTGATGGAAGCAGGTACTACAAATGGAACGGTGACTGATATAAACGGTACTTATACCATTCATCTGACGACACAAGATCCGGTTCTTCGTTTTACGTACGTCGGGTTCAAGGAAACAGAAATTCAAGTAGGGAAGCAAGGTATTATTGACGTATTTTTGGAGGAAGAAACGGAAGCCCTCGATGAAGTAGTGGTTATCGGCTACGGAACCCAAAAGAAGGTGTCGGTAACGGGTGCTGTTTCCAATGCCGAAGTAAAACAACTTCAGGCGGTTCCGGCAGCTTCTTTGTCAAATGCATTGGGCGGGACAATTCCCGGAATTATTACCCGCCAATCCAGCGGCGAACCGGGATTCGACGGAGCAGCCCTCTATATACGCGGTATGGCAACCCTCAACACCGGATCGGGTTTTACGTCTCCGCTTATTTTGGTAGATGGGGTAGAACGGGATATTAATGTGGTGAACGTTCAGGAAATTGAAAGTTTCACAATCCTGAAAGATGCTTCGGCTACGGCAGTGTACGGTGTACAAGGGGCGAACGGGGTTATTCTTATCACCACAAAGAAAGGGGTGCAAGGAAAACCGAAAGTAACTTACCGCGGCGAATATGCTACCCTGGAGGGTGTGCGGTTTCCCCAATATATAGAAGCCTATGAGTTTGCAACCTTAATGAATGAAGCTGCATTCAATTCCCAACTGTCGTCGTTACCTTGGTCTGCCGAGGATATTCAAAAATTCAGGGATGGATCGGATCCATACCTGCATCCCAATGTAAACTGGATAGACGAGGTATTCAAAAAAGACACTTGGCAAACAACACACAACCTGAATGTTTCGGGAGGCAATGAAGTGGCACGCTATTATATAAACCTTGGATATGTAGGAAAAGACGGTTTGTATAAAGAAGACAAGTCGCATGATTGGGGAACTCACGGAGGAAAATTTCGCCGTTATAACCTGAGGTCTAACATAGATGTCAATGTAAGCAAGGAATTGTCTCTTGAATTGGGATTAGCTACCACCATTCAAGATCGAAGTTATCAAGGCACCAGCGCCGGTGCTATTTGGTCTGCTATACGCCAGACATCGCCGTTGATTTATCCGGTAAGGAATCCGGATGGATCGATAGCCGGCGGGGGTACAACTGCATACCTTATTGGTAATCCTTACGGTTTGGCAACGCAAACCGGATATACTCAAATGTATATCGGTAACAATCAAGGGAATTTGGCTGCGCGCTGGGATTTATCAAAACTTGTGACGCCAGGTTTATCGGTAAGCGGGAAATTTGCATTCGACCACTATTACAAAAACGAAGTAGCCCGACGGGTTGACTTTGAAGTAAAACAGGTTACGGACCTTGATGCTGAGGGGGATTACATTTATCGCACTTGGCGCGAACAAGGAACTATGGGTTATAAGGTCGATATTCAGGATTCCAATTATTCCATGTATTGGGAGGGTGCCCTTAATTATGCGCGGAAGTTTGGTCTTCATGATGTGGCAGCCATGTTGCTGGTAAACAGGAAAGAGTACAAAAACCTGACCGCAGGTACCTCGATAGATAATTTGCCCAACCGTCACCAAGGGCTTGTCGGAAGATTTTCGTATAATTATAGTAATCGTTATCTGGCAGAGTTTAATTTCGGTTATAACGGATCGGAACAATTTCCTAAAGGAAACAGGTATGGCTTTTTCCCCTCCGTGTCTTTGGGATGGGTGGTTTCAAGTGAAGAATTCTGGGATCCGGCAGTGGTAAACAATCTTAAACTGAGGGGATCAGCAGGAAAGGTAGGTAGCGATTTAGTGAGCGGCGACAGGTTTTTGTACGTTACCGCAGTCAATACTGCCGCTACGGGATATTGGTATGGAACCGGACAAACTTATTTGAGCGGAATTGAAGAGAAGAAATTTGGTGTAGCCTTAACCTGGGAAACTTCAACCAAGTATAACGTAGGATTGGATCTCGGTTTATTTAATAAATTCAGTTTGCAGATTGATGCGTTTAAAGAGCGCCGCGAAAATATTTTGTTGAAAAGGGCCCAGTTACCTGCCCTTCTCGGGTTGGTTCCTCACGGCACCCCTTACGGTAATGTCGGGATTGTGGATAATAAAGGATTTGATGCGGCTATCGAATTAAAAAATACCACCTCTTACGGATTGGCCTATTCCTTGAGAGGAAACTTCACTTTTGCCCGCAATAAAATAATAGAAGACGATACAGCTACCCCGGCAGAACCCTATCAGGAGACAAGAGGAACATCGCTCACACAGGCATTTGCATTGGTGGCTGAAGGTTTGTTCAAGGATCAGGAAGAGATAGACAATTGGGCTAAATCCGAATTTCAGACGACAATAATACCTGGAGATATAAAATACAAGGATATGAATGAGGACGGGGTTATCAATGAAAAAGACAGGATATTTATCGGACATCCCCAAATACCCGAAATCATGTTTGGTTTTGGCGGAGGCCTGGCATACAAGAACTTTGATGCATCCGTGCAATTTTCCGGAGTAGCCAACCGCAGCACTTTCCTCACGGAAGAAGGAATGTATCCGTTCTCACTGGAATATCCGAACTATAACGTGTTGAGGGAGTATTACGACAATCGCTGGGTACCGGGAGCAGACAATTCAAAAGCCAAATATCCGACGGTTATTGCCGCGAATAATGTACATAACAACCGCAATTCGACCATTTATATGCGCGACGCAAGTTATGTGAAATTGCAAAATGCGGAAATCGGTTATACATTTCCTGAAGAATGGATGAAAAAATTACAGATTGGAGGGATCAGGATTTTTGTGAACGGTTCCAATTTATTGACATTTGACAAACTTAAAATTATTGATCCGGAACAAAACATCAGTGATGCTTACCCGCTACAGCGCACCATAAATTTCGGAACGCAAATTAACTTCTAATTTTTTTATATTATGAGAGCAAAAATTTTAAAATATGCCGGAATCCTTTTTGTAGCAATTTGGTTATCCTCATGTGATGATTATCTGGATAAATTGCCCGAAGGGGATATGACAGTGGAAGAAGTGTTTGAGAATTATACAACGGCGAAACGTTGGTTGGCAAATACCTATATGCATTTGCCGGCAGAATTGAATTATATGTGTGGGTTGAACGACACATGGGCACGAAATCCGTTTACTGCCGGATGTGACGAAATGGAGATTGCCTATGGCGGCGCTGCTTCACATTATCTGAACAACGGGTCTATGAACTCGAGTAATTCTTATAGCATTAGTCCCGTATGGAATGAGTGTTTTATGGGAGTCCGTAAGGCGAACATTTTTCTGGAAAACATAGACAACACCCCTTTGCCCGAAGAAAGTAATGCGGTAGAGTTCACAGAAGCAATCCGAAACCAATGGAAAGGAGAAGCTTATCTTTTACGGGCGTTTGCATACTACCAATTGGTCAGGACTTACGGACCGGTGCCCATTACCGATCACGTACTTCCGACAAGTGGGGACTATACTACCGTTAAGCGAAATACGCTGGAAGAATGTATTCAATTTATCGTGGATGATTGCGACCGCGCCATATCGCTTTTGCCGGTACGGTTTACAGGCGAAAATGTAGGTAGAGCTTCGGGAGGAGCCGCTAGGGCTTTGAAATCGAGAATACTGCTGTATGCTGCATCGCCTGTCTACAACGGACATGCACATTTTACAGACTTCGTAGACAATGACGGCGCTCATTTGTTCCCCACCAGCTACGATGCTACCAAATGGAGTAAGGCGGCAGCAGCTTCGTTGGAATGTATAACCGCCTTGGAAAATGCCGGTCATAAACTCTATAATGCAAAGCTCCCCGATTATGTAAATAACTACCGGGGTATCCACCAGGAACTTTATAATGACGAATGGATATTCTGGAGAAATGTGGAATGGTATAATCACTTGGACAATTGCGGTACTATTCTTAGTTTAAAAGGATTCTCAATCCTGAATCCTACGCAGGAAATGGTGGATGCATACCAAATGGCTAACGGCCTGGTTCCCATAACCGGTTATAAGAATGATGGACTGACCCCGGTAATCAATACTGTATCAGGCTATGAAGAGGAAGGTTATACTTCGGCTGAAGGAGACAATGGCTGGAGCCCCATAGGTATCCGGAAAATGTATGCAAACCGGGAACCCCGTTTTTATGCGTCGATTAATTTTGCAGGGCAAAGATGGCTGGGAACAACTTGCGATTTCTGGTACACCGGAAAAGATGGTCGACGCGGTGCCGGTAGCGATTACTGCAAAACCGGATACCTGATAGCCAAAGTTATTAATCCCGATGCAAATCCTTCTACAGGGGCAGGTTATACGCGGAAAGCCTGGCTTTATATGAGGTTGGCCGAGATTTATCTGAACTATGCCGAAGCCATAAATGAAGCAGAAGGACCGGCTAAAGCGTATCTGTACGTAAACAAAGTCCGATCCAGAGCCGGAATTCCGGATTTGGCAACAGGTTTGAGCAAAGACCAAATGAGGGAAGCTATCCACCGTGAGCGCAGGATTGAATTGGCTTTCGAAGGTCAGCGGTATTGGGATGTCCGCCGTTGGGGAACAGCCGAGGATACGGAGAACAAGCCGATTCATTGTATGAACATTATGGCTGGAACATCTTTACAGGATAACGCTTTTTATGAAAGGGTTAAGTGTGAAGACCGTGTATTTGAAACGAAACATTATTGGTTCCCGATTCCTCAAAGTGAGATTGATATAACTCAACGTTCTTTGGTACAAGGTCCCGGTTGGACTGAGGACGAATAGATATCATAGGAGTTTCTGGAATCCACAGATTGAAATTGACCTATGGATTCCAGCACTCTTCCTTTAACAAACAATTGATTATTAACAAGTTTAAATTTGATTATATGAAACGAGCATGAACATCATCACACTCAACAAGATGATTAAAAGCGAGTTCCATATGATACCTTTGAAAATCAATAATTTTAATCATATGAAATCAATTAAAAATATAATATGTTTCTTTTTCTTTGTGGTCTTGCTTGGTTCATGCGCCGACGAAGTTGGTTATGAAAAAGGTGAAAACAGACCTTATGTGAGGATTCCGGAACGTAATATCATAATGGAAACTGATGAAGATAATAAAATAACAGTTACTCCGATATTTGACAGCGAAACAACAGCTGCGGAAAAATTTAAATGGAGTGTTACTGATGAGGAATTGGCAAGCCTCGTTGAAAATGGGGATAACTCTGTTACCCTTATCGGATTGAAACCCGGATATACTTATTTGAGGGTAGAATCGGAGGACGGAAAACTGTCGTATACTTCCACCTTGAAAATCAATCAGGCTTTTCAGTTTAATTATCCGATATTTATAGATTTTGGTACGATAAGATCGGATAGTCCGTTCAACTGTATGGTGAGCCCGTCAGATAAATTGCAGGGACTGGTAGATTTAAACGGATTTGTATCGAAATATGCGATTGAAGTCGCCGGATCATTTAACTGGTTGGATAGAAGTGCTCATACCAATACATTGGGATTTCCGGATAATGTTGCTTTCGACATGTTTTTCAACGATGGTATTAATGTCGCTTCAGCCGGATTTATTCTGTCTAAATTGAAAAAGGATACGAAATATACATTTGTCATCTATGCAACAATCGATGACGGCAACGTTACCGAGACAGAATATACAGCCACGGGACAGAATGAAAAAAGCGGGCTTTTATATACATCTAAAAATCAATCTAATGTAGTCATATTGGACGATATTATTCCTGATAATAGCCAGAATATAAAGTTAACCCTGAAACCGGGTCCTCATAATACACAATGGGCTTTATTTTATGGTATTACGGCATTGATTCTCGTTCCGGAAAACTATGATTTAAATTTACCTTTTAATTGATTAAAGATGGAAATTGATTAATTTTATATTGTTTACATCAGTTCTATTCGGGGAACTGTAACTACCCGTAATTGCAGTTCCCGCGAATAGAAGTATTTTAAAATTTTCTCGCTCTGGCATAGGCTAAACAAGTTTGACCTATGCTCATTTAGCTTAACGAAAATGTTCATTAAAGACTCCAATTTTTACTTTTCCAATACAACGAATATTTATATAAAACAAAAAATATGAGACCCTTCTTACTCCTTTTATTTTTGCTGATAATAACTCCTTCGTACGCTCAGCAAAGCTTACCGGGATGGAAGCAATTAGCGCCTCCCGACACGGTAGGAGTATGGATACAGCCTGCACGGGGAAAACCGGCAATGCCGGTATGGGGGCACGCTAACGGTATAATGGTGGGATTGGCTCCATTACCCGGTCCCAGGGGATTGATCAGGATTTACACCCCCTATTTGGAATATGAATTTGCCGAGGTGATGAATTTCATCGCTTTTGAACCGATCCCAAAGGGAAGTGAACATCGCGGATTTTCGGAGCTTGAAATGAGCAGCCTCGATAAGGGAGAAAGAGGAAAACGTTTTTGGAGCTCAGATGACGCTATGGCTGTGTTGCCCTCAGCCGAGGCATACCCGGCACGGGGAGTCGTTGAAAAAATAAACGGGGAGGAAACGCTGACCCTTTATGTCTTTTCCGAACCTTTTGATAATGGAGCCAGGGTGTATGTACGCCTTCGTTTCTTCAAATCCCGCCCTTACGAATTTGAAATAACGACGAATACTTATGACGGTTCCGTGGATCTGGATTATTTCATAACAACGGCCACAATGGGTAACAAAGCCCGTTTGAGAACACTATTCCTGAAAGAAGGACAAAAGTCTTCACTCGAATTATGGCCCGATTACAAGGATATCCATTTTACTTCACATGCCTGTTTTTCGCAAAAGGAGATGATACGCGATAAAAAGGAAAACGTCTATTTTATAGCGGCTCCCAATGAAAAAGATTACAGCAAAGCTGTGTATGCACCCGGCACACATTCGCATTGGAAATACAGAGGAAAGCACGCAACGCAATATTGGATAAAGAAAAACCCTCAGGAGAAACTGAACGGGTTAGTCAGCGGACGTTTTACCTATTGGGCCAGTGAGGCGCCTATACCGGGCGGGATTTCAATCGAGAATTTCGAATTGAAATCACCCTTTAAAAACGGGGAACGGTTTATTTTCGGGATTACCCCGCTTTCAACAGAAAAGTTTATACAAGAAATAAAGAAATAATGATATGACCAATCGCAGATCGTTCATAAAAAAAATAAGTTTAGGAGGTATCGCTGCTGTAAATTTACCATCCATATCTTCAGCGGAGAACCTGATTAAGCGAACGGACAATGTATCGCAGTCTCTCAATTCCCAAACAGGAAGAAGGGGCAGGGAGTTTAACGGAAAATACGAAAATGAACACTTGAGCAAAATCGCCTTTCCTATTGGAGGCATAGGGGCCGGCATGTTTTGTCTGGAAGGTACGGGTGCCATTTCGCATCTGTCGGTGCAAAACCATCCGGATATATTCAATGAACCTTACGCTTTTGCAGCAATACATATAAAAGGAAAGAACGTTTCGAAGGTTCTGGAAGCGCAGGTTCCTTCATGGAAATTATTCGGGCCTCCTGACAGCGGACTTGGCCGGGGAGACAAAAGTTACGGATTGCCGCGCTTTTCAAAGGCTGCGTTTTTAGCACGTTTCCCTTTTGCTTACATCGATTTAGAGGATGGAGATGTTCCTCTGGACGTCAAAGTTACAGGCTGGAGCCCGTTTATCCCTACCGATGAAGATAATTCAAGTTTGCCGGTCGGTATGCTGGAATATTCATTCAGAAACAATACAAAAGAAACGATAGAAGCCGTGTTCTCATATAATTCCCGAAATTTTATTGACAATGGAGGGCAAATCACGGACGGCATCGGGCAGGGTTTTAAATTAACTAAGTCGGCAGGAGAAAAAGACGGCGCTTTCGGTATCTACGTATCGGACAATAAGGCGGTAGTCGATTATTGCTGGTTTAGAGGAGGCTGGTTCGACTCACAATCCATTTTGTGGGAGAATATACGTAATGGAAAGATGGTGAACAATCCTCCCGTTGCAGGTATCTCACCGGGTGCGTCTATATTTGTATCCTTAACCTTAGCTCCGGGAGAAGAAAAAACAATCACGGTGAATTTCTGCTGGTATTTTCCTAAATCAGGACTTTCCATCGGGCAGGGGATCATATCGGGGCAGGCATTCGCCGGAAAGCCGTCAAAAGGGACAGCACCGCACCAACAACATGTTTCCGGCTTTATGGGGAACCAATTGTTAAATTCTTTTGATCCGTCCGGCGATGGGGCAATTGGCGTCATTCAGTCTCCTGAATTTATTATTAACAGAAAATACCTGAAATTTTTAATCGGGGGAGGAAATCAAAAAGATAAAACCTTTGTCCGTTTAGTTGTGGATGGAAAAGTGATGGAAGTGGCGACGGGAAATCAATCCGAAACATTATCCGAAAAAATATGGGACATAAGGAAATATACCGGCAAAAGAGCGCATATACAAATAGGTGATCTTGGTACCGAAGGATGGGGACATATTCTTGCCGATCAGTTTGTGTTGACGGATGATTCAAATGAAACCCTTTCTGATCCGTCTTCAACTGCAATCTTGATTGCCGATTTTGAGGGGGATAGCTATCCCGGATGGGAGAATATCGAGACCGAAGAATTGAAGCAATTAAGAGACCAGAGGGCATCCCTGGAGAAAAATCCTTATTACCAGCCCTGGTATGCCGGACGGTTCAAAAACCTGGGGGATGTGATCCGGTATTGGGAATCCTGCAAAGACAAATTAAAGAGTAACAGCGGACTTTTCAGGGATGCTTTCTATAATTCCACCTTGCCTCCTGAAGTAATAGAAGCTATTGCGGCCAATTTAACTATACTGAAATCTCCAACGGTACTGAGGCAGAGCGACGGCCGTTTCTGGGCATGGGAGGGTTGTGGCGACAAAGTGGGTTCCTGTCACGGAAGTTGTACCCACGTATGGAATTATGCGCAGGCTGTTCCGCATCTTTTTCCCGGATTGGAAAGAACGTTGCGTGAAACAGAGTTCAGGATCAATCAGAATAGAGAAGGACATCAGAATTTTCGCTCCAACATTCCCATTACACCGCCATCGCATAATTTTCATGCTGCGGTTGACGGGCAATTGGGAGGAATTATGAAGATTTACCGGGACTGGCATATCAGTGGGGATACGGAATGGCTGAGAGAACTATACCCGTATGTAAAAACCAGCCTCGATTATTGCATCCGTACATGGGATCCCGAACGTAACGGTTATTTGAAAGAACCTCAACATAATACTTATGATATTGAATTCTGGGGGCCTAACGGTATGTGTACCGGTTTTTATCTGGGAGCATTGACCGCCTTTATTGAAATGAGCAGGGGATTAAAACAACCGTATAAAGAATATGAATCTTTACTGGCGAAAGGGAAAGAATATATGGAAAGTGAACTTTTCGACGGAGATTATTTTATTCAAAAAATACAATGGGAAGAATTGAATGCCCCGAACCCCATGGAAGCGTTGTCATTCGGAGGTAATTATTCTCCGGAAGCCATTGCTTTGTTAAGAAAGGAAGGTCCGAAATATCAATATGGGACAGGATGTTTGTCGGATGGCATTTTGGGTATGTGGATGGCTTCTGTCTGCGGGCTTCCGGAAATTATCGACAGTGAGATGGTGGCCAGCCATTTAAAGGCCGTATACAGGTATAATCTGAAGATAACATTACTCGACCATTACAATCCGCAACGGCCGACTTATGCCTGTGGTGAAGACGGGGGATTACTGCTTTGCTCATGGCCCAAAGGGGGGGCATTGTCTTTACCTTTTGTGTATAGTAACGAGGTTTGGACCGGAATTGAATACCAGGTGGCAAGCCATCTGATGTTG
>NZ_CALNAT010000079.1 GCF_937873925.1 uncultured Proteiniphilum sp. | reverse complement strand
GGAGAGCAGAAACCAAAACAATGGATTTTCGGGAAGGCGGATTTTGGCATTATGCAATGGTAGGCCCCGAAGGGGAAAAGCATTGGAGTAAAGCTTCGTACATTACTATTGAGAAAGAAAAATCATTTACTGCAAAAGACGGATTTTGTGATGAAAACGGAACAATGAACTCTGCATTCCCTCAAAATTTATGGGAAAACAACTTTATTCCGAAAGAAAACAAAGTGCAGGTTGATATGATACTTATTTTCGATACGCTTGACGACCTTGAAACAACCATAGAAATGGGCTTTAAAGAGGGTATGACAATGGGATTAGAGCAGTTGGACGAATTATTATCAACTTTAAAAAAATAAATTGCTGTGTAGTTTCTGCGACAAAAAATGAATACTGTTTAGCAAGACCGGAGTTTAACTGGAACAACCAGGACAACGAATTTATAAATTTACTATTAGTCATCATTAATAGTAAGAACGGATATATGTTATTATGACTTCAAATTTTTTATCAATCAGGCTATTATTTTTTATTTGCCTGACATCCATTTTGACAACGGGCAATATTAGGGCTCAACCAGGGAAAGTAAGGGTAAATGGAATAACTATCGCTTATGAATCTTTTGGTGACACCTCTGATGAAACGATTATCATGATTCAGGGAACAGGAGCCACATTGTTGCATTATCCGGTTGAGCTATGTGAAAAATTGGCAGCCAACACGCGATATAAAAACAAGCCCCATATAAAAGACGGATTTTGTGATGAAAACGGAACGATGAATTCCACATTCTCAAAACTTGTGGGAAAACAAATTTATTCCGAAAGAAAAACAAAGTGCAGGTTGATATGATCCTAACTTTCGATACGCTTGACGACCTTGAAAAACCCTAGAAATGGGCTTTAAAGAGGGTAAATGCCGGTAATCTATAATGTCAGTAATTCTGGCCCGGTTGCAGTTGCAACCCAAACGACTTTTTAATTGCTGTAAAATAGAAAAAATGATTGAGCAGCTTCATGACTATTATCTGAATAAAGAAGAGCCAAACAAGAGTTGCTTGTTTGCATTACGGGACATTATTCTTAATCAGGATATAAATATTACTGAGACGCAAAAGTGGGGAATGCCCTGTTTCTGCTATAAGAAAAAGATGTTTTGCTATTTGTGGATAGATAAAAAGACAGACGAACCATATATTCTAATGGTGGAAGGAAAATACCTGGATCATCCCGATTTGGAAGAAGGCAACCGTACAAGAATGAAGATTCTTAGGATTAATCCGAACAAAGATTTACCCATAAAGACTATTGAAAGCATCTTGCAAAAAGCACTTGACTTATACAGGACAGGCATAATAAAACTCAAAGAACAAGGCATCAAATCACGAAACGACTAAACACATCTGACAAAGCAAAATATGAGAAAAGTAATTGCAGCAATCAATATGACACTTGACGGTTTTTGCGACCATACAGCAATAATTCCAGATGAAGAAATACATCAACATTACGCTGACTTGTTAAGTAAGGCAGGCACCGTTCTATATGGCAGGATAACCTATCAACTTATGGAATTTTGGCGGACTCTTGTAGAAAATCCTTCGGGTGAAAAATCAATGGATGACTTTGCTATTGTAATGGACAAAACACCGAAAATTGTTTTTTCTCACACGCTTAAAAATGTAGATTGGAAAAGTACAAAGTTGGCAACCCGAGACCTTGAAGAAGAAGTTTTAGAACTCAAACAGCAATCGGGTAAAGATATTTTTGTCGGCAGTCCGGGTTTGATTGTGGCTTTGACGAAACTTAGTCTTATAGACGAATACCAACTTTGCGTTCATCCTGTTATAGTAGGAAACGGTTTGCCGTTATTTAAAAATATAAACCACAGGATAGCTCTTACACTTGTAAAGACAAAAACTTTTAGTGGCGGTGCAGTAATTCTTTACTATGAACCCATTCCCCAAAAATAAAAACACTCACTGAATATATTCGATAAGTGTCTTATTATGAAAGTGATCCGGACAATCCGTGCGATAGTAAAGAACGATGAAAACCCGTACCTAAAGGACAGAGTATATATAAACTTTTGAGCCAATGCCTTTCCGAATTTCTGAATTATTAATCGACCTATAGTTTACTGAAATGATATTTTCCTGCCGATAAGTCCGGCAGTTCAATTTCGGGTTGGATGGGGTTGTTATCTATACGGGGTAAAACCCTGAAATGATGAAGTAGTGCTTGTTTCAATTTATGGAAACTATATACCAATAAAGAATATCATTGTAATCCAAAGACATCGAACATCACCCCTCTATATCATTAAGGTCGAATTGTTCAAAATAGTCCAAATTCCGGATGCTAAGTGTTCTTGCTCGACCTCTGGCACGTTTTTTCAAAAACTCTTCGTAGGATTTTACAGAATAATGGTTGATACGAATAACATCCTGCTGGGGCTTGCGATCTCTGAAGTTCTTTCGAACCGATTGACCGTGCGAATCAACAGTTTTTCCGGACATTCTTGCTACTTCATGGCAACCGATAAATGAAAAGACACGACGTGGATTGACAATACTCTTCACATTTCTGTTCAAAATATGGCTTGGTTCCGAATGTCTTTTGAATCGCTCCATGACCCCTCCGGCCACTTTTTTCTTGGCTCCCCCACTACCATATACCAACCAGTTAACTTCTACCGCAGACGCACCCTCGAATCGGCACAAAAACTGTGGAATCGTTTTGTCTTGTATCGGCACGATGAATTCATCCAGATCAATAAACGCAATCCAACGTGCATCCAAACGATGTTTTTCCAAGCAATCATCATAGACTGGCAGTTGTTGTTTCACCCCCTTCCTAAACACATATTCCACCAAGCCTGATGCGATGTAAGGTGCCAATACTTCTTCGGTATTATCCGTACTTTCGTTGTTATATATGTAAAATTTCTCTACTTCTAAATTATGATGCCATTCTATCCATTCCTGAAAATAAGGACCTTCGTTTTTTGCTATTGCACAGACAGCCAGATAATGCTTCGGAGATACCGCCCTATTCCGATACACCTTCCAGCGGAGTTTAAGGGCTCGTAATAATCCGTAACGAAAAATTCCCCGCCATCGGTTCCTCGTCATTTTGTGCGGGATGACTCCTGCCATAACCTCTGCAAGCCCCTTACGCATCAAAAAGGATAGATCAGATTTTACCAATTCCTCACGCCACTTCTCCCTTTTCGATCTGTTAGGAATAAATGCCGTCAGAATGTTTGACATTGATTTATTCATCATCATTTGTTATCGTTTTCACTTTAATAATGGATTAAAAGAGAAATTTATAATAAAGACACATAAAACTGAAAAACGCTGCATCATTTTAGTTTTTTTAGTAATAGGATAGTTTTTTCGCTTCCTGTTTCAAGCGTTCTGCTTCCTGTTCTTTGAATCGTGCCTGCTCTAACCTTTTGGCTTTTTCGATAACTGTCTTCTCGTATTGATAGGACGGTTTCGCCATAGTCGTGGCGGTCGCGTGTCTGGCTTTCAGCCCATGCCAATACCGGATAAGAGAAGGATATATTTACAGGGACGGGGCATATAAATAAGGGTATTCGTTACTTATCTAAATATCAGCTACATTTGAAGTAAAGTAATAACCTCCGGTTTTCGGGGCTCCTCCGAATTCAACAATTTCTTTTTCCCTTAATATTACGGAGATAGCACTCAATTGTTGTGAGCCCTTTTCCATGGGATATATACTATATTTATTATACAGAAATTTTTTCCACGGATTCTTTGATGGTTGATTTTACTTCGTCCCAAATAACTGGTATATACATTTTAGGCATAGGATCGTTTTCGGCATCGAAACGGTTCATCCGGCGATGGAACTGGCGAGAGATGTATTTATTTTCATGTTTTATGGCAGCGGAATGAATTTCAAAGACCTTTGTCTACTTAAATACAGCCACATAACATATGACAAGGAATTAAAGTTTTACCGGGAAAAAACTGATATTGATTCGGGTGATTCACAACCGGTATATGTGCCCCTATTACCTCCAATGATAGAAATAATAAACCGGCACGGAAATAGTTCACTGGACGGGTATATCTTTCCATTTCTCAATGGCATAGGCGAGCAAGACGAAGTAAATATAAAAAAGCTGAACCGTCGGGATTTAGATCCTATCAACTCCAATTTGAAGATCATGGCGGCAGAGTTAGGACTAAACACTGATGTATCAACGAATTGGGTACGTCATAGCTATATGACGCACTTACTTTCCGAGCTGATGTTGAGCGAAACGGTAATTAAACAAATGGTCGGGCACAGTACAAAAAAGGATGTGACGGCCGGATATAACCACCTGACACCGAAAAAAAGGTTTAGCATTAATTCTCAATTGATAAACCCGAACAAAAAATATAATACAATAAGTTTATTGGCAACAAGCGGATAACCATGAATCTGACGGTATGAAACTTTAAAATTGCTATCTTTGAGAACTGAAGTATATCACATTCTAATATTCATAACCTGCGTAAACTCACAAGAGGCAAGGAGTGTATGATATTGACTATATAACTTATATTTAATTGTTTAATTCAAACAATAAGGAGATTACAAAATTGCATTTACGAATGTCCTAAACTTCGTATTTACGAATGTTGGAGATTTATTGCGTAAATAAGACGTTGCCTGCAAGCCCGAACGAAGTGCAAATCTGAACGGAATTTTAAAGTCGTTGAAAGGCTGTCCGTTTCGTACGGAAGACAAAGATGGCTGAAATGATTAAACTTTTACACCCTTTTAGACTGTGGCGTTCGGACAACCATTCCGCCGACTTTGAAGAAAAGGCATACGGACTGAAATTCTTTCGAGCCTACAAAAAACAAATTTGACGATGATTAGAAAAGCTGAAAAATATGATAAAGTTCCCGTTAAACACTTGATACAGGAACTGACGGGACAAAACAACAGGTCACAGGTTTGTAAAATCGAAAATATGATTGAAATCAGAAACTTATCGCAAAAGGATTTTCCCCAATTAATCGGTTTATTGGGACAACTTTGGCCAAATAAAACGATAGATACGGATGCTGTCAAAACGGTAATCGAAAAAGGATTTAAGAGTGATTATCAGGTGTATATTTGTGCGACTGACAATGAAAAACTCGTTGGATTTTGTTCTTTGACAATCAAAAACAACTTATGGATGATGGCGAATCTCGGAAATATCGACGAATTGGTTGTCGATGAAGAATATCGGAATCGTGGAATAGGGAAAGCATTAATGGACGAAATAGAACGGATTGCAAAATCACATAGTTGTAAAAGAATCGAATTGGACAGTGCATTTCATCGGACAAACGCACATAAATTGTACGAAGAAATGAATTTTGAAAAGCGGGCATATTTATTTTCAAAGGAAATATAGAATGCCGGCAGGCAACATTGCGTTTGCCGAAATGGCGGTGTCAAACTAATTGTAGAAGTTTCGTGATTTCTATCCGCAAAAGCCGTTTGTTATTTGCTTTTAAATTTGTAATTTAGTAAACAAAAACGGCTTTTGCTCACGGAGGCTACCGTTCGAGGTTCTGCGGTTTCTATTCCGCCACTTCGGCAAGCACCTACCCGTTAGGTGGCATAGTACGTCTTTCTTAAAAAGTTAATGTATTAAATTCTGATTCTAATTATTGATGCCTTTGATTGTATAATAATTTTTGAAAATTAAATAGAGCAGCCATGAAGAAAATAATTTTAATTTTTGGTGGGAGTCTTATAACTCTCTTACTTCTAGGATATGTCGTTATTTATATATGGATAGATATTGATGTTAAGAATAATATCAGAGTAGTTAAAGAAAAATATCCTGGCAAAGCTGAAGATGCTTTGATAGCCTATTTGCTTGATACTACAAATTCACCTAGAGACCGTTCACATATCGCAATTTGGACATTAGGTCAAATTCATTCAGAAAAGGCAATACCAGTATTGAATGGATTCTATAAGAATGATCCTAAAGGAAAAACATGCAAGGGAAGACATGATTCAGTTCTTTGTCAATATGAGATTTATAAAGCGCTGAACGCTTGTAAAACAAATTGGTGGCCTTTACATTCAAGATTAAATAAATAACTACGCCACCAATTGACTTGTGTTCATTTCATAGTTTTATAAGCACGCGTTTGTTATTTGTTTGTTATAAGAAAAACACTTATCAGAATTAACATGATAAGTGCCTTATTTTTAGAGTGATCCGGTTGAGATTCGAACTCAAGACCCACAGCTTAGAAGGCTGTTGCTCTATCCAGCTGAGCTACCGGACCATCTTTTGAGGTTGCAAAAATAACGTAATTCCCAGAATAAAAAAAATTTATGAATTGCTAATTCATATATCGTACCGGGATTCGGGCTGCTTTAGCCTACCATTATCGAAAATACTATTATATAGAATTTTTTAATTACTGAACATTCTGCCGGAGCATACGTTAATAAAAAGAGCGAGATTTTAACAATATAACTATCCATTATTCAATCTTATTCCTTACACCGTTTTTTAATTCAGCAATATGGACAGAAGAACATTCATCAAAAGATCATCCCTGGCAACGGCCGCAGTAGCCACAGGATTCCATACACCTTTGTTTGCACAGGATATCCGGTTAAAGATCGGACTCATCGGAAGCGGATGGTACGGAATGGTAATCGCCAAAGCGGCGTTGCAGGCAGGCGGCGTTGAGATTGCAGCCATCTGCGATGTGGACACTGCCCATCTGAAAAAGAGCGTGATCGAACTGGAAACGTTGCAGGGATCGAAACCCAGGGAGTTTAAGGATTACCATGACCTCTTAAATGTGCCGGGATTGGATGCAATACTGATAGGAACACCGCCTCATTGGCACGCCCTGCAATTTGTGGATGCCTGCAAAAAAGGACTACCTGTCTATTGCGAAAAACCCCTGGCTTATGATGTGGAGGAAGGAAAAGCTATGATAGAAGCGGCGAGGAAGGCAGGAAATATTGTGCAGATTGGCTTTCAACGGCGTCAGAGCAAATCGTTCCAAAAAGCCAGGGAATTCATTAAAAACGGAGACATAGGCAGAATCCGTCAGATAGGCGCACAAATACATTACAATCCGGGGAATGCGGATACCACTGCCCAAGATCCGCCTCCTTCATTGGACTGGGACGCCTGGTGCGGCCCTGCCCCGAAACTCCCTTACAGTCCATCCATAGGGCATGGGAGCTGGAGGCTTGAGAAAGAATACGGCAACGGTCATTTGGTAGACTGGGGTATCCATCATATAGACATCATCCGTACCATCATGGATTTCGAAATGCCTGAATCGATCCAGGCTACCGGAAGCCTTGATGTGCTGAAAGGAAGGATAACCACACCCGATACGCTTTTGGCGACCATGTATTTCAAAGATTGTCCGGTGGTCTGGCAACACAGGCTTTGGGGTGCCGGAGACCTGAATCCTCAATTCAACAATGGCATATTCTTCTATGGGGAGAAAGCAACCCTGTTTGCTGCTGATAATAAACTGATACTGACACCTGCGGGAAGAAACCGTGAACAACAGGTGATGGATATCGATACACCCGATATGCAGGAAAAACATCTGGCTGAATTTATCCATGCAGTAAGGACAAAAGATAAAAATCTGATAAGCTGTAATGTGGAAGACGCCTTCCAATCGACCGCCGCGGTACAGTTAGCAATGATCTCGTATGAAACCGATAGCGAAGTGAAGTGGGATGCTTCAGGGAATAGGATTTCAGGCACCGATGAAGTCGTAAAATTGTCAGCACGTCCATACCGCCAAGGTTATAAAAGACCCACGATATGAGGAACTGATTATTTATACAGATACTCATTTAATCTAAAAGAACAGGGATGTCAACACTCTATTTAATCTTTACCATCCTCTCGGCAGTGGCCATTCTGCTGTTCATGGTCTTGAAGCTCAAGATCAGCGCGTTCATTGCTTTGCTGATCACGGCCATCTATGTAGGAATCATTTCCGGGATGCCGCTGAACGACATCACGAGATCCATTCAGGAAGGAATGGCCGGAACGCTTGGTTTTGTGGCAACGGTAGTCGGATTGGGGGCGATTTTCGGGCAGATGCTGGAAAGTTCGGGAGGCGCAGAGTCCCTGGCCGATTACTTAGTGAAGAAGTTTGGGAAAGAACGGGCGCCCTGGGCAATGGTCATGACCGGATTCATAGTGGCTATCCCCGTCTTTTTCGACGTGGGATTTATCATTCTGGTTCCTATTGTGTATGCATTATCGCGCGATACCAAACGTTCGCTGCTCTATTACGCTATACCCTTGCTGGCCGGTCTGGCGGTCACCCATAGTTTTATTCCGCCCACCCCCGGCCCGGTTGCGGTTGCGGATATCATCAATGCTCAATTGGGATGGGTTATTCTGATGGGATTTATCCTTGGTATTCCCACAGCTATCATTGCAGGGCCTGTTTTCGGAAAGTATATCTCCCAAAAGATATATCTGGAGCCTCCTTATAGTGATGACGATACTCTCCGGGAGTCTGATCCAAAGGAATATCCCTCGTTCCGGTCAATTGCCGTTATTATCTCTATTCCGCTGCTCCTTATACTGCTCAATACATTCACCACCGTAGCGGTCTCAAAAGGAATTGTAAAAGGATCCGTTTTCACCGACATACCGGAGTTTATCGGGCATCCTTTTTCCGCATTGATCATTGCCACGCTTCTTGCCACTTATTTTTTGTGTATAAAAAGAGGAATGGACAAGCAGAAAATTCTCGATCTGAGTACGAAAGCGCTGGGTCCTGCCGGGATCATAATCCTGATCACCGGCGCCGGCGGCGTGCTGAAGCAGGTGCTGGTCGACAGCGGCATCGGGCAGATCATGGCAGAATCGATGTCCAGCTCGCCGCTGCCGCCTATCCTGTTGGCCTGGATCATTGCCGCTGTCGTAAGAGTAACACAGGGTTCTGCCACGGTAGCCATGATCACCGCCGCGAGTATCATCGCACCTATTATCAGTGAATTCGGGTTGAAGGACCCTCAACGCGCATTGGTGGTGATTGCCATTGCCTCAGGCGCCACATTGCTGTCGCACGTGAATGACAGTGGATTCTGGCTGGTGGGGAAATACCTGGGCATGAATGAAAAGCAAACATTGCAGAGCTGGACGGTAATGGAGACTATCATCGCATTTTGCGGATTGATATTTACGCTATTGGCCAGCTTATTCTTTTAGTGCGAACCTCACTATTTGCTGGGAATATGACGAACAGAAGGTGGAGCGGATAGGGATGTACAGCCGTTGGAAATTGAAATTGTGTGTACGGAAGGGAAAATAAAAGGAGAATAGAGATACCCGCACATAGGGGATATACGACAGATTACAAATGATATATCAGGTATTATCCGGTAAGTGCATTATTTAGAAAGGAATGACTCGGAAAAACAGAATTCTCCGGTATTATTGGCGAAAGATTATAGTGGGACTAAACTTTCGCAAGTTGTATTTGAATCTACGCCTCCATGTTTCCGGAAATTAATTTACTTCTGATCAGTTCTTCCAATAAAGCAACCTTTTCTTTCTCCGATTGAAGCATCCGTTCATACAACTCCACTTTTTCATCATACAACTGCACGATCCGCTCGATCGGGTTATTGATCGGATAATTAACAATAGATGAATTCTCAGTAAATGTGTTCGACACGATATGCACAGCCCCTTCATCGGTAAAATTCTTTATGGCAGCCGAAGGGATATTCATCGCGTTGGCTATCTTCTCCAACGTTTCATTATCCAGGTCGTCTCTATTCTCAAGCTTGGATACTGATTGTTGTGTCAGATGCAGCCTTTCCGCCAGATCTTCCTGCTTCACGCCCAGAATTTCACGAAGGCGTTTCACATTATATCCCAGATGTTTCCGGTTAACCCTGTAAGTTGTTTCCATAAGCGTTTGTTGTATGCTGAAAGATGAAATATAATACTCCTTAGTCAGCAAAAATACAAAAAAAATATTTATACGGCGTTGTATTTTATTCCTTTATAGCGTATTTTACTCCCTCTCATTTGAAGTTAAACAACCAACCGTGTTAAAATACACCTATTTAACCCGCTACATTTGCAATTACTGAATAAGGATCAATAATCTGCTACTGAAAGGTCGATCATTTCGATATCATTTGATACCTACTCCTCTTTAGCAAATTAAGGTTCAATTACAGTAGTCGTTTTGAGTCGCATTCATTCCTCGATTTCCAATTCTCACTATGGCATAATCCAAGCAAGCTTGTCTTCTGCTCATATAGCTTAACGAAAACGTTCATTAAAAACTCGACCGGACTAAATCAACAAAACGAAAGACAAAATAATCTTTGAAACCAGGATGACAATCACTAAAAGATAATTTATCTAATATTTAGAATCATGAGTAGATTTTTTAAAAAAATGAACTTCACGTGTTTGATGTTCTTTTGTTCAGGTATGCTTTTCTTTCACAGTTGCAAAGACGAGGCAGAAAAAAATAAGAGTGAATTTGATCCCAACCATCCGGTTGAAATAACCGATTTTACACCCAAGAGCGGGTCTGCAAAGACGCGCATGCATATTTACGGGAAAAACTTTGGAACCGACATTGCTCAAATATCCGTCGAGATAGGCGGTATTCCTGCGAAAGTCATAGGGAGCAATGGTGAAATCATATACTGCCTGGTTCCACAACGTGCGGTCAATGGTACTGTTGAGGTTGCAATAGGCCCGGATAGTGCACGTGCAACAGCTGCTGAAATATTTGATTACCAAAGCAAAACGGTAGTATCCACCCTCGCGGGCTATGTCGACCCGACCGGGAACAAAGAGGTTAAAGATGGCCCATTTGATGATTGCGGATTTGAAGGCCCACGGTGGCTGACCATAGACCCAAAGAATAAAAAACACATTTATATGATTGATGGGATGGGTATTTCGATCCGTCTTTTGGATTTTGAAACAAACACCGTATCCACATTGCTTCAAAGAGGACAAGGGAATTGGACCAATATGAGGCAACTCGAATTTACCTTAAGCCGGGACACCCTGTTGATTTCCAATGAACAAGATGTGGATGGGGCAATCGCCGTATCCTGGGTAACCCGGAACAATGGCTTTAAAAAACCCCAGCATATTGTTTATTACAGGCGCAACAACACTTGCACCATTCATCCTATGAACGGAGAATTGTATTATAACTCCCGTACAACCGGCGAGTTAGTCCGTTACGACTGGCAAACAAAGACCTCCCAATTACTTTACACCTTAAAAAACAGGGACTGCCAGTTTTTTGTTTTTTTTCATCCCAGCGGGGATTATGCATACATGACCGTTCCGAATAAAAAACTGATCATGAAAGCAGAGTATGACTGGGAAAATAAAACATTGAAGGTCGCCAATAATTTTGCAGGAAGCGACGGACAGGAAGGATGGCAAGACGGGCAAGGCACCAATGCAAGATTGGGAAACCCGATGCAGGGTTGTTTCGTTAAAAATGAAAAATATGAAAGGGAAGGAAAACCGGATGTCTATGATTTTTATTTCGCCGACCAGAATGCCCATTGCATCCGTTATTTAACCCCGGAAGGGTTCGTATATACCTATGCCGGACGTGGAAGCAAAGGTGTTAACAGTAATGCGTGGGGATATGTAGACGGGGATCTGTTAAAAGAGGCACGATTTAATCAACCCGTGGGGATCGCTTATGATGAAGAGAATAAAACTTTCTATATCGGAGATGCCAACAATTCACGCATCCGCACCATCGTAATTGACGAGTAATACTTTAACAGGCTAAAACTAATACAATCATGAGATATTTTACAATTTTATGTACCATTCTTTTTTTGTTTGTCCTGCCAGACGGATTTGCTCAAAATAACGATGGAGCCAAAACACTTGAAGTAACGGGAATAGTCACCGATGAGAATAATGAACCTTTGATCGGAGCCAACGTGGTGGTGAAAGATGTACCCGGATTAGGCGCTATCACAGATATGGACGGGCGCTACAAAATAAAAATTGAACCCTTTAACCGGCTTGTTTTCAGCTATATCGGATTTAAATCCCAGGAGATACTGGTAAAAACCGAAACCGTGATCAATGTAATAATGGAAGAAGCGGAATCAAGCATTTTGGAAGAAGTAGTCGTTACAGGTACCGGAGTACAGAAAAAAATAAACCTGACAGGCGCTGTTACTGCTGTAGATGTGGATGTGTTGAAATCCTCCCCCTCTGCTAATGTAACAAACGCATTGGCCGGGAATGTCGCAGGCGTATTGGCTATGCAGACCAGCGGCCAGCCGGGCCATACTACTTCCGAATTCTGGATCCGGGGTATCTCCACCTTTGGAGCAAGTAACAGCGCTTTGGTACTGGTGGATGGTTTTGAGCGCAATCTTGATGAAATAAATGTCGAGGATATCGAGTCGTTCCAGGTGTTGAAAGATGCCTCCGAAACAGCCATCTACGGCGCCCGCGGAGCCAATGGGGTAGTGCTGGTTACCACAAAGCACGGAAAACCGGGTAAGATCAATATCAACACAAAATTTGAAACGATTCATAACTCCCTGATCAAACTTCCCCAATATGTCGATGGATATGACTACGCCGTCCTCTTGAACGAGGCGCGTATTACCCGTAACCAGGAGCCGGTGTATGCTGAAGACGAACTGATCTCCATAAAGTATGGACTGGATCCCGACCTCTTGCCCAGCGTTGACTGGCAGGATGTCATATTGCGGGATGGCGCCATGAGTTACAGGGCAAACGTGAACCTGGACGGCGGAGGCGCCAATGCACGTTATTTTGTTTCCCTGAGCTATGTGGAAGAGGAAGGAATGTACAAAACCGACAGATCCATCAAAGAAGATTATAATACAAATGCCAATTCTCGGCGGTATAATTATAGAATAAATGCGGATATGGATATCACAAGTACTACGTCATTGCACATTGGGGTATCGGGTATGCTGAAGAAGGTAAACGATTCAGGAAAAGGAACGAATGCTATCTGGAACAGCCTTACGGGACAAAATCCCGTACAGATGCCCGTAACCTATTCGAATGGTTATTTCCCCGGCTACAATGTGAACGATATACGTGACAATCCGTGGGTGGCAGCCACACAGACCGGTTACAGGCAAAACTGGTTAAATGAAGTACAAACCAATGTTACACTGGAACAGAAGCTTGATTTTATCACCAAAGGGTTGAGATTTATAGGTAAGTTCGGTTATGACACGAACAACAGTAATTGGATAAACAAAATAAAAGCACCCGAACGCTGGACGGCCGAACGCCAACGCGACGATAAAGGAGAAATAGTTTTTAAACGGGCGAATGCGGAAATACTCATGGAGCAAAGTTCCGGAGGAGGAGGCGACCGCCGGGAATTTCTGGAAGCGGAGTTGCATTATAACCGGGGGTTTGGCGACCATCATCTCGGTGCAACATTAAAATACAATCAGGATTCAAAAGTACAGACTTATAATCTGGGAAGCGATTTGAAAAACAGCATACCATACCGCCATCAGGGGATGGCCGGCCGTTTCATGTATGACTGGAAACGCCGTTACTATGCCAACTTTAACTTTGGTTATACCGGTTCTGAAAACTTTGCCGTCAATAATCAATTCGGGTTCTTTCCGGCTTTCTCCTTAGCCTGGAACATTTCAGAAGAACCCATTGTCAAAAACAAACTGAATTGGCTGGAAATGTTCAAACTTCGCTATTCATGGGGAAGGGTCGGTAATGATAATGTAGGAACCAGATTTCCTTACATGTATTCTATCGGGGAAGATATGGACGGTTATCAATGGGCCGATTTTGATTTTACCCGTTCTTTTCAGGGGAAATCTTATACCCGGGTTGCCTCTACCGGTATTACCTGGGAAATGGCAACAAAGCATGATGTAGGTGTCGATATCTCTATTCTGAGGGATAAATTCAGCATAACGGCCGACTATTTTCATGAAAAGCGTACAGGTATTTTTATGTCGCGTACATCATTGCCATGGACTGTCGGGCTGAATACCGGAGATAACCCAAGCGCCAATGTGGGAAGTGTCCTCTCAAGAGGGGCAGATGGTAATTTCGCTTTCAAACAAAAGATAGGCAATGTCAATCTGACCATCCGGGGTAATGCTACGTATAGCAAAAATGAAATATTGGAAAGAGATGAAGGTTTCAAACAATTCCCTTATCAGTATGAAAAAGGATACCGGGTGAATCAGGCAAGGGGATTGATAGCCCTCGGACTTTTCAAAGATTGGGATGACATTCGTAACAGTCCGGTTCAAAATGCATGGGGATCTGTCTGGCCGGGAGACATAAAATACCAGGATGTGAATGGGAACGGAGTGATCGGCGATGAAGACAGAGTTGCGATAGGTGCTACCACCAAGCCGAATTTAATATACGGGTTAGGCATATCTGCCCAATGGAAAAATGTAGATTTCAATATCCATTTTCAGGGTGCCGGTAAATCGTCCTTCTTTCTTTCGGGAGGGATAGCTCATCCGTTCTCCCGGGGACAATGGGGAAATGTATTGCAGGATGTTGTGGAGAATCGTTGGATTTCCCGTGATATATCGGGCGATCCGGCAACCGAAAATCCCAATGCAAAATATCCCCGTTTGGAATATGAAAACCAAAACGGGAACAATCGCCAAGCATCTACATTTTGGTTACGCGACGGTTCCTACTTACGTTTAAAAACATTTGAGATGGGCTATAGCGTACCTAAAAACTTCGTTAATAAATTTAAGATCAATAAAATGAGAGTATTTTTCGTAGGAACCAACCTACTCACTTTCTCTGAGTTTACACTTTGGGATCCGGAAGCGGCGAAAACGGACGGAGGAGGATATCCTCTCTCCAAGTCTTTAACTCTCGGATTAACCGTTAACTTATAAAAGAACAGAAAAATGAAACGAGTATGTAAATCATTACACTCAAGAACATGATTATAACGAGTTCCATACACCGAAATGAAAAAAACAAAATAATCGTATGAAAAAAGGATTGAATATATTCACCGTGGTCGCGATCATTTCCACTTTTGTCTCTTGTACCGATTTTTTACATGTTGACAAGGAGATCAAAGATCGATTGACCCTTGAAACGGTTTTCTTAAAAAAAGACTATGTGGAAGAATGGCTGGCGAATGCTTATTCTCCTATGATTAATGATAACGGGGATGTCGGCATCGGGAACTGGCCCTTTGGTTTTAGTGACGATATGTATAACCCCACATACAAAAACATCCGGGAGGTAACATACAGTGAAGAATCCTGGCAAGGTTCCTGGCAAAATGCTTACAGGGGCATACGCCAGGCTTCCATATTTATACAGAATGTACATGCCTGTGAAGAAGTGACAGAAGAGGAAGTTACGGATTTCAGGGCTCAGGCACGTTTTGTAAGGGCTTTTTATTATTGGAAGTTATTGCAAAAATACGGACCGGTTCCTCTTTTACCCGAAGAAGGATTGGATTACACGGAAAGTTATGCTGCGTTGTCAATTCCCCGCAACACTTACGACGAATGTGTGGATTATATTGTTTCGGAAATGGCCCTTGCGGCCAAAGATTTGCCTTTACGCAGGGAACTGCTGTCTATCAGCAGGCCTACCCGTGGAGCTGCATTAAGTGTCCGGGCTAAAGTTCTTTTATATGCGGCGAGTCCTCTGATGAATGGAAATAAAGATAACTACGCCTCGCAATTAGTAGATGATCAGGGTAAGAGATTACTTTCGGAAACATATGACGAAGAAAAATGGGCAAAGGCCGCTGCCGCTGCAAGGGACGTAATGGATTTAAACGCCTATCAGTTATATGTGGCTTATCAACGGGAGAGTGGCGACCTTGCTTATCCGGAAACCATTACGCCTTATGATGACGGTGATTTTTCTCAGAAGAACTGGCCCGAAGGGTATGCCGATATAGATCCTTTCGAATCCTACCGGTCAGTATTCAACGGAGAACTGACGGCCACTGAAAACCCGGAATTGATCTTTACCCGTGGTCAGAATCAAGGGGATCATGGCATAAATTTTATGGTATTATCCCAACTTCCTCTCAGGGCCAAAGGATATAACCAGACCTGCATGACGCAGAAACAATGCGACGCTTATTACATGAGCGACGGAACCGATTGTCCGGGTAAAGATCTGGAAATAGGCAGAGGAGATGGTAGCCAGCGGGAAACAGGTTTTGTAACGGATGCCGACATACAGGCGGGAATTTATAAACCATTGACAAAAGGCGTTTCCCTTCAATATGCCAACCGCGAACCCCGCTTCTATGCTTCGGTGGCATACAACGGGGCGCTGTGGAATTTACTGAATGCTACTTTGGAGGTAGATAAAGGACCTTATTATTGCTGGTATTACCGGGGCGGAGAAGAAGGACAAAGCAATTCGGGCAATTGGTTGCTCACCGGTATAGGCGTGAAGAAATTTGTTCGTCCCACCGATACCAACGATGACCGGAATGCCAGCGGAAGCAATTCACATATCACTAAAAAAGCAGATCCTGCCATCCGCTACGCGGAAATATTGTTAATTTATGCAGAGGCATTGAATGAATTGACTGCAACCTATCAAATAGCTTCATGGGATGGAACTAAAACACATTCAATCAGTCGGGACATCAATGAACTAAAAAAGGGTGTTCAACCGATACGCATACGCGCAGGAGTACCTGATTATGCAGCTGATATGTATGATGACGCCAATGCATTCCGAAAGAAATTAAAGCGGGAACGCCAGATAGAGTTCATGGGTGAGGGGCATCGTTATTTTGACCTGCGCCGATGGAAAGACGCACCGGAAGAAGAAGCGTTACCATTCTATGGCTGCAACACCTTAATGACAGAAACTGAAAAGGAACAATTTCACATGCCGGTAGAAATCTCAAGCGTGCGTACCTGCTTTGCCGAAAAAACTTATTTTTGGCCAATCCATAGAGATGAGTTACAGAAAAATATTCGCCTGACTCAAAATACAGGCTGGTTAAACAGCTATTAATTAATAAATTACACAAATGGAAAATATTAAATATTTATTGGGTAGTATTTTGACTATTCTGGTTATATGCAGTGCCTGCAATGACGAGTGGAAAGACGAACAATACAGGCAATACGCCTGTCTGAAAGCGCCGGCAGGTAGTACCGTGACCCGGATCAGAGTGAAATATAAAGGAGAAGACGGTACTCGCTATCAACTACCCGTTACCATTTCCGGAACAACAGCCAATGTTAAAGACAGAGATGTTCATATCATTCTGGATCCCGATACATTGGATATATACAATAAGGAACATTATTACAATCGGACGGATTTGTATTATCGGTTGTTGGATAAATCATTTTATGACATTCCCAATCCTGTGGTACATATCCCCGCGGGTAAACAATCAGGGCTTTTAGACATCCATTTTAAATTAAAAGACCTGGATCTCGTAGATCAGTGGATGCTTCCTCTCGTTATTGAAGATGACCCTTCTTACAATTATCAATCGCACCCCCGCAAGGATTACAATAATGCCTTATTGTGGGTAACTCCCTTTAATGATTATTCGGGAACTTACGGCACCACAAATTTATCGGTCTATACCGAGAAAAGTAATCAACCGATCATTGTAGATACACGTACAGCTCATGTCGTTGACGAAAATTCAATATTCTTTTATGCCGGAGTAACACAGGAAGAAAGAAAGGATCGTAAATATTTCAAAGTCATAGCTACATTTAATGCTGAAACAGATAGTACCGGAACAGTATCTCTTGAAGCTGTATACCCTGATATACTTAATCTGCAGGTAAACGGCCAGCCTGGTTATGAAATAGTAAACATTATGGATTCTGCCCGCCCTACCCTGTTAAGAAGAACAGTTACGGTCAGTATGCAATACACATTTGAAGATGTACTGGAATTGCCCGGTTATACGACCCGCTATTCAGTCAGAGGCACCATGTCGCTTCAACGCAATATAAATACATTGATTGAAGATGAAGAATACGCTATTGAATGGTAGCCAGGAATACTTTCCGGCAATTCGCGACCCTCGTTATTCATCAGTAGTCATAAAAAAAGCGGCTTTTGCCGCTTTTTTTATGACAGGGGTAGACAAATTATAAAATCCCCTGGCTCATTATCGCTTTGGCAACCTTCATGAAACCGGCGATATTGGCACCTTTCACGTAGTTAATGTAACCGTCGCTTTCCGTACCATATTTCACACAGTTCTCATGGATATTCGCCATGATCCATTTCAGTTTTTCATCCACCTGTTCTGCCGGCCAGCTGTACCGTTCGGAATTTTGTGTCATTTCCAGTCCCGAAACCGATACTCCACCCGCGTTTGCAGCCTTTCCGGGAGCATACAGTATCTTATTCGACTGGAAAACCGCGATAGCTTCAGGAGTGCTCGGCATATTGGCACCTTCCGAAACCGCTATTACACCGTTCTTCACGAGCGCTTCGGCATCCGCCTGGTCGACCTCGTTCTGGGTAGCCGAAGGAAGGGCGATATCCGCTTTCTCTCCCCATGGGCGCGCCCCGGGAACATATTTGCAACCATACTCCTCGGCATACTCACGAATGCGTCCCCGGTAGAGATTCTTCAACTCCATCACAAAGCGCAGTTTCTCTTCAGTGATGCCATCGGGATCATAAATATAACCGTCGGAATCCGACAGCGTCACGGGGATAGCCCCCAATTCCAGCAGTTTTTCGCAGGTATACTGGGCTACGTTACCCGATCCCGAAACCAGGCATTTTTTTCCTTTGATATCTATATTTTTGGTCTTCAGCATCTCCAGCAGGAAATAGACGTTCCCGTAGCCGGTCGCTTCGGGACGAATGAGCGATCCGCCAAACTCGCGTCCTTTGCCGGTGAATGTGCCGGTAAACTCTTCGGCCAACTTCTTGTATTTACCGAACATATAACCTATTTCACGGCCGCCCACGCCGATATCTCCGGCAGGTACATCGGTATTGGGCCCGATGACGCGCCACAAACCTTCCACAAAAGCCTGGCAGAAACGCATCACCTCCCCGTCGGACTTACCACGGGGTGAAAAATCGGAACCTCCTTTGGCTCCTCCCATCGGCAACGTGGTAAGTGCATTCTTGAATGTCTGTTCAAAAGCAAGGAATTTCAGAATAGAAGGCGATACCGAAGCGTGAAAGCGAATTCCCCCTTTATAAGGGCCAATGGCATTGTTATGCTGCACCCGGTAACCCATATTGGTCTGTACATTTCCCTTATCATCGACCCATGTAACACGGAAAGAATGAATCTTATCGGGAATAACCAAACGCTCGATCAGGTTTGCTTTTTCAAACTCGGGATGTTCATTATATACATCCTCAATTGATTCCACTACTTCCTCAACAGCCTGATGGTATTCCGGCTCGTTGGGAAAACGCCTTTTTAGAAAATCGATAACCTCTGAAGATCGCATGAAAATTCTGTTTTAATCAAATAATGTCAATAAAATCACTTTGAAACACAAAGTTAGAAAATAATTTCCAAAACAAAAATATTTTATGCATTTATGTTAATTTCGTTACTCAAATAGCTATTTTTTTAGATTTCTGTAAACAGGAATAAAAACAATTGCCCCCGATATCAGAATGGAGATGACGGTAAACGGGGTTATTTTTGCATATAACAGGATATAGACAACCAGTACAATCCAAAGGATAATGATAAATGCAATCTGTGTCTGAGAAAGGTTTCTTCTTGCCATACTTTTCGAAATAGTTGTTACAAAGATAATACCTCATCCATCTTGTGCAACACATTGTCCCCAAAATTTGAGGGGAGGCCCCGGAATTACTCAACAAACATTTTGTTTTATTTTTATTGCATTTAGTGTTAAAATGACAATATTACTGGAGAATTAATGTCATTAACACATAATATTAAACAATAACCCGTCTTTTTTGTTATATTGTAAATATCTTTTCTTTTTTCTTTGATATTTCAGAAAGATAATGCATTTTTGCATCTTCGTTATAAAAATAACCGGAATATTTTCGTTAAGCAATACGAACAGAAGCCAAGCTTGCTTGGAAAACAACTAAGTTTAGGTGAATATGTCGTTGCAAGAATTGAAAATCGAAGAGCGAAGGCGACTCAAAATATCTAAAGTAATTGAACATGGTGAATCCATCCAGTCCGTTTTTAGCGTTATCACTTTTTCTGCCCCTATCCGGACGGATATTCCACCTTCTTGTATTATATTCCATCAAACTTAATCATAATCATATATGTGCGGAATAGTCGGATATATCGGTAACAGGCAAGCTTATCCTATTTTGATGAAAGGGCTTCACAGGCTCGAGTACCGTGGGTATGACAGCGCCGGAATCGCTTTGATCGATAATAAACATCTCAAAGTATACAAAACAAAAGGGAAAGTAGATGAATTGGAACAATTCGCGCAACAAAAAGATACTATAGGGACAATCGGAATCGCACATACCCGTTGGGCGACCCATGGAGAGCCGACTCAAAATAATGCGCACCCTCATTATTCGCAATCGGAAGAGATCGCCATCATTCACAACGGGATCATTGAGAACTATGCTGTTCTGAAAGAAGGGTTGATGAAAGAGGGATATATATTCCAAAGCGAAACCGACACGGAAGTATTGGTGCAGTTGATAGAATATATGAAGAAAACGAATGACACCGATCTGCCTACCGCCGTACAGTTGGCATTAGGCCAGGTTGTGGGGGCCTATGCCATTGCCGTTCTCGACAAACATAATCCGGATCTGATCGTGGCGGCCAGAAAAGGGAGTCCTTTAGTGGTCGGTATAGGAGAAGAGGAATATTTTATCGGTTCCGACGCAACGCCCATCATCGAATACACAAACAGGGTCACCTATATCGGCGAGGAGGAGATTGTCACCATAAAACGGAATGAACCGCTTAAGATCAAGACAATAGGGAATATTGACAAAACGCCGCAGATACAGCAACTCGAGCTGACCCTTAGTCAACTTGAGAAGGGGGGATATCCTCATTTCATGCTCAAAGAGATATTTGAACAGCCTCACTCCCTGGGTGATTGTATGCGCGGCAGGGTGAATGTCGACAAGGATAATATTACGTTGGCCGGTTTTATTGACAATAAAGACAAATTCCTGAATGCCAAACGTATTATCATCACTGCCTGCGGAACTTCCTGGCATGCTGCGCAGATCGGCATGTATGCGATCGAAGAGTATGCCCGCATCCCGGTGGAAGTGGAATATTCATCCGAATTCCGCTACAGGAAGCCGGTCATCCACCAGGATGATATTGTCATTGCCATATCCCAATCGGGGGAGACCGCCGATACATTGGCGGCGGTAGAGCTTGCCAAACAACACGGAGCATTTATCTTCGGTATCTGTAATGTGGTAGGTTCCTCCATACCGAGAAATACACATTCAGGATGTTACACACATGTAGGCCCCGAAATCGGCGTAGCATCTACAAAAGCCTTTACGGCGCAGGTCACCGTCCTCACCATGCTGGCCGTTCTCATCGGAAAGGAGAACGGAACGCTTTCACACGATGAATACCTTAAACTGATCAGGGAGTTGAGCCTGATACCCGATAAGGTAGGCGATGTGCTCAAGAAAAACGATCAGATTGCCGAACTGGCGAAAACTTTCACCTATGCCAGCAACTGTATTTATCTGGGCAGGGGATATAATTTCCCGGTCGCCCTGGAAGGTGCCCTGAAACTGAAAGAGATTTCCTACATACATGCCGAAGGTTACCCTGCCGCCGAGATGAAACACGGCCCGATAGCGCTTATCAGCCATGAAATGCCGGTTATAGCCATTGCAACCCAATCCGAAACTTACGAAAAAGTACTGAGTAATATTCAGGAAATAAAAGCCCGCAAAGGCAGGATCATTTCCATCGTCACCGAGGGGGACGTTGTCATAAAGAACCTTTCATCCCATACTATTGAAGTACCCGGAACAATGCCCTGTCTGGCCCCTTTGCTTTCGGTTATTCCTCTTCAATTACTGGCCTATCATATTGCGGTAGTGAAAGGGTGTGATGTGGACCAGCCGCGTAACCTGGCGAAATCAGTGACGGTGGAATGAGCAACCAAAACTTAACAAAAACTTAATCAAAACGTAACGCCCTGTTTGCCGTTATCTCCCTACTTTTGTACAGTTTTAAATTAGACTGACAAAATAGTATCCATTATGAGATCTGTATTAATGCTTGGTTGCTCTTTATTGATTTCGGTGTCTGCTTTTGCTTTCATTGACAATAACAGCGAGAAAAAAAGTAAAGAGACCACATCGGTCAACCGTGTGGAAAATGTAAAAGCGTTACAACTGACCGGTTCAGTCGTAGACGATAAGAACAAAGAGACGCTTGCCGGGGCTGCTATTATTGTGGACGGAAAAAAATATTACTCCGATCTTGACGGGCAATTTACCATCTCCGGTGTAAATCCCGGTAAATATGAACTAACGGTTGAATTGATTTCTTACGAACCCTATACAACAGAAATCGATCTCACGAAAAATCAGAATCTGAGCGTTAGTCTATTGCAAAAATAAATAGCAGATAAAAAGTTTTTGGATCAGGTAATATTATTACCGTAACCGTATACAAATAGCGTTTAGACATCGAGAGGAGCTTGTTCCAGGAAGTGCTTTGTATTTCGCTCCGATACCGACTTGGCATATTGTTCCTTGAAGTTACGGTGCGACTTCATCAGATTGCTCGATTGCAGGGTGATGATCTTCGATTCATTCACCAGACTCAGGAAAAGAATGCTGCTACGGGTAGTCGACTCTCCTGCTTTTACCCGTTTAATCTGGCGTTTGGTCAATTTTGGATTCAAATCAAGAATCGCTTCCCGCATATTTACAATCAGGTTAAACTGGCCGTAATCGCCTGATTTTTCCATCTTCTCGTATCCGGCAAACGCTTCGGAAAGGATTTTATAGATGACCTTCAGGTCTTCGACCTGTTCTTTGGAGAATGCGGTGTGATTATTGTCGATATACCGGAAAGTTGCCTCAGAAATTACTTTCAACGATTTGGTAATTTCATAGGAGTAGTCCACCAATTGCACATATTCCTGTTCAAGCTCCAGCGCGTTCATCTGGATGCTTTCCAGCGTGGGAACCACTTCATAATCCCGTTTATCCTTGAATCTTTCATACAACTCATAGGCTTCACCCGTGGCCTTCCTTACCAGCTTCCTGTCCTCATCTTTCAGTCCTTCCACGACACGTTTATAGATAGAGAGTGTTTTCTCCAGCATCAGGTGTACTTCATTGTTACAGGAAGTGACCAACTGTTGTTCGCTGGAAAGGATCTGCTGATGCTGTTGTTCTTTGGATTTCAGTTTGGAATGTAACTTCCCTGATTTAAACAGGATAAAGACGACCAGCAGCAACATCACAGCGATAGCAATCTTGCCGCCCCACATCAGGAATAGACCCACAAGCATCGAAGCGGAGAATGCCACAAGTGCAGTCAGTAACCAGCCTGCCACCACCGTCAGTACTCCGTTGATCCGGTAAACAGCGCTCTCCCGTCCCCAGGCCCGGTCGGCCAGGGAACTACCCATAGCCACCATAAAAGTAACATAGGTAGTAGATAAGGGTAATTTCAACGATGTTCCGAGCGAGATCAACAGGGCTGCAATGGTAAGGTTGACGGATGCCCTTATCAAGTCGAAAGAAGCTTTGTTTTCCAGTTCCACCGGCTGAAACCGCCTGTTAATGAAATCTTTTGCCGATACCGGCATTACCCTGCCGATCGATTTACTGAGATTGAGGCTGCTCCTCACCATGGAGCGTGAAAGGGATGAGGAGGAGAATCGTTCCACTCCCTCCCCTTTGCGGGCAAGATTTACTTCCGTTTCTGTCACAGTCCGGGATTTTTTAGAAAACCAGAGCGCCAGCACCATGATCACTCCGGCGCCCAGCAACCACCAGATATTGGCAACTACCGGTTCCGACAACTTACCCATATGAAGCAGATTGATATCGCCCCCTGAAGCAGCGACATCCTGTGCTATCCGGAATGAATCGTAACCGGCCATAAATACCCCGATAAAATTCACGAGGTCGTTTCCGGCGAATGCCATGGCCAATGCGGCGGTTCCGGCCAGCACGATCACTTTGAGTATCCTTACCCGGAAGAGATGTTGAAGTATCGCCATGAACACCGTCCATCCGATAAAGGTGTACAGAAGGGCCGTTCCCATGTTGTGTTCCAGATAATCGAGCATATCAGGGCTCACCAGCACGCTTCCTTTCAGTCCCTTAAAAATGGCGAAGTAGGTAATAGCCGTGAGGGCAATCCCACCCCAGATGGCGCCCAGATATTTAAATGTCCTGGTGTAATTGAAAGAGAATATCAAACGGGAGATATACATGATGGCACTACCCGCCACGAACGCGATGGCGATGGATATAAATATACCACCGATGATAGCTAAGGCTTTCCCGCTATTGAGGAATTCCCCCAGCTGTTCGCCCGATCCTGAAGTCCAGATGGTGAAAAGAGCAACTGCAACCGCCGCTCCCAGGAGTTCGAATACCAGAGAAACTGTGGTGGAAGTAGGTAATCCGAATGTGTTGAACAGGTCGAGCAGAATGACGTCGGTAAGCATCACCGCCAGAAACAGGATCATAATGGCCGGGAATGTGAATTTCTCCGGATAAAAGACCCCGCTTCGGGCGATCTCCATCATCCCGCTTGAGAACAGCGTCCCTATCATCACTCCAATGGAAGCGACTGTGAGAATTACCCAGAGAGGAGCTACTTTTGACCCGATACTCGAATTAAGGAAGTTTACCGCATCGTTTGCTACCCCTACGATGAGGTCTAACGCTGCCAGGCCTAACAGAATAATTACAATAATTAAATAAACAGGATCCATTCAGTACTAAATTATTTTGGCCACAAAGGTCTCTTATAAATGTTACAAAATGGTTACGATTTGGTTACATTATTGTTAAGATTGCAGTCAGTATCTTTTTTCATCTATCAGTTCACCTTTGTCACTCCACATTCTCCAGATCCCGGTCTTTTTACCGTCGTAGTAGTTCATTTCATACCGCTGTACTCCCAATTCATCCCAGATCCGCCATGTCCCGTGCTTTTGTCCGTTCTTGTATTCCGCTTCGGAGATAAGTTGCCCCGATACATCATAATTCCGCCACAAACCATGCAGTTTGCCATCTTTATAGGAACGCACCTCCTTGGGTTTCCGGTTTTCGAAATAGACTATATAAGGACCTTCGGGCAGACCGTTTTTTATCTGCATTTCCAGCTTGATCGTATTATTCCCGTAATATTCGCGGTAGTCTCCCGTATAGAGTTCTGTTTGCGCCCTGTCGCGATAATAAACACCATCCGATTGGTACAACTGCGGGATATCCTGTGGTTTCTGTGCGGGTAAGCCCAAGACCAGAAAGAAACCGGCCAACAATAGCCATATTTTATTTTTCATACGCTTTTCGTAATGTTATATATCAATCAATACAGCAACAAATGTATAAACTAATCAATGTATAGATAGTAAAAAACACCTTGATTTGCACCAAGGTATTTTTTATCTCTGAATAGAGTACTATTTACTTAGAACTGATATCCCGTCCAGGCAAAGATATCGGTTGGGCAACCGGTATTGCCTGGTTCGATTTTTACGTTCGGTAACCCGGCTTCCGGATTTATCAGCTTGTCTGTAACCGAAGTCAATTGGTTCGTTAAGCTGATAGCCGTACCTGCATTTGCCCCGTCCACATCGATCACATCCTGCGCCGTACCTGTACCTTTTACCAATGCATTTTCAATAGTTGCTTTGGCGCCACGGCGAATTTTGAGTACATCCTGCATCGTTTTTTTCTTAAAATCGGCGTGTTGTGTATCTTCAAGCTTCGCCAATTTTAATTCGATCGTCATATTCCTGATCGTGAAATCGGATTGTCCCGTATGATCAGGGAAATTACCGTCCAGATTACCGTCCGCTTCCACTCCGCGCGGATCCGACTCGGTACTGGAATAATTGCTTTCCCAGATTCCATAGGCATTTTCTAATGTTCCGCTATAACCTTGTGTAAAG
>NZ_CALNAT010000078.1 GCF_937873925.1 uncultured Proteiniphilum sp. | reverse complement strand
AAATAAAGGATTATATGGAATTTTATAACAGGGAAAGACCCCATCAGGCATTGGGGTATAAAACGCCGGAAGAAATGTTCCGGGCGGCCGCTTATCTTTGAATAATAATTGTCTAGTGAAGGGGAGAAATAAAGATTATTCATTTATTATTTTTTGATAGGCAACAACATCAAGTAATCTATCAAATTTTTCTCCAACTTTTTTAAAATGAGCACATTTTTCATATCCACATTTCTCAAATAGTCTAATACTCGCTTGATTTTCACCTGTTATAATCCCTATTAAAACAAAAATCTCATTTTTTTTAGCAACCGCTTCAAGCAGCGTCATAGTTTCTACCCCAATCCCTTTACCTGAATACTCTGGTTTTAAATAAATAGTTATCTCTGCAGTTCTGTCATATGCTTGTCTCTTTTTATATTGAGAAATATAGCAATATCCACAAGTTTCACCCTCATAATCAATTAGAAATGATTTATATTTTGGATGCGCGACCAAGATTATACTTTTAAGTTCCTCTACTGATATCAAATCCTTATGAAAGGTAGCAGTCGAACTTAGAATATAGTAGTCATATATCTCTTTGACAAGATTAAAATCACTCTCCTTTAAATCAATGAGTTTTAGTTTCATAATTAATAATTTAGTCTGAATTTTAGTTTCTCAGGGGGTTAATTCATCTGTATCATTTTCTATATCACGCCCCCTGTATCATCTGTATCATTTTCTGTATCAAAACCGATCTTTTCTGCTTCATTTTCTTCTCCGACATTTCTCCGACACATCTCCGACACGTTCATGTCTATTATATGTTATACCATCTGCACCACTTTCTTTTCCTTCCGGTTTAGGATCGGCACTCATCACCATTACTTTGAATGTAGTAATATCTTTAAAATCAAATATAGCCAAACCGTTATCGTTTGCCCAAATAATAAAACTGCGGAAACGAATATTATGGGTAACATACAATCGCAGGTGTACTTGAGAATGGACTAAAGAAAAAAAATGTTAAGTAGTATCAACCCGATAATTGTTTTTTTCATACTACAAACGAATTTTTTATCGGATCATACAAACCTTTTGCCTTTAGCTCGTTTTCCATCGCTTTTGCCTCTTCGCTGTGGATGGTGTTTAATGGCAGCCTGCATGGCCCGCAGTCCATGTTCGCGATTTTCATAAGATGCTTTCCTGCAACGATACCTCCTCCATATTTGCTGATGATGTTCATCAGCTCGACCACATAGGCCTGTAACTGTCGCGACTTTTCAATATTGTTGGTGTCAAAGGCCTCGATCATCCCGTAATAGAGCTCGGGTATCAAATTATAGGTGGTGCCAATCCCGCCTTTTATACCGAGTGATAATCCACAAAGGAGGGTTTCATCCGAACCATGCAGGATGTCATATTTCTCATTGTCAAAGAGAATGCATTGTTGCATGTCCTTGAAGTTGCTATTCGTGTATTTTATACCCACGAAGTTGGGTATCTCGTCTCCTACTTCATGCAACAAATCTATCATATTGAAATTCAACCCTGTTCTTACCGGTATATGATAGTAGTAGAGGGGGGCGTTAGGCACGACATCGGCAATAATCTTTATATACGCAATGAGTTCCTTAATGGTTTTCGGTTGAAGGAAGGTAGGCCCCATGATGGATAGAGCATCCGCGCCCAGTTCCACCGCGTGTAGTGCTAATTCTTGAGCATCTTTATAGGCGTTGGCTCCCACGTGCACGATGAGTTTAAATTCATCTGAACGCTCTTTTGCCCACACCTCGGCAACGGCTTTCCGCTCTCTTACACTCATAAGCATCCCTTCCCCGGAAGAGCCCAAGATGAAAGCACCCTTGAGCCCCTTTTTCCTTAACTTCTCCGCGTACACGGAAATAATACCCGTGTTTATTTCCCCGTCTTCATTAAACGAAGTAAAGGTAGGTGCAATCAAGCCCTCTATTTTTGTGTAGTGTATCATTTAATCCTGTTATTATTGGTTTATATACTGGTTAATTTCTCCTTGAGACCATCCAAATGGTCGGTATAAATAGCAGGTGGTAGCGAATCATGCTCTGTGCATAGAGAGGCTGCCATGCCCACCACTTCTCCCATCATCGCGATTGTTCTCATTACCCTGACCGTGCCCAAAGCAATATGCGTGACGCTTATGTTCCTGCCTGCCATAAAAAGGTTGGGTATGTTTCGCGAGTACAAACAGCGATAGGGGACCGCGTAGGGGGCTATTTTTTGTTTTTTTGCCGTGGATAAAAAAGGCTCCTCCTCGAAGTTGTCTTTGTAAACCGGGTAATGTAAATCGATGCTCCACGTTGTACTAAACGTTGCATCCGGGTAGGGGACTTGATTGATGATATCGTTTTCACTCAAGATAATATCACCCAATAATCTCTTTGATTCTCTTTTTCCTCCGATGTATGCTATCCAATGCAATGAATAATTTTTGTAACGTTCTTTTCTCGTACTATGGTTTTTTATGAACGACCAATTGCCAAAAATCACCCGTAACGCGTAGTCCCGGATATGTTCTATTTCTGTTACCTGGTCTTTATAAAAACCGGTTTCCCAGTTCCAATCACCTTTGATCTTGTGCATGCAGGTAGCTTCCGAAAACGGTACCGCCCAAGGGCAATCGGGAAACGTGGTTTCCTGCTCGCTTGCCTTGGCGTACCACTGGCAGCTGGTACCCATGACCAATTTATCGGCACTATCGGGGGCGGACGGTTCACCGGTCATCGCCCTGCTTTCTCTTCCTTCCCGGTAATCCGCTCCTGCCAAGAGGCCCAGGATGGCGTCCCCGGTACAGTCGGCAAATAGGGTACCCCGGATTATGTATTCATTGCCCGAGCGGATGTTGACCGCTTGAACCGAGGAGATACGGTCGCCATTTTTTTCAACGGCGACAACACGGGTGAAAAGAAACAGGGTGATGTTTTTTTCCGCTTCCACAACTTGCCTTTTCAGGTCATCCTCGTAGTTGGTGGCAGGGCCGGCATTATGGATTTTCTTTTCCGGGTGTTTCTCTATAATGTCTAAAATTCTTTTGTTTCTTTCGGTGGTGGGATCCCTTTCCGCTTCCCATAATGTCCAGTGGCCGATAGGCCCGAATTCATCAATTAACCCACCCAACTTCGGGTAGGGCTCCTGGTAGATCAGGCCGGAGAGGCCCACACGCACTTCGGAGCTGTTGTTTCCACCCAACACTTCCCTGTCATGTATCAATGCGACCTCGCAGCCATTTCTTGCTGCAGTGAGCGCGGTTGATATCCCGCCAATACCACCCCCGACCACCACTAAATCGAAATCCGAGTACTCTTCGACTGTTGGTTCGAGAAGTTTTTTTCGAAAATCGCTCAATTCGGGAGGGTCATTGGGTGGTACTAGTTCGCTATCGTTCGATAGCAATATCGCGTCGCACCTTCCATTGAAACCGGTTAGGTCGTGTAGCACCAATTCTGTTTCTCCCTTTTCAAGTTCAACTTCCCCCCCGTCCTGCCAATGCCACGCGGCTTGTTCAGTACCAAAAACGGGGGATAGTGGTTTCTTGTTCACGAGTAACTTGAATTGGCCGGGAGCATGTCCCCTGCCCCAGTCACCCACCCAATTCCGGGTACGTACCCATATTTTATACGTGCCCGATGAAGGAATGAGTACGGCAGTTTTCGCGTCTTGCACCGGTACGCCCAAGCCATGAGCCATCAAATACGACGAGCCCAAGGTGGGAATACTTTGCTGGTCTATCACCCATCCCCCTGTATCTTCGAAATGCTCAGCTTCAATTAAAATGCTCTCCATATTTCTTGTCAGAAAATCCTTCCAGTACTCCTTCCATTTTTTCACATTAAAAAAATAGATTTATATTTATAAGAGTAGAAGGCATTAAATAAATCATATTCTTGATAAATAATGTATTAATCATATATTCCGTTAATCGGTTTGAACCGATTGATGGTTACGGGCCCAAACAAACCCGAAGGTTGCAGGATGCTTTCTCTATTATATGGATTCACAAAACACCATGTATCTATTTGATTTTCAGGAATATTTTGGTCGCCAATAAGGTGATTCATCCAGTTGTTGACCACCTCTATTACCAGTTCATTTTCCCCCGGTATTATAAAATCTGTGATATCAAGTTTGTAGGGGTATGTCCAAACCCCGCCTGCGTAATTATCATTTACATATACCTTAGCCATTGCAGTCAGATTACCCAGGCTGATCTCAATAATTTCATTCTCCTGTACTTCTGATGTAGAGAAATTGATACTGTAATTTGCTGTTCCTGAATAGTATTTTATCCGATCATCGGTAGAGGTTGTCCAGTCATAAAGTGTCTCAAATATGCATTTACACCAGGATTTTTATCCTCGTACGGCTGCATAATGTAGACATGCAGTAAAGTGTTATTGATTCCTTCCGCAAAGAAACGATCTGTTCGCTGTTTCATCATTGCCGGATAACGAGAATATGCCGGATCTCCCGAAGTATTTGATTCTGCTGATATTTTAGTTTTACCGTATATATGCCCGGCAGAAATAGCAGTACGGTTTTCTATATCACCCAACTCCTCCGGCTTTATCCATGGACCACCCGATTGGCTCCATCCCGGTGAATTAAAAATACCAATCTCGATATCTAATTCGGTTGCTGTTTTAAGAGCAAGATGCAATATCTCCCACCACTCGTCACTGAACATTTTTACTTCACCGTAGGGGAGGCCATCAATGCCTATATTACCTATGAATGCACGGTTAATACCAGCATCTTTCATTGCATGGAGATCTTTTACAGCACCCTCTTTTGATATGTTATCCGAAATCCAGTACCAATAGACACTTGTTTGAATAGAATCAGGAGGATTCACGAATCCACTTTCTAGTTTCTGCGATATTTGTTTATGTTTTTTCTCCGGATTTTGTATACATACAGCCAGATGTAAAACAAAAATTACAACCAGAAATATCTTTGTATTCATAATATATTTACTTGTTTTCTGTTTTAAGGATTTACCAGCAGAATTTGTGCCGTAACGGGACAATGGTCAGATAAAAAGATATCATCTAATCTTGCGGGAAGAACAGTGTGATTAATAACCTCTGACTGTTGGTTTACAAAAATATAATCAATAAATATCCGTTGATCTGGCGGAGTTGCACCAAAAT
>NZ_CALNAT010000077.1 GCF_937873925.1 uncultured Proteiniphilum sp. | reverse complement strand
AGGTTCTGTAATTGATGGAAAGCCGAAACCACATCCGGCTCATCATCGAGCCTCTCCGCAGCTTCACATAACTCAATCTTTATTTCAAGATTCTTCTTGAAATCATATTCCCTGAACTCATTATTGATACGTACCAGATCATAAAATTTCTCCACGTACCGCTGATACGACTTCCATAACTCGTTCACTTTCACCTGAGGCACCAGTTTGATATCGCTCCACTCTTGCTGAAGCGATTTGAACTCCTGGTATATCTTATTGAAATCCTCCTGCCCCTGAGTTTCGGTCAGAATTTTGATCTGTTCAATAATAGCCAGCTTTCTGGCAACATTTTTTTCTTTCTCCGCCTCTTCTTTTGCGAGAATATCCGCCCGTTTTTCCTTTATCTTCTGAAGCAACTCCTTTCCTTCGGCATAGATTTCCGATTCTTTCCCCAGAAAATTGATCTCTTCTCCCCCTTTTGAGAGAAACTCCTGTTTCTGTAACTCTGTTTCATTCCGCAAAGAACGATAAAATTGATTTTTATACTCATCCACGTCCTTGCGTTTCGGATTTTCCGAATTCAACAGATCATGCAGGTTACGTACGATCTCTTCAATGGGAAGCAAGGTACCGGAAGTATCATCTATAAGGGAATCCTCATCCGTATCTTCTTCCTCACCTTCAGATTCTTCTACACCATTCACGTCGTCCAGATCATAATCAATGGGAGATTCTTCTTCAACCGTCTCTTCAGGTGCCGCCTCTTCAGGAACTATTTCTTCCGGAGTTATCTCTTCCGGAGTTATCTCTTCCGGGGTTATCTCTTCAGGAGTTATTTCTTCGGGAACTATTTCTTCCGGGGTTATCTCTTCTGGGGTTATCTCTTCTGCAATTACTCCTTCTGTGGCCCCGTCCCCTTCGACAACTTCTTCCACGCCTTTGGGTTCTTCTATGCCTTCGGGCAACTCTTCCATGGTTGCCTCTTCAGAAGTGCTCTCTTCCGATTCCGGCAAATCATCCTTTTCCGTTTCCTCTACAGCAGGTATCTCAGCTTGAGGGGTTTCTACCGTTGAATCCTTTTCCGTGAATTCAGACTGCAGGTCTTCATCATTCTTTTCTTCGTTAACAGATAATTTCTCGTTGTCAAGATTGTTTTTCGTATTCATCAGTAGTCCCTTCGTTTTGCCCGGCCTTAGGAGCCGATATGTTGCATTTCAATTTTATTCTTTTTAAAACAAGATAGCAGTTTTTATCATTCGCCTACCTTTGCAAAAGTAATACAAATTAACGCAATATTTTTGTGATTTCATAAGATTAGTCTATTTTTTTACATCAAGGTACATGGAAATTTCTAGAATCAAGACTATTAACCAAGAGGGATCTGTCAGAAAATCCAAGCCCAGAAGTTGAAATGTCTTGGCTCCGGACTCTTTGTTCTATACATCACTTTTCCCTGAAAAAAATATTGATCGGCGTACCTGTGAAATTCCAGTTCTCGCGCATCCTGTTTTCCACAAACCGTTTGTAGGGTTCTTTGATCCATTGCGGCAGATTACAGAAGAAAACAAAGGAGGGTACCTGTGTATTGGCCAGTTGGGTGATATACTTGACCTTGATAAACTTCCCCTTGTTTGCCGGGGGGGGCGTCCTTTCAATGATCGGTAACATCACTTCATTCAGTTTACTGGTAGGCACTCTGCGCTTTTTATTCTGATACACCTCTTTGGCGGTATCCATCACCTTGAGGATTCGCTGTTTGGTCAGCGCCGACCCGAAGATAATGGGAAAATCGGTAAAGGGTGCCAGACGTTGACGGATCGCATTTTCAAATGTCTTGATCACAATGTTATCCTTTTCTTCCACCGTGTCCCATTTATTGACGAAAACAACCAGCCCCTTCCGGTTCTTCTGTATAAGTGAAAAAATATTCAGATCCTGACCTTCGATACCCCGGGTTGCGTCGAGCAGGAGAATACATACATCGGCATTTTCTATAACCCGGATAGAACGGATTACGGAGAAATACTCCAGATCTTCCGTCACCTTTCCTTTTTTACGGATCCCGGCCGTATCGATCAGGTAAAAATCCATACCGAATTTATTGTAGTGCATATGGATAGAATCGCGCGTGGTACCGGCAATATCGGTCACGATGCTCCTATCTTCTCCGATCAGCGCATTGATGATGGAAGATTTTCCGGCATTCGGACGGCCCACTATGGCAAATTTAGGTATATCATCCAATGCTTCCTCACTGTTGTCTTTTGAGAACAGCGTCAGGATATGATCCAGCAGGTCACCGGTCCCCGAACCATTAATGGCCGAAACACCGAACGGATCACCCAGGCCGAGAGAATAAAATTCCGCCGACTGATGTCCCAAGTCGAAATTGTCCGATTTATTGGATACCACCACTACAGGCTTACCCGATCTACGCAGCATCTGGGCTACCCTCTCATCGAGGTCGGTCAGGCCATGCATCACATCCACCACAAACAGAATTACATCCGCCTCTTCTATGGCGATACGAACCTGTTTATTGATCTCATCCTCCATCACATCATCGGAATTTACCACCCAGCCACCGGTATCGACCAGTGAAAATTCCTGTCCGCTCCAGATCACTTTTCCGTACTGGCGGTCCCGTGTGGTACCTGCGGTCTCTGTCACAATAGCCTGGCGGGTTTGTGTCAACCGGTTGAAGAGGGTGGATTTCCCTACGTTGGGACGTCCTACTATCGCTACTAAATTTTGCATATTTTTTTAGACTATATTAGAGTCAAGAATCAAGAGCCAAGAGTCAAGACTTTTTGTAAATTAAAAACGGAAAATGAAAATAAAGAATTTGAGATTTGACATATTGAGGATGATTAATTACCATTCTACAATTGCAAATTGATTTGCCGATTTACTAATTGGCCTATTAACTCATTAGCACATTGGCTCATTAATCCAGCCTGTATCCGAAAGTTTTCAACATATTATCGCGGTTCCTCCAATCTTTTTCCACTTTCACATAAAGCTGTAAAAAGACTTTTTTCTCAAAGAACCGCTCGATATCCTTTCGTGCCATCGTTCCCAATCTTTTCAACGACTCACCTTTATGACCGATCACAATCCCCTTCTGGGAATCGCGTTCCACCAACATAACCGCCCTGATCCGAATCAAATCGCTTTCTTCCTTAAACTCCTCCACGACGACCTCTATGGAATAGGGAACCTCTTTCTGATAGATCAACAATGCCTTCTCCCTGATAATCTCGGTGACGAAAAACCGGGCAGGTTTATCAGTGAGCGCATCTTTCTCGAAATAAGGGGGCGATTCCGGCAAAAGTTCCAGGATGCGCTTCTGTACCACATCCACACTAAAATTGTTCAATGCCGAAATGGGATATATCTCTGCCTGCGGCAATAGTTCCTGCCATTGCGCGACCAATTTCTCTAATTCATCATGGTTTGTCTGGTCTATTTTATTGATGAGCAACAGGATCGGCAGATTCAATCGTTGCACCTTACTCAGAAATTCATCATTCTTATCGATTTTCTCCACCACATCGGTAACATAGAGCAATACATCGGCATCGTCCAGCGCCGATAAAGAGAAATTCAGCATCGATTCCTGCAACTTATAATTAGGACGCAGTACTCCCGGCGTATCGGAATAGACTATCTGATATTCAGGTCTATTCACAATACCGATAATACGGTGGCGTGTAGTCTGCGACTTTGCCGTAATAATAGAAATTTTTTCTCCTACCAGCCGGTTCATCAATGTGGACTTACCTACATTGGGATTGCCCACGATGTTGACAAAACCGGAACGATGTTTATTCTGCGACATATTTATAACCCGTTAATACGACAAAGATAACATCTACCAGCCGATTTTACCCCATTGTTACCCAATAAAGATAAAAAAACGCACCGTTTCCGATGCGTCTATGTTGTGTCACCTTCCCACCTTTTCGCTTCGCGCAATCTGCTATTACCCGGCAAACTCAAGTAAACTTGTTTTTGCTCTCGCTTACTCACGGATTTCACTTTTAATTTTTCACTCTTCCCTCTTCCCTTTCCCGTCGTATCCCCATTTCAGGTAAACGCTTCCCCACGAGAAACCGGCCCCGAAAGCGACCAGGATCACATTATCCCCTTTTTTCAGTTTAGGTTCCCACTCCCACAGGCAAAGCGGGATAGTGCCTGCACTGGTATTTCCGTAACGTTCAATATTGATCATTACTTTCTCACGTGGTAAGCCGGTACGGTCTATAATCGCATCAATGATACGCATATTCGCCTGGTGGGGAACCAGCCAATTGACGTTGTCGATGGTAAGATTATTGCGTTTCATAATATCCAGCGAAACTTCAGTCATACGTGAAACGGCATTCTTAAATACCACTCTCCCATCCTGATATACGGTATGTTCCGCATTATCCACCGTTTCGTGCGTGGCGGGAAATTTACTCCCCCCGGCTTTCATTTGCAGCGGCTGATACCCCACTCCGTCCGAATGAAGTTCCACATCCATAATACCGATGTTCTCTCCGGTGGGTTCGATCATCACTGCCCCTGCCGCATCACCGAAAAGGGGACAAGTGGTACGGTCTTTATAATTGGTGATGGACGACATCTTATCGCCCGCCAGCAGAATTATCTTTTTATACTTGCCTGTTTGGATGAGACCATTGCAAATCTCCAGCCCGTAAACAAATCCTGAACAGGCTACCTCCATATCGAAACAGAAAGCATTTTTGATACCGTTATTTTCAGCCACGATAGAGGCCGACGAAGGAAAGAAATGATCGGGAGTAGAGGTGGCGAAGATTACCGCGTCAACCTCTCCGGGAGCCGTGTCCGTCTTTGCCAGCAGCTCTTTTACAGCCGCTGTGCCCAATACCGAAATACCCTGTTGTTCACCCTTTAGGATTCGTCGTTCTTTAATCCCTACCCGGGTCATGATCCACTCATCGGACGTATCAACTATGGTGGAAAGTTCTTCGTTGGTGAGGACATAATCCGGCACTTTAGCTGCAATTCCGGTGATGACGGCGTTTAATCGTTTCATCGTCGTAAAAAATAATTAGTGAAAAAAAGACCCTGAAAAGTAATTCGGATGTTTCAGGGTCTTCTTTTTCTGTAAACTAACAGGTAGTTATGCCGTTGCGTCTTTCTCAATAGCTAATTTACCTCTGTAGTAACCGCATTCACCGCACACGGTGTGATAAATATGCCATGCTCCGCAGTTGGGGCAGATTGCCATGGTAGGCATTTTGGCATGATCGTGCGATCTTCTTTTCCCTTGTCTTGCAGAAGACTGTCTTCTTTTTGGATGTGCCATTTCTATATTTGGTTTTTAATTGTTGATATACTCAGTTCTCTTCCAGGTTCAATCCCTTGAGTGCATCCCAACGGGGATCATTATCCTGCGACTCTTCCTCATCCGAAAAATCATCATCCGGAATATCGCCATCGTCATCATCGTCATCATCTGTACTGACAGCCCGATGTTTACGCAATTTGGAGGAAACAACCCTGTTACATTCACCTGCGGGGTGTACATGTTTGATGGGAATGGTCAGGGCAATAAATTCGTACAGGAACCAGGCTATATTGATCTCTCCTTCCTCTTCGGGAATGATCACTATCTCATCGCTCTCCTCGGAATATTCTTTACCGAGTTTTACGATCAGCCGGCTCTGGGTATCCACATCCAGGTTCATATCATCCAGACAGCGTGTACAGGGTATCTGGACAACACCTTTAAGATCGAAATTAAATTCGAAAGTGGATGACGTTTTCCGCACATTGACCGTCACCTTCACATTTCCTTTCCGCACTTCTTCACCATCAATGGCGTCGAAGAATTTTCTATCCAGGTCATACTCAAAGGTATGCACTCCCTCGGAAAGATTTTTCAGGGAAATATTGTACAAACTGAACTTTGCCACGTTTTCTCCTCAAAATAAAGCGGTGCAAAGATAGTTATTTTTTCTTCACAGCGCCTGTTTTTGGATAATATATTCTCCATTTTTACCTTCGTGAGGAAAGTAGAAGCTATTTTTTGGATAATATATCCTCCACTTTCTTCTTCATAAGAGACCGGAAATGAAGTTGAGAAGTTGTAATCGGAATTATTTCCCGGCAGCTTCTTTTACGATCCGTTGCATCTCCCCGAAGTTTTCTTCGAGGCTTTGCAGCAGTTTAAACTGCGCTTCGGTGCGCACCAGATTATGCTCCGGATAAGCAATTTTGTAATAGGTATCCCCATCGATATAATCCGTAAAGAAACGTACCGTCTGCATGTAGGTAAGCAGTTTCGCTCCGAAAGCGAGGTTTTCTATCTCCACATCCGAGAGGAAGGATGCTGCATTTTTCAGATAACCTTTCGCATAGGCCTCAAAGATATCCAGATCGACAGATATATTATCGAGGTTCCTGTCATCTTCCGCACCCGTATTGGCTCCTGTGCGGATAAAATCTCCAAAGTCGGAAAGCACATAGCCCGGCATCACGGTATCCAGATCCACTACACAGAGAACCTGATCATCATTATCGAACAAGATATTATTCACTTTGGTATCGCAATGATTGATCCGCTTGGGCAGTTTGCCTTCACGGTGCAACTTCTCTGCTTTGCACATCTCTTCAGCACGATCTTCAATCTCTTTTACCAATCCGGCAACTTGATTCAATCGTCCCGCCTTGTTAGCCTCCACCGCCTCCCGGAACGTTTTGAGGCGCGCTTCCATATTGTGGAAGTTCGGAATAGTCTCGAACAGCGGCTCTCCCGGAAGATCGGCCAGCATTTTCTGGAAATCGCCGAAAGCCATTCCCGCCCGGTATGCCAGTTCGGGATTGATCTCATCATAACTTTTGCTGTCTTTGATAAAATCCATTACCCGCCAGTAATCTCCTGCATTATCCTGATAATAAAGGGCTCCTTCCTGGGTAGGGATCAACGTAAGTACACGACGATCGATATCGGTGACGCCCAGCGCTTCCAGTTTTTCACGAATATGTCCGGTCACCCTGTGGATATTGTTCTGCAATTCGGGTACATTCTTAAATATATGGTGATTAATCCGTTGCAATACATACTCCTTACCACCTGATACTACTTTGTACGAATCATTGATATGTCCTTTTCCAAGCGGTTTTATCTCCGTGTTAGCATCGTCTCCGATAAATTGAGAAACGATCTCTTTCAGTTTATTCATCTCGTCCATTATATTTATTTTAGTTTTGTTTGATTATGCTATGTGTTATCCGTGCTCCTTCGGCTACCAATTCGTCAAATCCGGTCTATCCCCGGTATTAAATTCTGTTCCGGTTTTTTGGTTCTTCGAAAATAAGATATCCCTTACTATTATTCCAATTCCAGTAATCCAAAAAACTGGGGAACATGGAAATTCGGTTTGGGCAGATCGATGGGATTCCAACTTAAAAAATGGGGTTCAGGTGTTTCGTCGCCGCATTTATAGAAATTAGCCCTGATTTTTTGTCCGGAAAGCGATTCATGGGCATCAAAACCCAGCGCTTTTTTGGGTATTTCCAGATACATGCGCCAATCGCTCACCTGCCTACCCTCTTCATATCTGTGAGAGATGGTACTATATCTGAAAATAGAGGTCATTTCGTGAATCTGTTTTTCTCCCTTTTCCCTTGTCTCATGCCGGCGGGAAAGCAACGTTCCCAATATATTGCATTCGAAATTGCGATACCCGCTTTCTCCTTCTCGCTGCATAAAGAATTCTACGCAGCTATCCTCCCAGACCGATCCGAAATCTTCGGTATTTGCCGCACGAACAGCTTCTCCTATTACCGAATAATAAAGGTAGAGAGTCTCTGCGTCATGCGTTACCCGCACCGTTACAGGCAGGGTTTTCGGAAAATCTTCCTTCCAGTTCACCTGGTCGATAGGCGCTTCCGCCCCGGTTTCATGAAGCATCTTGATCTTATCGAATATCGTTTCAAGTTGTGAAACATCTTGCTTTGGTACCCGCAGTGTTTTCATATTATTATTTTATTTAGATGCATGCCATCTTTCAGAATCCTGATCTTAAAGACAGTGATAATGAGAATGTAGAAGATTGAGTAAGATTGAAGGAGATTAAGTAAAAAGATTGAATCATACATTCATAAATCAACAAATCATCCCATCAAAGACTCATCCCATCAGTAAATTTTTCCCAAAGATATTCTTTTTAGTGAAAACAGGCAAATAAGCTATATTTAAATTTCATAGGAGTTGTATGCGAACATCGGCCGATTGTAAATTCCCGCCTATGTTCAATCCCCGGTAATTCAGTCGGCGGAATACAAATACAATCAAAAAAACACCTATTGAAGCAAAAGAATTGAATAGTAATGAATTCACTTGATTTCCCCTATATCTTTAACCTCCCAATCATCTGTCCTGAAAGGGACTAATGGTTGTCCCACCGTGGTTATTACATTGGCATCGGGACAATAATTCATAAATGCGTATCTCACAGCTACGGGATCCGGAACCTCATCTGACCAAACTTCTATCTTATTCTCCCACCATATATAATTCCCCTTGGCAGGATAAAAGGCGCCATCATTCCCTGCTATCTCAAATCCTCCAGGAGTCACATAACCCGCCGGCAAATAACCTTTAAAACTATTTGGCTCGTTCCATTCATACTTTTCCGACACATTATTAAAACTGAGTATAAGTTTCTTCTCTTTGCGTTCCATCGATTTAAATGTGGGAGCAAGAGCAGGTAACCCTTTCACTCCATAGTCGTTGGTTAAAGCCAGATATCCTAAACGAAGACCGACTTCGTACTTCTTCTCGGGGTGGATACATGTGGGGTTGCCTATGTCGGTTGTTGCGGCTACTCCGGAAAAAGGGATCTCTTTAACTGCCTGATATTGGGATTCCACTACCATAGCCAGCGAACGAAGACTGTCTCCTTCATATCGAAACGGTGCAAGTTGTGTCAGATAAAAGGGCATTTTCTCGTCATTCCAGCTTTTGCGCCACAAACCGACTAAACCGATTTGTAACTTTTTATAATCAAACCAATTTTTCCTATTCGACTCACCCTGATACCAGATAAAGCCTTTCGCCGTAAAGTTGCAAATAGGCAAGATCATCCCGTTATATAACCGTTGGGGACTGCTGTTCTCGGAAGTCCCTGATTTTGCCAATGCATGATCAATACCTTCAATCTGATCGATCGAGTTATCCGTCATCCATGTTTCAATGGTGGATCCGCCCCAGTTAGAAGAGATCAAACCGATAGGTATATTTAGAACCTTTGACAGAGTTTTTCCAAAAAAATAACCCACCGCACTAAAACTTGACACGGATTCGGGATCAGAAGTCAACCATTCCCCTTTACAGTCATACAAGGGTATTTCCGAGGACTGTCTGGGTACGGTAAACATTCTGATGTTCGGATATTGTACAGCATCCATTACGGCATCCATACAATTTTCCACGGGTTGTTGCATAAAACCTGTTACGGGCATCTCCATATTGGATTGTCCTCCACAAATCCATACCTCACCCAAAAGCACATTATCAAGAACTATTTGCTGGCCGTTACTGGTAAAGTGAATCGTGTAAGGGCCTCCCGCCCCGTCCGTATCGACCTGTATGATCCATTTTCCCTGTTTATCTGCAGAGGCAACATATTTTTTGTTATTCCACGATGTCACGATTTGCACATCACTACCCGGAGATGTTTTTCCCCACAGATTTACAGCAGTATTCCGCTGAAGGACCATATTACTACTCAGAACCGAAGGAAGTTGCAACTCCGCGAAGAGATTACCACAAAAACCGCAAATGAATGTCAGGATTATAATTTTTTTCATACGAATTATTTTATTTTTTTGCACTAAGGTGTGATTTAGATGCTCGTTTCATGCTTAGGGAGAATAAATTATCTATTTTTCAGTTATCTCCACATTTGAACTATCCGTTACCACGAAGGGTCGATTTTCCGATCGAGTATAAAGGTAAGCATTTGTTTTCTCAATCGTATTATTTTTAAATATAAAACCGTCAACACTATACAGATAAAGTATACGCGGATCATATGTCTTGAATATGTTTTTTTCCACTCGAATATTATGATGATACCTACTTACTTCTTTATTGGGAATACCACTGCCTACGGCAATACATGCTCTTCCCCAATCCTCGCTACCATAATTACAGTTTTCAAAAATATTATTCCGAATGATTACATCTCTAACGCCGGATTGTTCATACCAATAATTACCATCACCTTCAAATAAGATGGCAGCACCCGGCGTATGAAAATAGTTATCCTCAATAACCATACGTGCGCGTGATCCGAGCAATAAGCCTCTGGCACGATTCTTTTGTATACGGCAACCTTTAATCAGTACTTCCGGATACGCATCATCTGCCGCCACAACATGATTTTTCTTTATTTCTTTTGGCAATAGTGTTGACATAACTACTTCAAGATACTCTTTATTAAGTCGTTTTACGCTTTTGACTTTCGCTCTATCATAAGTGGACATCGTCTCATTGTCAACAAACTCCAATGTCGAATGAGGCGTTATAAAATCAACCCCATATTGTCCCTTATTTTTCCAACGCAGCAGCATGGTATAGTCATCCTTCACACTTTCTACGGCCATATACCAACCGTGAATGTTTGATGCATCATCTTTCTGGTTCTCGAATATACAATCAATCATACGGATATATCCGCTGCAATTCACAAAATGAGTGGCATCAGCCGTGATACTGATCATACGGTTACTCCCGGGTGTAGGGGTAACATTTACCTTGCGAAGTTCAATATCTTCACTGCTCTGGGCTATGACACCCATACCGCCGCAATGATAGAGATTGACATTATATATATTTATATCCTCACATGTGTTTAATGTAAATGCCGGATTATACCGTGCAGAGGCTCCAAAAACCAGTGTATTTCCTATTGTACCTTTCAAATCATCCCGCTTGATACGGACTGTCCCTTTCTCAATTTCTTCAGCAGCAACAGGGCTCCATAACCAAAAATCTTTCGCTTGAAATGCCGGTTCACGCAGTTTGGAATCGAATTCCAAAAGATTGGAGTATGGATAATATACATGATTTTCATCCTTGAAACGAAGGGTGCCATTATCGGTATCGTACATATAGTCTTCCGGAAATTTTATATCGAGCCATCCTTCTCCTTTATTTACGATTATCCCTTCAGAATTAAATGTTCTGGTATAATCGATTGTAAGATTGTTGATAGTCACATTCCTGCATTCTTCCAGATTAAAAGGCGATATAAACCCGCTAAACATAAGTTCGGTATTATTACCTTCTACCGTAAAATCTTCCATACCTGCTAAATCGAATGCGATACGCTTCAGACTCTCATTATTATTACTGATAAACTGGTACTTCTCAAAGGCCTGGTCCCGCTTGATATATAAACGACCTCCCGGCAGCACCAACGTTGAAGCTTTATTCAGGATACATTGTTCGAGAGCGGCTCTGATAGCCGGCATAGCATCCGAGTTAGGTTGTTCTGTATTTAAATAGTCATTCAAATAAATGACTTTTTTGTCTTTGGCTTGTATAAAAAATAGTACGTTAAACAAAATAACAACAGCTAAAATTATTTTCCTTTTTTCCATACGATCCGTTTTTCTTTTTTTATTCCTGCAGTTCCATCCAATAATCCTTTCGTCAAATCGGATGCTTTTCTTTGTTCATTAAAATTAGACTATTTGAGTCGCCTTCGCTCCTCGATTGTTAATTGAGTCGCCTTCGCTCCTCGATTTTCAATTGAGTCGCCTTCGCTCCTCGATTTTCAATTGAGTCGCCTTCGCTCCTCGATTTTCAATTGAGTCGCCTTCGCTCCTCGATT
>NZ_CALNAT010000076.1 GCF_937873925.1 uncultured Proteiniphilum sp. | reverse complement strand
GACCGACTTCAGCATGACCCAGGTACAGGCTACGCTTCGTCTGGAATACAATAAAAGATTCTCAGGCGGAGCATCATGGAGGCTGGACGACGGGTACGTACTTTTTGCCGGCGCCACCATCCGGGATGTGGAACTGGGATATGCCTACGGACTACATACAACAGGATCCGGAAAAAATAGCAGAGGTAGCCATGAACTCTATCTCCGCTATGATTTTCCGCTTGATTATTTCAAACCGAAGCGGCAGCCTCACAAGAGTATCCGCTTACTGTAATGAAAGTGGAAAAGCGGTTCGGTTGATGTGACTATTTACTGATGTGTGATTTGACGATGATTTGATTGAAACAACGTTCGGCGGAGTCAAAATCGACGTAGTCAAATTCTAAATTTTTCGTTTTTAACTTTTAGTTTTTAGTTTACTAAACGTCTTGGCTCTTTACTCTTATTTTATCAAAATATGAAGAGATTCATCTTATTCGGACTGATACTGATCGTAATAGTTTCCTGCGGCAGGCGCGGGATCGGGAGCAGTATCGGTGGGGAGCTTACTGGCGTGCCTGTGGGTAAGGTGTGGGGAGAACCTACGCCTTATAATATGATACTGGTAACACGGGGAGCCTATATCATGGGGCCGGGGGAGGTCGATTCGCTTTGGGGGTTCTCCATCCCGACCCGCGGGGTATCGGTGGATAACTTCTGGATGGACGAAACGGAAATCACCAATTCGCAGTACAAACAATTCGTCTACTGGGTGCGGGACTCCATTATCCGCGAACGGCTGGCAGATCCGGCATATGCGGGCGATGACTTCTACAAGATCACCGAGGATGAGTACGGCGATCCCGTCACCCCCCGCCTGAACTGGAAGATCCCCATCCCCTGGACAAGAAATACCGAAGAGGAAGAGGCTGCTATCAACAGTATTTATAAGACGCATCCCATCACAGGAAAAAAAATGCTGGATGCCCGCCAGATGAACTTCCGCTACGAGTGGTTCGACGCGGCGGAAGCAGCCAGGCGGCAACATCGTCTGAATCCCGCGGAGAGGACCCTGAACAGCGACATCACCATTGATCCGAATGAGGTGATCATGATATCGAAAGACACGGCATACATCGCTCCCGACGGGCGTATGGTCAACGAGACCATCACCCGCCCCCTGAGCAGCCTCTACGATTTTGTACATACACGCATCGTCAACATCTATCCCGATACCACCTGCTGGGTGAACGATTTCCCGAATGCGGACAACGAACGCTATTTACGTAACTACTTTTCCCATCCCGCCTACGCACACCACCCGGTAACGGGCGTCTCATGGGAACAGGCTACCGCTTTCTGCGAATGGCGCACCCTGTTCCTGCGCAGAAGTATTAACAGGGAAGATGTGACGGTAGAGAAATACCGTCTCCCCACCGAAGCGGAATGGGAAATGGCGGCACGGAACGCCAACTCCGAGAACAGATACCCGTGGGACTCCGACGCCACGACAAGCGAAAGCGGCTGTTTCCAGGCCAATTTCAAACCAGGTGATGGAGCGTACGGAGCTGACAATCACCTCATTCCCGCCAAAGTAAGGAGCTTTAAGCCCAATAACTCCGGATTATACGACATGGCGGGAAATGTGGCGGAATGGACATCCACCGCCTACACCGGGTCGGGAAACGAATTGATGGGCGACCTGAATCCCGAATACAGCTACAACGCCGCTACCGAAGATCCCTATGCGCTCAAACGAAAAGTGGTGAAGGGAGGCTCCTGGAAAGATATCTCCACCTTTATCCGCTCGGACATGCGCGACAGCGAATACCAGAACCGGGGGCGCTCCTATATAGGATTCCGTTGCGTAAGGACACAAGCCAGCGCTGGAAAATAAATGAAACTCATAACTCATCATAAATGAACGCCTATAACAAATATAAAAACAGACTCGAACATTTCCTGCAGACCGAGCGGGGTAAACGCTTTATCAACTTCGCTTACAGCTTCGGGGCCGCCATCGTGATCCTAGGCGCGATGTTCAAACTACTCCATTTCCCCTTCGGTAACGAGATGCTCTTTATCGGAATGGTCACTGAATGCATTGTCTTTATCCTTTCCGCATTCGACACTCCTATACGCAACTACAGGTGGGAACAGGTATTCCCGTCACTCTCTTCCGGCAATCCCGAAGACAGCCCCGGTTTCAACGCCGGTATCCTACAGCAGACCACGGGAATGCTTCGCGACGGAATATCACCGGTCGCCGGCCCGATTACACAAAGCAGTTCCGGAACGGCCGCACGAGACAACGCCACCCCGGATTCAATTATCGCCCCACCGTCCTCTTCCGGTGAACCGAAGTATCAAATTCCTCACAATCTGTCGACACACACCGAGGAATACGGCAAACAAATGGAAAATCTTAACCGCACTTTATCGGGACTCAATTCCATCTACGAAATACAGTTAAAAAGCGTTAGCAGCCAGATCGGCGCCATTGAACAGATCAATCAGGGACTGGCCCGCCTCAGGACCCTCTACGGCGATACCCTTCCCGACGGATCGGTCATTAAAACGGAAACTGAGAAAATGGCGGATCAACTCAGGGAATTGAACGAAGTCTACGCCCGTATGCTGCAGGCCATGACGGTCAACAGACACGACAGTCCCGGTAACCCTAACTCATAATCCTTTCTCATGGCAGTCAACAGTCCCAATTCCCCCCGTCAGAAGATGATCAACCTGATGTATCTGGTATTCATTGCGATGCTGGCGCTCAACGTATCAGTAGAAGTGCTCGACGGGTTTGAAATGGTGGATAACAGTCTGGGAAATTCATCCGGCACGATGCTGGAACGCAACAGGCTGATCATGGAAGAATTGACGGCCTACCATGCACAAAATCCCGAAAAGGCCGGTGAGTGGTACCGGAAAGGGTTACAGGTACGCTCCATGAGCGATTCGCTGACACAATATATCGAAGAACTGAAGCTGCGAATGGTACGCGAAGCCGACGGAAGAAAAGCGAATATCAATAATATCAAACACAAAGACGATCTGGAAGCCGCGTCGGTGGTCATGCTCTCCCCCGTGAACGGCGAAGGGAAAAAGTTCAGGAATGCCATCGATACTTACCGCGACTCGGTAACGCAACTCGTAACGGATCCCGCCCGCCGGGCAATTATCGGGAAAAACCTCAGCACACAGCCCCGGTCACGCAATAAAAGCTGGGAAGCCTCTCTTTTTGAGCAGATGCCTCTGGCAGCAGCCATTACCATGCTGACAAAGATCGAAAACGATATCCGCTCCTCGGAAGGAGAGGCACTGGCAAATATATTGCATAATGTGGATATAGGCGATCTCCGTGTAAACCGGTTGAATGCCTATATCATTCCCGAATCCGATATCGTGATCCAGGGCGGTGCCTACAATGCCCGTATTGTCCTCTCCGCGGAAGATTCCACCCGGCAACCCCGTATTGTGGTCAACGGGGAGAACCTCAATACGAAGGAAAACGGATCCTTTTCCGTTCGGGCCGATCGTATCGGTACATTCCCAGTAGAAGGGTATGTAGAGATGGCCGGCAGCGACGGCGCCGTGTCCCGCCGCCAGTTTGCGGGTAGCTACACCGTGATCGAACCGGTGGCCACCATCGCGCCCACCCTTATGAATGTGTTATATGCAGGGATCGACAATGAGATCGGTATTTCCGTACCGGGCCTTGCTCCCCAGGATGTCAGTGCAACCATGACCGAGGGTAACCTCACCCGCCGTGGAAATATGTGGATCGCCCATCCCACGACGGTCGGCCGGAATGTCACGATATCGGTATCCGCCCGTACGGCCGGGGGAGACGTACGCCGCGTAGCCGTCAAAGAATTCAGGGTACGCGCACTCCCCGACCCCACCCCTTATATAGAGTACAGCGGCGCCAACGGAAATCCGGTCATGTTCAGGGGAGGGGGCTTACAGAAAGCGGCCCTGATGAATGCCCGGGAAATTAAGGCAGCCATCGACGATGGGATCCTTTCCATTCCGTTCCGGGTCTTCTTTGATTCGATGGGAAATGCTATTCCGGAAGTTTCCGACGGGAACCTTTTTTCAGAAAGGCAAAAAGAGCAGATCAGGCGGCTCGCACGGGGGAGTTATTTCTATATATCGGGCGTACGGGCTGCCGGCCCCGACGGTACGGAACGGGAGATCGCAGTGATGGAAGTGAGGATAATGTGAATAATGTGCCAATATGCCAATGTGAATAATAAAATTTCATTTTTCATTTTTAGTTTTTAGTTTATTAAAATTTTGGTTCTTGATTCTAAACAAAAAAATATGCAAACAAAACTATTCTTGATATTGATTCTTTTCGCAGGAGGGATTGGCTTCCTTTTTCCGCAGGAGACTGCGAGAGAGAGAATAGAACGGCGGCAGAGCACAGTGCAGCAACAGGTTGCCGGCACAAATATCCGCATGGAGCAACGGAACCGCCTCCAGGACGAAAGCATAGAAAATGCCAAATGGTCGCGGATCATTTATCGCTATCTCGACCTCACCAAAGAGGCCAATGCCCCCCTCTATTATCCGGTCACTCCGGCAGAGGGTAAAATAAGCCTCTTTACTATGCTATTTAACCTATTGCAGGAAGAGATTATCCCGGCTTACGAATATTTAGACGGACGGGAAGAATTTACTGAAGAGTACCGGGTAAATTTTCAGGAATTGCTGGACCGGTTTGGAATCTATTATGAAACAGCCGATGGTAAAATTGTAGTCAACGATGCTGATATCCCCGGCAATGAGGTAGAAGGTTATTTCGTGAAAGAGGCCTACTATTTCGATACAGGCAATTCCGCTTTCAGGATAAGACCGATCGCCATCTGTCCGGTCTTGCAGCGCCGGGACGATTATGGCGCCACCACACGCTATCCCCTCTTCTGGATCCTTTACGACGAAATATCCCCTTATGCACGGCGCATGCCGGTCATGGGTTCCTCCCTCAACAACAGCATGAGCGATAGCGTTGATGACTTTTTCCGCATGAGAAAATACGACGGGGAGATCTACAAAGCGCAGAATCCGCGTAATCTTGCTATCTCGCAGTACACCTCGAGCCCCGAAGAAATGAAGGCGGAACAGGAGAGGATTGAACGGGAACTGATCGATTTCGGGAAGAATCTCTGGAAACAGGAAACACCCACCGCTCCATACCCCCGAGAGACAAATCGCCGCGGCAACAGACGCTCCTCTATCAGTAATCCTGATACCTCCGGCGCTGCCCAAACCATGCGTGATCGGAGATATTAAATATCCGTTCTATGTATACCTAAACCTGATACTTGTGGGAAAGGAGTATTTCCACCGGGATCTGCGGATCACGAATTGAAAACTTATACCGCATACGATTTGTTATTATGACTGGGAACAGCAATTTTGCACGTAATCTATAAATTCAAATAAAATGCAAGTAGCAGTTTGGGACACCTATGTAACTAAGACAGACGGCAGTGTAATGCATTTTGACATAATCGCTCCGGTGGAAATAAAAGATAAAAAACGGATATACAAATATGGTAAAGAGTATCTGAAAACGAAAGATCAGGAGGATCAACCGCTTACTTCCAAAGAGTGTCAGTTTTGCCATATTGAAGCTGTAAAACCGGAATGGGAGGATGATATCATACAAAGGGGTTATTATATTATTGAAATAGAGAACTGTAATTAGCAGATAAAGAATAAGGTTGCAAACTGAGTCGTATTGATGGATACTATTGCAGCTGTTTTTAAGGAATAAATTTAACCGGGCAACAAGTTAAAACCGGGCAACGAATAACGTATAATCAATGCAAAATTCGCGACAAACAGGAATGATAAGGATGGTCCTCACTATCTTTATTCTTTCTTCCTGCTCTAACCCGCAAAAACCGGGGAACACGGAAATCATCTGGGACAATTACGGCGTGCCGCACGTGTATGCCAACAATGAAACGGAGATGTATTATGCTTTTGGATGGGCACAAATGCAGAACCATGCCAACCTGATATTGAAATTATATGCCCAGGCGCGGGGGAAGGCGTCGGAATATTTCGGCGAGGAGTATATGGATTCTGATAAACTCACCCATCTGTTCAATCTGCCCGATTCTGCAGAGGCGCACTATAACAAATCCGGCAGCAGGGATAAACAGTATTTAGAGGCATTTGTAAAGGGTCTCAACGATTATGCAAAAGCGCATCCCGATAAAATAGATGATAGGGTGAAACAGGTGCTGCCGGTTGTAGCTACGGATGTGCTGGCTCATGGTAAAAGAGTTATATGTCTTGAATTTACTGGCGGAAACGATATAGCCGAGACCAGGAAAGAAACAGCCCCGGGTTCTAACTCTTATGCAATTGCTCCTTCTAAATCTGAATCCGGAAATGCTATGTTGGTTGCCAATCCTCATCTGCCATGGAGTGATTTTTATCTATTTTTTGAAGCACAGTTAACCGCTCCCGGCTTTAATGTGTATGGTATTACTTTGGTAGGCATGCCTGTGTTAAACATCGCCTTTAACGAACAGTTAGGATGGACACATACTGTAAACACCATCGATGCTTCGGACAGATACGAGTTAACGCTGCAGCAGGGTGGTTACCTGCTTGATGGCAAGAGTGAGCCTTTCCAGGAAAAGAGAGTGCCTTTAAAAGTACTGCAAAAAGATGGTACGGTTCAACAGCAGGATATTGAATTAAGGTATTCCAAACATGGGCCCGTAATGGGTGAGAAAGACAACAAGGCTTATGCCGTAAGGATTGCAGGACTTGAAAACAGTTCATATTATGCCCAGTATCATGAAATGGGTAAAGCTAAAAACATGAAAGAGTTTGAAGAAGCTTTAAAAATGATGCAAATTCCCATGTTCAATCTCATATATGCCGATAGGGAGGGTAACATTCTCTATCTCTTTAATGGTAATGTTCCTGTAAGATCTGAAGGTGATTGGGTTTTCTGGAATAGTACTGTGGATGGTACACAGTCGAAATATATCTGGAGCAGCTACCATAATTATGATGATCTGCCGAAGTTGATTAATCCCTCTTCCGGTTTTGTACAAAATGCGAACGATCCGCCCTGGACATCTACTTATCCACTTTTACTGGATTTTGAGGACTTTCCTCCTTATATGTCTCCGGAGGATATGCCAGTATCTTTAAGGGCGCAACGTGCGGTGAACCTTATTAAAGATGATGCTTCTATTAGCTTTGATGAACTGGTTGATTATAAGTCAGACACGGGAATGGAGGCTGCGGGCCGTTTTCTGGATGACCTGCTGGCTGCCGTAAAACAACATCCCGATTCCACGGCACTGAAAGCTGCGTGGGTACTGGAACAGTGGGATAGAGCTACCAATGCAGACAGTCGGGGTGCTGTCCTTTTTGGAAGATGGCTTGACAAGCTTGACAGTGATATGTTTGCAATTCCATGGAGTGCCGAAAGACCTGTCTCCACTCCTGAAGGATTAAATAATCCAAAGCAGGCTGTCGGGCTGTTAGTAAATGCTGCCATGGAGGTAGAAGAGACCTATGATTCAATGAATGTTGCCTGGGGTGATGTTAACCGGTACAAAGCAGGAGAATATGAATTTCCGGCAAATGGGGGCCCCGGTCGATACGGCATTTTCAGAACTATGTATTATCAACCAAACGGGGAAAACAATAAAAACTATGCCTACCACGGTGACACATTTGTAGCGGTTGTTGAATTTGGAAAGACAGTGAAAGCAAAGGTTTTACTAAGCTATGGCAATGCTACTCAGCCGAAAAGCAAGTTTGTCGGCAATCAGTTGCAACTGCTTTCTGAAAACAAGCTCCGTCCCGCATTTTTGACCCGGGAAGACGTTTTACGAAATATGGAGAAAAGGGAAAAGCTGTAAAAAAACAGTTTTTCTCCTACTATCCGATCCCGCTGTAGGCAAAGCCATAGGAGGCAAGTTCCTCCATGTTGTAGATATTCCTTCCGTCGATCACCACGTGGTTGTTCATGATCTTCTTCAGAATACTCCAGTTGGGAAGCCGGAACTCTTTCCACTCAGTGGGTACGATCACTGCATCGGCACCGTTGGCGGCATCATAAATATCGGTCGCATAATAGATGGAATCGTTCAGGTAATGACGTGCTTCTTCCATGGCCGCGGGATCATAGGCCCGCACAGCCACGCCCGCTTCCCGCAGGCTGTTGATAAGGGTGAGTGAAGGCGCTTCGCGTACGTCGTCGGTCTCCGGTTTAAAGGATAATCCCCACACAGCTGCCGTCTTGCCTTTCATTTCGCCATTGAAATGAAGTTTGAACTTTTGAAACAGGATATCTTTCTGCCGGTTATTCACTTCCTCTACCGCTTTCAATACGCTCATCTCATATCCGGCATCTTCGGCCACCTTGATAAGCGCGCGGATATCCTTGGGAAAGCAGCTGCCCCCGTACCCGCAACCGGGATAAAGGAAACTTCTGCCGATACGGGAATCGCTGCCCATTCCGCGGCGCACCATATTCACATCAGCCCCTACCCGCTCGCACAGGTTGGCGATATCGTTCATAAAACTGATACGGGTAGCCAGCATGGCGTTAGAAGCATACTTTGTCATCTCCGACGAAAGGATATCCATAAAAATTACCCGGAAATTATTCAGCAGGAAGGGTCGGTAAAGCTTGGTCATCAGCCCTTTCGCCTCTTCGCTTTCCACTCCTACGATCACCCGGTCGGGACTCATAAAGTCATTCACAGCAGCACCTTCCTTCAGAAATTCGGGATTGGAAGCCACATCAAATTGCAGATCCGTCATTCCCCGTTCATCGAGCCGCTTTCTCACCAGATCCCTGATACGATACGAGGTTCCTACAGGAACGGTACTTTTAGTGACAATCAGCAGGGGTTTGGACATATGGTCGGCAATGGTGTTGGCCACCGTCATGACATAGGAAAGGTCCGCAGTCCCGTCTTCATCCGAGGGAGTGCCCACCGCGATGAATACAATCTCCATTTCGTTCAGTATGGCCGGCAGATCGGTGGTGAAATGGAGACGATCCGCTTCATGGTTGCGCATCACGATATTCTTTAATCCCGGTTCGTAAATGGGTATAATTCCCTTTTTCAGGCCCTCGATCTTCTCCCTGTCAATATCCACACAGGTCACATCCACTCCCATTTCGGCAAAACAGGCTCCTGAAACCAATCCTACATATCCCGTTCCAACAATAGCTATCTTCATATTTTAATAAATTTCAGATTCCAGATTCAAAAATCATGAATTGAAAATCGACGTAGTCAAATCACGAAATCATAAAATCGATAAATTGGCACATTGACTCATTAGCACATTCATCATCACATCGTTAAATCACCGAATTATCACATCAACTTTACTGTTTGAGTTTTTTCTTTAAGTTATTGACCGGATAAAGTACTGCCAACAGGCCGATCAGGCTTACCACCGCAAAGACGATCGCTACATCCGTCACTTTGACGATCACCGGATAGGCATCGATGATATAGGCACCGGGGGTATCACTCAGCTGAAGCAGTCCAAAATGCTGCTGCAACAGACACAATATCAACCCAGTAACAATTCCGGCAATGATACCGATAAACGAAATCAGCCATCCTTCATACAAAAAGATACGTGATATCAATTGACCGGACGCCCCCATATTCTGCAGGCTTTTGATATCGTCCCGCTTTTCCACCACCAGCATCGAAAGCGAACCCACCAGATTAAAAACAGCTATCAATAGGATAAACACCATTATAAGGAAAGTCACCCATTTCTCCATCTGCAGCATCCGGTACGATTCCTGTTGTTGTTCAAACCGGTCTTCCACAAGGAAATTGTCTCCCAGGAAACGTTGCATCTCACGCTTCACCTTACTTACGGAAGCAGTAGGCTCTAATTTGATATCCAGTGATGTTACTTCTTTATCGTAACCAAAAAGATCCCGTGCCAGTTGGATTGGGATAATGGCCATCTGTTCGTCATACTCCGGCGAATTGAGACTGAAAACACCGCCGATCTGGACGTATCCTTTAGTGAATGCAGCTGCAGGATTGGCCAGGTTCACCCGCACATCGCGCTTGGGAGCATAAATTTCAATAGGGTTGATAAATCCGGGGCGTGCGCCGAGCGTCATCGCCAGCCCGGAGCCCAGCGTAGTGTAGTCCACTACATCCTCCCGCAGTTTGAACGACCCGTGCAGAATCAGCTTTTCCATGTCGGCCATCAGCCTGAACTCCTCCGATACTCCTTTCATCAGCACCGGAACCTGGCTCTCACCGAACATAAAAAGGGCGGTCTCTTCCAGTGATTCGGAGATGATCTGTATACCGCTTACCTGCAATGCTTTTTGGAACTCCGGCGTATGATAGTCGAACACTTTACCCTCTTTCACCTTGATCTTCAGATCGGGATCGAACGCATTGAACATACCCTCTACAATACCGCCGAAACCATTGAAGATGGAAAGCACGCATACGATAGCCGCAGTAGCGATGGCGATACCACACACTGAGATAGCAGAGATCACATTGACAACATTGTGTGATTTCCTTGAAAAGAGGTATCTGCGCGCTATGAAAAAGGAGACGTTCAAATTAAAATAAATATTTTACTGGTCTTTCAATAGCCTGTCGATGTTCTCGATATAATCGAGCGAATCGTCCACATGAAACGTCAGTTCGGGAATTACCCGCAGTTGGTTCCTCAACCGCTTACCCAGATCATAACGGACGGTCTTTACATTCTCATTGATATTTTTAACCAACTCTTTCGCTTTTTCCGACGGGAAAACACTCAGGTAGGCATGCGCGATACCCAGGTCGGGCGATACCCGTACGTTGGTCACGGAGATCAATATGCCCTGCATCTTTTTGGCATCCAGCAGAAAGATCTCGCTCAGCTCTTTCTGTATCAACCGGTTTACTTTCTGTTGTCTGTTCGTATCCATGCTTGTTATTATTTCTTTCTTATCAGCGTTAATCCGTCGCGGAGAGGCAGAATCACCTTCTCCACCCTGTCGTCATCCGCCAGTTTCCGGTTAAAATCCAGGATCCCCCGGGTCGCCCGATCATTGTTCTTCACCTCTTCCACCACCTTCCCGTACCAGAGAGTATTATCCACCAGGATAATACCCCCTCTCCTGATCTTCGGGAGGGTATATTCGTAATGATCCCAATAATCTTCCTTATCGGCATCGAGGAAGGCCAGATCGAAACTTTCATCCTGGAATCGAGGGATGATTTCCAACGCATCGCCTATATGAAGTACGATCTTTTTTCCATGTTCCGAACGGTCAAAATTACCGCGGATCCGGTCTTCCAGTTCATCATCAATCTCGATGGTATGGAGTTCACCCTCCTCTTCAAGGCCCTCCGCGAAACAGAGAGTGGAATACCCGACGAAAGTACCGATCTCCAATATCCGTTTTGGCCGGATCATCTGTGTGATCATCTTCAGGAACCGTCCCTGTAAATGTCCGGAAGTCATATCTCCCTGCAACATATTCACATGCGCATCCCGGTCGATCTTCTTCAGCAGTTCCGGCTCAGCATCTATGTGTGACAGGATATATTCTTCTATTTTGCTCATACGATTATTTTGCTTAGAACCAGGATAATATCTGATTAACAGATTTAAATCAGAAAATCACCACATTATCAATTCATTAAATCATCCTAACTACTTTTTCACCGAACCACCTTCCCACTTAATCTCATTGGCACATTGGCATATTAGCATATTAAAAGCTACATTGTATAGTCGGGCAAATTGTATTTTTCTTTCGCTTCGAGAATTCTCCAGGCTTCGGCAACCTCCAGGTAAGTAGTACCGCCGGTCTCACCGAAACTGCCCCCCAGATAAGCCACTCGATCCTGTGCCTCAATCGTCTTCCTGTCGATGAGTTGTTTGATGGCTTCCGTGAAATAGGCTCTCCGGCTCTCCTTGGTATTACCGTCGCCTTTTCCCTGCTGAAATTCCGCCCAGATACCGTATGACAATGCCAGTTCCCGGGCCAGCCTCTTGGTGGTGGTAATAGCATACACAGGACTTTTTCCTCTGAATGCCGCCAATACCCTGGCTGTGCGGCCGGTGTGGCTATCGGTGACTATTGCCCTTACATTCAGCTGTGCGCACGATTTCACCGCCTGTTTGGCCAGAAATTCCGTAACTTCACGGTTATCATCCAGATTATAGGGTACGCGGATATCATTCTCCGAGAGCTTCGTCAATTCTGCCTCATAAGCCGTTTTTGCCATGGTGCGCACCGCCTCCACGGGATATTTGCCATAGGCTGTTTCGCCACTGAGCATTACTGCATCGGTACGATAATAGATGGCGTTGGCAATATCCGTAATCTCCGCACGTGTGGGACGTGGGTTATTAATCATGGAGTGCAGCATCTGAGTAGCCACAATGACCGGTTTCTTATGGTGGATAGCTTGTCGGATCAGTACCCGTTGTATGCCGGGAATTTTTTCCTGCGCCACCTCTATCCCCAGGTCGCCGCGGGCGATCATAATACCATAAGCGGCTTCCAGGATCTCATCGGCATTATCCACACCTTCCTGGTTCTCTATCTTGGCAATAATTTTGATGGGACTGTCTAACTCGTCGAGTATCTCCTGCACAGCCTCCACATCTTCTTTGCTCCTCACGAACGAATGGGCTACAAAATCGACATCATGCTTGGCGGACAACGCAAGGAATTTTTTATCCCGTTCGGTAATCGCGGGAAGGTTGATGCGGACATCCGGGATATTCACACTTTTGCGGCTACCGATCACCCCGTCATTCTTCGCCCGGCAGAGCAGATAATCGTCTGCTACCTCAATTACTTCCAGGTCTACTTCTCCGTCATCGATCAGGATATCATCGCCCACATGCATCTCTTCGGTGATATTCCGGTAGGTGATATACACAGTCTCTCTCGAAGAGATTCCTTCAGGATTTCCCACGATCCTTATATGGTCTCCGATTTTCAGTTCGATAGGATTTTCCAGCATTGTGGTGCGGATCTCCGGACCTTTGGTATCTACCAATATCGCTATCTGATCGGATACTGTCCGTACGTTATGAATAATGGTAAGGAACCCTTCCTCGTCGAGATGGGCCGAATTAAGCCTTACCACATTCATTCCCGCCTCGAACAGTTGCTCCAAAAAGGGCACATCGCAGCGTTTGTCGGAAATCGTGGCAATGATTTTAGTATGTTTATGCATATATTTTATAACACTACTGGACACTTAGATCCAGTTGATTTTTAATTGTTTATAATCGAGATCTTT
>NZ_CALNAT010000075.1 GCF_937873925.1 uncultured Proteiniphilum sp. | reverse complement strand
ATAGCTTCCCTCCACGGGATTGTTTGACGGCGTGAATGGTGCAGTGAATGATTGGTATAACAACCGGACTTCATCCTCAAACAATCCCGTGGAGGGAAGCTATTCATGGGCTCACTATTTTCAAGGAATCAGAAAATGCAACACCTTCCTGACAAGTATAAATGATCCTGAAATAGCCACGGCACAAATTGATGAAGATGAGAAGAACGGATGGATTGGCGAAGTGCTCGTATTAAGGGCATTTTACTACTTACAGTTAATCAAAAGATATGGTGGTGTTCCCATTATAAGTGCACCTTATGAAGTTACGTATGATTTTTCACAAGATCGTCGTGCTTCCTTCGAGGAGTGTGTGGATTTTATCATTGCCGACTGTGACGCGGCGTTGGCCCTTCCGGAAAGCGGAAAATCAGATATAGGCTTTAGATGGGATATTAGCGATAACCAAAGGGGCACCATTACCCGTGCCTTTGCACAGGCGGTCAGATCGCAGGCGGCGCTATATGCTGCAAGCCCATTGTGGAATACCGCAGGCAGCAAATATACCTGGGAAAAGGCCACGGAAATCACCAAAGAAGCCTTAGATCAATGCCTGGCACATGGGTTCGAGTTATTCAAAACCAAACCGGCGGAAGATATCGCCCAAAACGCGTATGCGTACTATTTCATTCTTCGGTCCGATCCAAGCCGTTCGATCGACAAAGAGACTATTTTTGAAACAACCAGTAACAGAACCAACGTATGGAAATGGGCCGGTACCCCCATCACAGAAGGTGCGGAAAAAGCAGGAGCAGGACCCTCTCAAGAATTGGTAGATGCCTACGGGATGCAGGCCACCGGAGAAATGCCCATCCTGGGATATGCGGACGCTCAACATTTAGAGCCCATTATAAATCCCACCTCCGGATACGATCCTGCTGACCCCTATGAAGGAAGGGATCCTCGCTTTTATGCTTCTATCTATTACAATAACTCTCCCCGGTCTCTTTCTACCGGAAATGTAGAGAAAGAGCTTTTCCCGTTAAGTTTTACTCAAACAGTGAACAATGTTACGGCTTCGGTCAGTGGCGAGGAAACGACCCTAAAAAGCACCGGCAGTGACCCCTGGATTCATACTACCGTGCTGGGAAAAGTGTTAAGTTCAGCAGCAAAAAGGGTGATCAGCTTCGAATATAAAAGCAATAAAACAGTCACGAATGCTGAGTTCTTCTTCTGTGTGGCAGGGGGTCCCCAGGGAGGTGTTTCAACCGGGGAGAATATTGTCATAGAAGAATCCTCCGAATGGAAAAGATTCGAATACGATCTTTCTACAGCCATAACCAAGTGGGGATTTGGCGTGAATGCGAATGGTGGGGCAGCCCCTGAAAACCATTTTCTGCGATTTGATGTTACAAGTGGACCCGGATATGAACTAACAATCAGAAATTTTCAGGTCGAAGCCTTTACTCCTCCTCCGGTACCAATTCCTGTGGAGACTTTTGTAAGCGGTAACAGTGGAATTTCAAACGATATCACCCAAACCCGGTTTACCCGTACAGGCTATTATTTGAGGAAATTCAATAATTATAAATCGAATGTAAGCGTAGACGCCGATGGATTGATGAAAATCTTCAGACTGGGAGAGTTATATCTGAACTTCGCGGAAGCTGCTTCAAATGCCGTGGGTCATGATGTAGCCGTAGAAAGTAAAGCAAGCGGAGCAAGTGCCCTTTCAGCAAGAGAAGCTGTAAATGTAGTGCGGGCACGCGCCGAGATGCCACCCCTCCCTGCAGCTCTTTCAAAGGAAGAGTTTCAAATTCGATACCGCAACGAGAGACAGGTAGAGTTGGCGTTTGAAGAACATCGGTTTTTTGATGTGAGACGGTGGAAGATACTGAACGAAACCGATAAATTTGTTACCGGGATGAGGATAACAAAACAAGGGAACGAGTATATCTATAATAGAGTAAAATTACAAGACCGCGGAACCAATACAGATAAATACCTGATGTTTCCTATAGACCTTTCTGAAGCAACCAAGATGGAATCTTTCACAGGTGAAAACTGGCAGAACCCTGGCTGGTAATGTCATAGACTCCTGATTTTAATCAGAACTTCGAAAGCTTGGAAAACATGATCTGTTGAGAGTTTTTCGAGGTTCTGATTTTTTGATTAACTATAATTAAATTGAAAGATGGTTAGAAATATTTTTTTTATATTTTTTTTAGGTGCGATGATTTCCTGTACGGGTGGAAAAACGCAGGATAATTCTCCTGTGATTTCTCTGTCTGAAGATACCTCCATATTATATATTCAGAATAATCGTGTAAAATTAGGTATCGATCTGACCTTGGGGGGTGCTGTTACTTATCTCTCCGATGAAGCCAACGGTGGTAAGAATATGATCAATAGTTTTGATTGGGGCCGACAGATCCAAATGTCATATTACAGCGGACCCTGGCCGTATATCGGCCCCAAGGGTGAAAGACCTACTCCGGAATGGGAAGGCCTGGGCTGGAACCCCATTCAATCGGGAGACGCCGGCGGTAATCGTTCGAAAATGATTTCCTATGAAAAAATAGGGGATAATGCCATCTTTGTGAAAAGTATTCCCATGCAATGGCCACATAAAACCGGTGTTGCCGGCGAATGTGTATTTGAATGCCTGTACACGTTGGAAGACAATATTATCAAAATGGAGGCTACCATTGTGAATAACAGAGAGGATAAAACACAATACCCGGCTTGTTCACAGGAGATGCCGGCGGTATATACAAACGGTCCCTGGTATAAATTGGTAACCTATTTGGGAGATCAACCTTTTATCGGAGAACCCACAACGGTTGTTATAGATAAAAATGATAAAAAAGGATGGCCATGGGTGCATTTTTATACACCTGAGAATTGGGTTGCTCTACTGGATGACAACGGCTATGGAATCGGGGTTTTTCAGCCCGAAGTAATGAACTTCAACGGAGGGTTTCACCCCAATGACTCCTTTAAGGGATACGGAGGGGAGAAAGACGGCCAAACAGGACACATTGCTCCTACTGGCAGACAGATTCTTGACCACAATATCCGGTGGACTTATACCACATCATTTATCCTTGGAACATTAGACGATATCCGGTCGTATGCCAAAGAAAACCGATCGGCTAAGTCGAATCCGGAATGGAATTTTCAAAATTCGCGTCAAAACTGGTACTACCAGGGTGAAATACAAGACAAAGGATTTCCTGTTGAAGGAGGATTGGACATCCAATTCAACAAAAATGCAGCAATCGTTAGCCCCGTAACATTTTGGCAAGCTTCCGAAAACCCATCCCTGAATATTGAGGGCGAGTTTAGCACTGAAAATAAAGAATTGGAATTGAGTGTTGAAATACAACCGGTAAGCAAGTCCGACTTCACCGATTGGTTGAACTGGAGTGAAGGTGAATTTAGTGTGGCGGAAGAGAAAGAAAAGAAGGCATCCGGGTTTCCCGTAAAACCCACGATCACCGTTAAGCAGACAATCACCTCAGATGGTCATCATCAGACACATAGAGTTGACCTATCCGCAATACCGGATTATCAGGGCGGAATGAAAAACGTTAAAATTTTCTTTTCCGATGCGGGAAGGGCTACGATTACAAAGGTATATCTGGGGAAATAAAAGGGAACTCCCGGAAAACTATTTTCTTTTTTCTTCTTCACTTAGGATCCTGTTTTCAGCGGAGGAATGGAGTAAAGACTATAATTAACTCCCAATGATTGTCAAATGGGAAAAGAATTACAATCATGAACAAAGAGAAAAAACAAAAAAATGCCTGTCAAGTGCTGTTAGTTCATTTCTTGATGGCAGGAATGCTTTTTTTACCGGGATGTAAAGATGATATCCCTGAGAAACCGGTGATAATTCCTGGTACTTCAACCCAGTACCTGAAATTCGAAATCGCGTCGGCTCACCATATAGAGGCGGTTCAAAAAACGACCTACGCGTATGAGCTGACTACTACCGGGAACGATCCGTATATTCATATTCAGGATCTCACAAAAACATTGGATAAAGATTCAGTGGTATTGACCTTTGAATATAAAAGCAGTGCGGAAGTGAGTCTTCTTCAAATATTCTTTGGACCCGGGATATCCGAAAATCGCTCGATCAAAACAGGTTCGCTTTCTAAAACAAACTCCTGGAAAACCGCCTCTCTCAACCTGTACAAAATGATAAGCGAATTATCATGGGGCAGATCGGGTGATTTCCTTAGAATCGATTTTGGGGACCAGAACGGTGTCAAGCTTGAAATACGAAACCTCTATTTCAGGGCAATGAATGAATCGGAAAAAGCGAAATTAAACGAAGAGGAGGAGAAATTAAGAAAAGATGAAGAGATCGCGAATTCATTATTATCCTACTTATCCCATCAATTCGCATCCAAAATCACAGAAGTAAAGGTGGGATCAACGGAGGTGTCGGTCACCGGCCAACACGCGGGCAACGGGAATTTTAGTTTGTGCGAGATTCATCCCAACGATACATTGACGACCGCCCCACTGTTTAAGAATAAAATCCCATTGGAAGATAAAATATTCCGGATAACGCTCGATCGAACAGCACAGATTGATGGCAGGGAGTACGACCGGTTACTTTCCAAATGGGTGATCGTGAAAGAATCCGCCGCAAAAGATGAAATCGCCTCTCATGCGCGCTACGCAGATATAATTGAATCCACGCAGGCGATGAGCCCGGGGATTTTGAAAAGTAAAAAGGGGTTGGGAGGTTTTTTCGTCAACCAGTTTCAGGCTGATTTGGATCTGCTTGCTATCCATAGTATCACAGTGAATGTTCCTTTTACCGCTTTCATGTACTCCGGTCCGGGTCCAAACCGGATCGCACACGAATACGGTAACAAAACCTACTATTTCGCCAGGGAGGGATACCTGAACGGACTTGATCAAGCCTTGAAAATAGCTGCAGAGCGAGAAATTGTTGTCGCCGCAATTATCCTGGTTCAAAAAACATCGGAGTGCGCCGATCCTGCTATCGGCAGGATGTTGCAGCACCCCGATTTCACTTCCGAAGGAATATATACCATGCCCAATTTAACAACAGAAGAAGGTGTAAATTGTTATGCCGCGGCATTGGATTTCCTGGCTTCACGCTACAACAGAACGGATAATGCTTACGGACGAATTCACAAATGGATCATGCATAATGAAGTAGATGCCGGATTATCCTGGACAAATATGGGAAATAAGCCAATGTTAGTCTATTTGGACACTTATATAAAATCAATGAGGCTTTGCCATAATATTTCACGCCAATATGATGCCAATAGCGAAGTGATGGGATCATTTACCCATTCGTGGAATGAACCGGTCGAATCTTACTCCTCAAAGGAGATGCTGACTTATCTGCAAAAATTCAGCGCTGCCGAAGGCGATTTTCAATGGGGAGTAGCTTATCATCCCTATCCTCAGGACTTAACCGAACCAAAGACATGGAACGACTCTAAAGCTACGTTCAGTATAAACAGTCCGCTTGTTACTTTTAAAAATTTAGAAGTGATTGATTATTGGATTAAAAGATCCGAAAACATGTATAATAATTCGGTAAAAAGAACGCTTTGGCTCTCTGAAAACGGAACGAACTCTAAAACTTACAGCGAACAAGATTTAAAGGAACAAGCAGCCGGATTTGCCTATGCATGGAAAAAACTAAATGCGTTAGATGGAATCGATGCCATTCAATGGCATAATTGGCTCGACAACAGGGTTGAATACGGATTAAGGATCGGGTTGCGAAAATTTCCTGACGACGAAACCGATCCTGGGGGAGCAAAACCTGTCTGGTACTTGTATCAGGCAGCCGCAACCAATGAGGAAGATGCATTGTTTGAACCGTACAAATCTGTAATTGGAATTAATGATTGGACTGAAATCATGCAATCGTCAGTTTTTTTATCAATCATATGAATTGGCTGAATGAAGAATTTTCTAAATATTGAGAAACTATTTGAGTTTTATAGAAATCTTTTAATTCAGGTTTCTTAAGACACATAAAAAATTTCCTCAAAAAAACGGAACAACATATAAACACAACATGATGAGAAACTCAGATAAAACAGAGTATTTAAAAAAATACTTTTCCGAAAAGAAACCAATTGCGTTCATTGGCGCTTTTTTATTCTCGATGTTTTTTCTTATAAATCTTAACGGACAACCTTTTGTCCATTATAAAATTAAAGATCAACAGACACCGCTGCCGGCAAATAGAGTTCATTTGGAAGGATTTCTGAATGACTATATTCATCTTTCCATTCAGAATTGGAACAAAGGCAGCCTCCCCTATCACGAATTCGTCAATTTTTTCCGCAACGGACGTCCGCAGTTTGCACTCGGCGAAATGTGGGGAAAAGCAGTCCGCTCGGGATGCATGTTTTATCGATACACACAAGACCCTGCACTGAAGCAGATTTTAGATGAAACGGTAAACGATTTGCTATCCACTCAACGGGAAAACGGAAGCATCAGTTGTGTGGAAATCGAAACACAACCTGAAGGCAGCGAGTTATGGGAACGGAAATATGTCATGCTCGGATTACAGGAATATTACGAATGGGTTAACCCTACCCCTGTCGTTTTCGACGCATTGAAAAAACAAGCCGATAATATTATTGAACTGATAGGGCATGCACCGAAAACGGAAATCACCGATGTGGGTTGGAGTGCTACGAATATCGGACACGAAGAGTGTCATATTGAATCGAGCAGCTTGCTCGAACCGTTTATGAGGCTCTATAAATGGACCGGAGAACAACGATACCTGGATTTTTCCACTTACATTATCGAAGCCGGAGGTACGAAGCACTTCAATATTTTTGAAATGGCATTGAATAACGTGAAACCTTACCGAATGGCCGGCCATTACCCGAAAGCTTATGAGATGTTGTCGATTTTCGAAGGTCTGGCCGAATATTACCGCGTTACGGGTAAGCCCGAAATAAAACGGATGATATTGAATTTGTATGAGAATGTACGTAAATATGAAATAACGATTATCGGCAACGGCGGCTCAGACCAACCTTATCATCCGTATGTGATGGGGGAAGCATGGGGAAACACTGCATTGGAGCAGACGAATCCCGATATCACCCGGATGATGGAAACGTGTGTCGGCGTAACATGGATGAAATTTTGCAGCCAGATTTTACGGCTGACAGGAGATCCGTCAGCCGCCGACGAAATCGAAAAATATGTCTATAACGGATTGATCGGCGCCATGAAACCCTCGGGCGACGGATTCAGTTACGTGAACCTGTTGAATGGCAGCAAAGTCACCAATGAAGGATGGGGATGGAAGTTTGATGATATGCACGTGACCTGTTGCAATCTTAACGGCCCGATGGGGCTGGCTTATATTCCGTTTATTACCGCCATGAGCGATGACGAAGGATTTGTTGTTAATTTGTATAACAAAGGGAATATTGTTTTTCAGACATCCGCACAACAAGAGGCTTCCATTGACATACATACCGATTATCCCGTTTCAGGCGACATAAAAATGACCCTTTGGCTGACGGAAAAAGAAACGTTTTCGTTGAAAGTCCGCATTCCGTCGTGGAGCAAAGAGACCGTTCTAAGAGTGAATGGTAAAAACGTAAAGGTAAAACCGGGAACGTATGCCGAAATACGACGCAAATGGCGCAACGGCGATACGATAGAGCTGCAATTGGACATGCGGTGCCGTGTGGTGAATGCGCCACAGGGTAGCAACCGGGCAGGCGACAATTTCAGGGCTGTCATTCGCGGCCCTCTAGTATTGGCTC
>NZ_CALNAT010000074.1 GCF_937873925.1 uncultured Proteiniphilum sp. | reverse complement strand
GCGGAATTCCTATGTGATCAATCAATAGCGGTAACACTTTAATAATTAAGTTATAAACAATTAAAAAATTGAACCAAATGAGAAGTAACAAGCAACCCCTAAAGTGGAAGTATAGAAATCCTCGATTTCTATTACTATCACTTTACTTTTTCACATCCATTGTCACTTTTGCACAGACTAATGTACGAGGGAGAGTGGTTGACACGACCGGGGAAACCCTGATCGGTGTGAATGTTATCGTAAAAGGCACTAGCCAGGGCACCATTTCTGACATAAATGGGGAGTTTATTGTGCCTGTACCGTCATCAAACAGCACACTCGTCTTTTCTTATGTCGGTTTCGTGGAACAGGAAATACCCCTTAATGGGAGAACATACCTCAATGTTACAATGGAGCAGGACACCGAGATACTTGATGAAGTGATAGTTGTCGGTTATGGAACTCAAAGAAGAACCAGTGTGACAGGTGCTGTATCCACATTATCGGATACTGAACTTATTAAGGCTCCTGTCGTTGGAGTCACGAATGTCCTGGGAGCCAGAGTAGCGGGAGTTACGATGTTACAGCAAACAGGACAGCCCGGACAAGATGCAGCCTCTTTGCTCGTTAGAGGCGAAGGCGCCACTTATATTGTGGATGGAGTGATCAGAAGTATCAACGAGATTGACCCCAATGAGATTGAATCCATCTCGATTTTGAAAGATGCGACCTCTGCATCGGTGTACGGTTTAAATGCAACTTCCGTGATCATCGTTACTACCAAAAGGGGTAAAGAGGGCCAATTGGGTATATCCTACAACGGATCATATGGAATTAGCCAGAATGCAAATCAAATAAAATGGTTAGATGGGCCGGGATATGCCCATTGGTATAATATGGCCAGAGAACTAGACGGAGACGAACCGGTATTTACATCTGCCCAAGTGGAGAAAATGAAATCAGGGACCGATGGATGGGGCAATACGAACTGGTATGATGAAGTCTTTGGCGTCGGATCCACTATGAATCATAACGTTAGCGCAACAGGAGGGACCGATAAAGTTAAATTCTTCTCCTCAATCAGTGCTTTCCAGCAAAAAGGGAACGTAGACCGTTTCGACTACTCACGTTATAATCTCAGGGCAAATATAGACTCGAAAATTACAGACAACATCACCCTGGTAATGAATATTGCTGGACGTTTGGATGAACACAACAGGCCTAGCTATTCTGCAGACCCGAACGACTGGCATAATATCCCGCAACAGGCTGTACGCGCCTTACCCTATTTGCCAATGAGAGTAACGGCTGATGACGGCAAGGAATATTATACTTCTACGCGTACCGCTTCATCGCCCGTAAGCCCAATTGCAGGAATTTATGAATCAGGATACAGCAGGCCCAGAAACACAACCATCCAGACCAATTTTTCACTGAATTATGATGCCCCTTGGATGGAAGGGCTCAGCTTAAAGTTTATGGGAGCCTATGATAAATTCTTCCAGTTCAATAAGTCGCTGATCATACCCTATCAAACAATGATCGGGGCATTGCCGAACAGTTCGACCGAAAAGATTGATTATGTTGCTTTCCAAAACAATTCAGGTAACACCTCTTTGAGCGAAAGCGGACATAGTGCAACAAACATCGTAACCCAAAGCAGCTTTACCTACGATAAATCATTTGACAAACACAAGATTAATCTGTTCGGCCTCGCTGAAACCCGAAGTGCTTATTCAAACACATTGGGTGCAACGGGATATGGACTCGATTTTCTGGAACTGGCCGAATTGAGTAAAATAACCAATACTACAGGAAACGGAGAAGAGAAGATACCCTCTATTTCAGGAAGTAGCGCGCAATCGAGGCTGATTGGTTTCGTTGGGCGCTTAAACTATGATTATGATGGACGTTACTTACTGGAAGCTTCAATCCGTCGTGACGGCAGCTACCTTTTCAGCGGGATGCAAGGCTCACGATGGGTTAATTTGCCCGCAATATCTGCAGGATGGAGAATGAATAATGAAGAATGGTTTGCTGCCGACTGGGTAGATAATTTGAAAATTCGCGGCGGTATAGGCAAAACAGCCACTTCTGCCGTTAATGCATTCCAATACCTTAACTTAATGACGTTAAGTTCTAACGCACTGATATTGGGTGATCAGAGACAAAGTATGCTTTACACAGGAACTTTGGGTAATCCCTATCTGACTTGGGCCAAAGCGATCACTTATAATCTTGGTGCTGAATTTATGGCATGGAGAGGATTGCTGGGTGTTGAGATCGATGCCTTCTACAAATACCAATACGATCTTCTGGCCAGCGTCGGGGGGGCGTACCCACCATCTATGGGAGGCTACTATTTTAGTTCCGACAACGTAAACAAGATCGATTACAGGGGATTCGACTTCACGATCTCCCATAATCACAAGATCGGAGATTTCAGGTATGGCATTAAATGGGTAGGAACCCTGGCCTATCGGAGATGGTTATACTATGCCGGCGACTCCGAAAATACGCCGGATTACCGAAAACTAACCGGCAAGGAAGTCGGCTCACAGCTTGGTTTTATAGCTGAAGGGCTTTTCCAGTCGCAGGCGGAAATCGATAATTCCCCGACAATTACCGGGTCAGCCGTGCTTCCCGGCTATATCAAATACAAGGACCGGAATGGCGACGGAAAAATATCCTACGCACAAGACATGGGATATGTCGGGAAAAGTCCATACTCCAGATTCCAGACCTCTCTCAATTTAAACGGGAGTTGGAAAGGATTCGATTTTGATATCTTATTTCAGTCGGGCATCGGTCGGACGGTAGCATTAACGGGTGTATATACCTCTACCGGCTCCGAAGGAATTATGGACAATACCGCTTTCACAAAACTATTTTATCATAGTGGCAACTCTCCCCAATTCCTCCCTGAAAATTCCTGGACACCGGACAACACGAATGCCGAGTTTCCACGCCTCTCCCTTGTGACTGTAAGCAGCAATAATGCCTATTCATCGACATTTTGGTATAGAAATGGCAATTACCTCCGCCTGAAATCATTCCAAGTCGGATATACTATTCCCCAGTCTGTTACAAGGTCTGCGGGAATAGATAGAATCAGACTCTACATAGAAGGATCGAACATACTAACGTTCAGCGAATTAACGAAATACAATATCGACCCTGAATCACCCGGAGTAAATAATGGATACTACCCTCAACAGAGGACATTATCATTCGGCCTTAATTTCTCTTTATAACCTATTTAATTTGACTGTAATGAAAAAAATAAATATAAAATTTCTATCTTTGGCTATCTCCGCCATCATCTTCACCGGATGTTCGGATTGGCTGGACCTGACCCCTACCGATCAACTTACCGATAAAGTCGTATGGGAGCAAGAATCGAGTGTTGATCTTTATGTAAATGGTTTTTATACCTATCTGCATCAATATGGGCAGTTCGGAGATAAACAGTTTGAAGGCAGTCTTACTGAGAGCCTGACCAACACTTTTAAGTATGGATCCTATGCACTTGGACACAAAGCGGGTCATCCTAATAATTATGTATTTAACCCATCGGTCATCACCACAACCAGTTGTTTCTATAGCAATTGGGATGATGCCTACAACAAGATTAGGAGGATGAACGAATTCCTTTATTCAATGGAATTATATTCTTCTTTTCCGGAGAGCGTAAATACAAAATGGGAAGCGCAAACCCGTTTTTTCCGCGCATTTATTTATTTCCAACTTGCAAAACGGTTTGACGGCGTAATTCTCTATACCCGTCTTGATCAGATGGAAAAGGATAAAGCCCGTAGTACGAATGAAGAGACCTGGGATTTGATTGAACAGGATCTTGATTTTGCCATTGCCAATCTACCTGATTCGTGGAGTGCCCCAGAGAAAGGAAGATTAACAAAATATGTAGCGCTCGCTTTTAAATCAAGGGCAATGCTTTACGCAGAACGATGGCAGTCAGCCTATGATGCGGCCAATGAGGTCATCGACTCAGATCTATTCAGTCTGACGGATGTTTATGCCGAATCCTGGAAAGGGAACAATGAAGAATCGATTCTTGAGTTCAAATATGACGAGCTGGGGCCAAGCCATACTTTTGACCGGGATTATGTCCCTCTTAGCGACGGGTATGAGTTTGGCGGATTAGGAACTCCCACACAAGAGATGGTGGAAAGTTACGAAAAAGCAGATGGGACTAAAATGGACTGGACTCCCTATCATAGTACCAATGCAACACGCCCTCCCTATGAAGATCTGGAACCCCGGTTCAAAGCGACCGTGATTTATCCGGGCAGCACATGGAAAGAACATACAATGCAGAATTCCGTGAACGGAACATACGGCACCTTTATGGCTTACAGAGCCCAACCGTACACCTATGGACATACTACTACGGGTTACTTCCTCAGGAAACTTATGGATGAGGAACTGATAGACATCAAAGGGAAACCAAGTACGCAGACATGGGTTGAGATCAGATATGCTGAAGTCTTACTCAATAAAGCTGAAGCCGCTTTTCGCCTTAACAAACCGAACGAAGCAAGGGACGCAATGAATGAAGTACGCGAAAGAGTAAATCTTCCTCCGAAATCATCCTCCGGGGATCAATGGTTCAGTGATTACCGGAACGAAAGAAAAGTTGAATTGGCATATGAAGGGCATCTCTTTTGGGATATGAGAAGATGGCAACTCGCACATATTGAATACAACAACTATCGTTGTCACGGATTCAAAATTACAGGCGATAACTATGAGTATATTGATATCGATTATCAGGACAGAAGATTCTCGGAAAAGAATTATGTGCTCCCCATACCCGACAGTGAATTAGCCAATAACTCGTTGATAGAGCAATACGACAGGTGGAAATAACTTAAACAAGATAGAAGCGATGAAAAAGAATATATTAACTATCATAGCGATATGCTGTTCTGTCGTTATCA
>NZ_CALNAT010000073.1 GCF_937873925.1 uncultured Proteiniphilum sp. | reverse complement strand
CCACCCCGGTCCCGCGCACTTGTCCATCGGGCAGGAGTCGTCAGCAGTGGGCATGGCCTGGACGCTGGGAGTGGACGATTTTATTTTCGGTAGCCACCGTTCACACGGTGAGATCCTGGCCAAGGGAATGTCAGCCATCCATCAATTAGAGGAACGGCAGCTTACCGGGATCATGGAGACCTTTTTTGATGGTGCGATTTATGAGATCGTAAAGAAAAATTTTGAGGGATCGGTCAAAGAACTGGCAAAAAGATTTTTGGTGTATGGTACATTGGCAGAGATCTTTGCCCGTAAGACCGGTTTCAACAGGGGCCTGGGAGGTTCGATGCATGCCTTCTTCACCCCGTTCGGCGTCTACCCCAACAACGCTATTGTAGGCGGATCGGGGGATATAGCCGTCGGTGCAGCCCTGTACAAGAAAGTGAACCGCAAGCCCGGTCTTGTGGTAGCCAATATCGGCGACGCCTCGATGGCATGCGGTCCGGTATGGGAAGGGATCACCTTCGCCTCGATGGACCAGTTCAGGGAACTCTGGGAAGGCGACATGCAGGGCGGCCTGCCGGTGATCATCAACATCATGAACAACCAGTACGGCATGGGAGGGCAGACCTGCGGGGAGACGATGGGCTACGGCATCGCCGCCCGTATAGGGGCCGGGGTGAACCCCGACCAGATGCATGCTGAACGGGTGGACGGGTATAACCCGCTGGCCGTGATTGATGCCTATAAGCGCAAACGCCAGGTGATTGAAGAAAAAAGGGGTCCCGTATTGCTGGATGTCCTGACTTACCGTTACAGCGGGCACTCCCCTTCGGATGCCTCTTCGTACCGCTCAAAGGAAGAAGTGGAAGCCTGGGAGTCGCAGGACTGCATCCGCAGCTACGGGGCGCAGCTCCTGGAAGCAGAAGTGGCTACCCAGACCGAACTGGATACGATCACCGGCAATATACGGGCGCTGGTCAATGAAATGTTCCTGAAAGCGATCGATGATGAAATATCACCGAAGATGGAGACCCCGGAGGTGATCGGCGACATGATGTTCTCCGGAGGTTCGGTGGACAGTTTCTCCAATGAAAAGCCGGAAGTGCTGATCCCGCTGGAAGAGAACCCGCGGGTGAAGAAGATCGCCAATAAAGAGCGTTTTGCTTTCGACGCCGAAGGCAAGCCTTTCAGCAAGATGAAACAGTACCACCTGCGGGACGGCCTTTTCGAAGCCATCATCGACCGTTTCTATAAAGATGCCTCGCTGATCGCCTATGGTGAAGAGAACCGCGACTGGGGCGGTGCGTTTGCTGTCTATGGGGGACTGACGGAGTCGTTGCCCTACCACCGGCTGTTCAACTCGCCCATCTCGGAAGCCTCTATTGTGGGGACGTCCATCGGCTATGCCATGTGCGGCGGTCGCGTGATCCCGGAGATCATGTACTGCGATTTTATCGGCCGCGCCGGGGATGAAATATTCAACCAGTTGCCCAAATGGCAGGCGATGAGCGGTAACGTGCTGAAAATGCCTGTAGTGGTCCGTGTTTCGGTAGGCTCCAAATATGGCGCACAGCACTCGCAGGACTGGACCTCTCTTGTAGCCCATATACCGGGTATAAAAGTATGTTTCCCCGTGACGCCCTACGATGCCAAAGGTTTGATGAACGCCGCATTGCAGGGTACCGATCCGGTTATTTTCTTCGAGAGCCAGCGTATATACGACATCGGCGAGCAGTTCCATAAAGGAGGGGTTCCCACTGGTTACTACGAGATACCCATCGGCGAGCCCGACGTGAAGAAAGAGGGCGGGGATATCACCTTCCTGACCGTTGGCCATACGCTTTATCCCGCTTTAAATGCCGCCAGGGAGCTTGAGGAGAAATACGGCATGAGCGCCGAAGTGATCGATGCCCGCTCGCTGGTACCGTTCAATTATGAAAAAGTGGTGGAGTCGGTGAAGAAGACGGGAAGGATCATTGTCGCGGGCGATGCCACTGCGCGGGGCTCTTTCCTGAACGACCTTGCGGCCAATATCGGACAATTGGCGTTCGATTACCTCGACGCCCCCGTGTGCGTGCTGGGCTCGCGCAACTGGATCACGCCGGCGTACGAGCTGGAAGAAGCGTTCTTCCCACAGCCAAGCTGGTTTCTGGATATGGTCAACGAGCGGATCCAGCCGCTCAGGGATTATATTCCCGGGCAGAACTTTACCGGCGGGGAATTGATCAGGAGAGCGAAGAAAGGAGTCTGATTAATGGGCGAATGGGATGGCGGGTGAATCCGCCAATTAATTATAGGGTAATATGCCAATATGCCCATTGTATTGACGTACGTCCTGAAAGTAGTACACAGTTTAAAGTTTTATGAAGACAAGATCCATTGATTTACAGCCAGGGAGTCCTTTCCCCGGAGATACAGAAGAGGATATCCTCAAAGTAAATGCCCATCTACATACGCCTTACTCCTTCAGTGCGTTCCGTGATGTCGATGATGCACTTGACAGGGCGGTTGCCGAGGAGGTGAAAGTGGTAGGGATAAACGACTTTTATACTACCGAAGGGTATTCAGCGTGGGCGGAGGGCTGTAGTAAGCGGAAACTTTATCCACTTTTCGGTATTGAATTCATCAGCCTGAACGAAGAGGATCAGAAAGCGGGTTTACGCGTGAATGATCCTGCGAATCCGGGGCGTACCTATCTGAGCGGAAAAGGATTATCCCATCCTTTCCGATTGGAGGAACCTTACGCGACGTTGCTGTCCAATGTGCGGAATGAGGCCAATAGACAGGTGGAAGCGATGTGTGAAAAGTTGAACGAATTGCTTCGACAGAAAAATTGTGGTTTTACCCTTGATTTCAAACAACTAACGGACGAATTGACAAAAGGGCTGATTCGCGAACGCCATTTGGCAAAAGCATTACGCATGAGTGTATATAAGGCTTGTGACAATGACGAATCCGGGATAAAGGAATTATTGGATAAACTCTTTGACGGGAAATTGTTGAAATCTTCGTTGGATGATTTTGCCGGTGTGGAAAATGAAATCCGCAGTAACCTGTTGAAAGCGGGTGGGGCAGCGTTCGTCCCGGAAGATGCTGCCGCTTTTCTGCCGATGGAGACCGTACAGGAAATTATCATCGCTGCCGGTGGAATTCCTACTTATCCTTTTTTGGCAGATGATGCGAATGGCAACTATACCGACTTTGAGAATGATCCGGAGCGAGTGGCAAAACAACTTACCGAACGGGGATTCCACTCGGCTGAATTTATTACCACCCGTAATGATGTCCGGCTTTTGGAAAAATATGCCGCCTATCTCTATGAACAAGGTTTTGTAGTAACCTTCGGCAGTGAACACAACACGCCCGCTATGGAGCCGGTTGAACTGTTTGCCCGGGGAGGGGTACCTTTGACTGATAAACTTATGGAAATTAATTACAAAGGGGCATGTGTGATCGCGGCGCATCAGCATTTAGTAAAGCAGGGATTGAACGGATACGTAGATCAGAACGGTTATGCCGACCGTTCTAAACGGTCTGAGCTGGAGGCTTTGGGAGACCAGCTCTTTGTAAACACCACCGTTAAGTGAAAATTTGTCAGACTAAGTATAAGACGGTAGATAGTTTTGATTATTATTTCAGATAAAAATATAATTACCACCAGAATATATGCGGGGATAGTTCAGGCTAATTTCAAATGGGTACTTATAAAAAAATAGGATAAAGATGGAACAACATTCTCAAGCCTTTCTTCCTGAGGACGGAATTTTTGAAATACGGGATTTAATTTATATATCACGATTCTACGGACAAGATAGTCGTTTCGTGATAGCCGGTGGCGGTAATACATCCTACAAGAATAAAGAGAAGATATGGGTGAAGGCCAGCGGCGCTGCATTGGCGACGATTACGGAGGACGGTTTTGCCGTACTCGACAGAAGCAAACTCGACAGGATGTCGGAGAAAGCGTATAGCCCGGATCCGACAGAGCGGGAAGAACAGGTGAAAAATGATCTGGCCGAGGCTACCCTCACCAAAGGGAAACGGCCGTCGGTGGAGACCTCCATGCATAATGTGATCGGCTATCCCTTTGTAGTACATTTGCATCCGACGGTTGTGAACGGATTGATGTGCGCTCAAAATGCGGAGTCTGAACTGAAAAGGCTTTTTGGCGAAAAAGCGCTCTATGTGGAGTATACCGATCCGGGTTATGTATTGTTCAAAAAGGTGTATGACAGGATCAAAGAGTACCGCTCGGCATATGATGAGGAACCTCAGGTGATATGGTTGCAGAACCACGGTATTTTTGTCGCTGCTCCGACTATCGCAGAGATCCAGTCGATCTATTTCGATATCCTTCAAAAGTTGGAACAGGCTGTTTCTACGCCTTTATCCGCCGGAGAAAGGGACACTTGCCGCTGTACGGAAGAAATTTTGCCTGCACTGAGGATGATGCTGTCAGGGAACGGGTTGAAAACGCTGAAGGTAAGGAAAAACGAACTGATCAAATACTTTTATGATAGTATGGAATATCAGAAGGATATTGCCAAGCCTTTTACTCCCGATGCCATTGTATATTGCAAATCTAACTATATATTCCTGAACGACGAGACACCCGAAGCAGTGCTGGAGGAAGCCGGAAGAACGATTCCCGCTTTTACGGATAAACTGGGCTATCAACCCAAGGTATTGCTGATAAAAGGGATTGGATTGGTGGCCATAGGTGACAATGCCGGACAGTGCGATATCATTCTGGATGTGTTTGAAGATGCGATGAAAGTGGCATTCCTCTCGCAATCATTCGGCGGTCCGCATCCGATGACGCAGGAGCAGATAGATTTTATAGACAATTGGGAAGTGGAAAACTACCGCCGTAGTGTATCAGCAGGAATGTCCCGGGGGCGTGCGGAAAATAAGACCATCATTATTACCGGTGCCGCGCAGGGTTTTGGAGAAGGAATCGGGCGTTGCCTGTTGCAGGAAGGAGCCAATATTGTGATCGCCGACCTGAATGAGGAAGCAGGCAGGGCGACAGCCGAAGAATTTAATCGTATTGCGAAAAGCAACAGGGCCTTTTTTGTAAAAACGAACGTGGCCGAGACGGCAAGTCTGGAAAATCTTATCCACGAAACCGTGTGCCATTTCGGAGCGATCGATTGCTTTGTCAGTAACGCCGGTGTACTTCGTGCGGGTGGTCTGGATGATATGACGCCCGAGAATTTTGATTTTGTCACCAAAATAAATTATAACGCCTATTTTTACTGTACAAAAATCGTCAGCAAGATCATGAAATTGCAGGCGAAATATGGTTCCGGAGATTACTATGCCGATATCATTCAGATCAATTCGAAATCGGGACTGCAAGGGAGTAAAGCCAATTTTGCCTATGCGGGAGGGAAATTCGGAGGTATCGGACTCACTCAGTCCTTTGCGCTGGAGCTTGCACCATACCGTATTAAAGTCAACGCTGTTTGCCCCGGAAACTTTTATGAAGGGCCCCTCTGGAGCGATCCCGAAAACGGGCTCTTCGTGCAATACCTGAGAGCGGGGAAAGTGCCGGGAGCAAAAACAATAGAAGATGTAAAAGCGTTCTATCTGTCTAAAGTGCCTATGGGAAAAGGTTGTACGCCTGAAGATGTAACTAAGGGGGTGCTTTATCTGATGGAGCAGTGCGGTGAGACGGGGCAGGCATTGCCTATTACCGGCGGGCAGGTGATGCTTTCATAGATATAAGAATCAAGAGCCAAGATACAAGACACGACGAGATATGTTGAAATGCATAATCTTAAGATACCGGAATAAATCAGAGGAACTTGTGGCTGATCGTTCCGGTTCCATGCACCGAAATAAAAAAAGTAAAATAATCGTATGAAAACGAGAGCAGTGAGACTATATGGCAAAAAAGACCTTCGTCTGGAAGAGTTTGACTTGCCGTCTATTAAAGAGAATGAGATACTGGCCAAAGTAGTAACCGACTCTTTGTGCATGTCATCCTACAAAGCCTCTTCGCAGGGAACGGAGCATAAACGGATTCCCGGCGATGTAGCGGAGAATCCCATCATTATCGGCCATGAGTTTGCAGGAGAGTTGCTGGAAGTGGGTTCCAAATGGGAACACAGATTCAAGGCCGGAGATAAGTTCTCCATTCAGCCGGCGCTCTACTACGAAAACGGCCCTGTGGGAATACTGAGCGCCCCCGGATATAGTTACAGGTATATAGGCGGAGATGCAACCTATGTGGTCATTCCCAATGAAGTGATGGAGCAGGACTGCTTACTGACCTATACCGGCGAGGGATATTATCCCGCGTCGCTGGCGGAACCGCTTTCGTGCGTGATCGGCGCGATGCATGCCAACTACCATACCACTCCCGGCAGCTATGCGCATAAGATGGAGATCGTGGAGGGGGGTAAGATGGCCATTCTGGCAGGTGTAGGGCCGATGGGACTTGCAGCTATCAATTATGTGCTCCATCGTGAAGACCGCAAACCGTCGTTGATGGTGGTCACCGATATGGACCAGGCCCGGCTGGACAGGGCTTCTTCGATCTATACCGTAGAGTTTGCCGCTTCGCGGGGTATTGATCTTCGTTATATTAATACGGGAGTGATGGAAGATCCGGTGAAAGAACTGAAAGCTATCAGTGGTGATTCCGGTTATGATGATGTGTTTGTCTTCGCACCGGTAAAGCCGGTAGTGGAGCAGGGAGATGCTATTCTGGCGTTCGATGGTTGTCTGAATTTTTTTGCCGGTCCCAGTGATCCGAAGTTTAGCGCCATGTTCAACTTCTACAATGTACACTATGCCTATACACATATCGTCGGTACCAGCGGAGGAAATAACGACGATATGGTGGAAGCGCTCGATATCATGGGTAAGGGACTTGATCCTGCCGGGCTGATCACCCATATAGGGGGACTGAACGCGGTAGCCGACGCAACCAATAATCTGCCCCATATTCCAGGAGGCAAAAAGCTGATCTATACGCATATAGATATGCCGCTCACTCCGATATCCGATTTTGCCCATTTGGGTGAAACCAACGAATTTTTTAAGGAACTGGCTGCTATCTGTAGCCGCCACAAAGGGTTGTGGAGCGTGGAAGCGGAGACTTTTTTACTGGCAAATACCGGTCTGTTAATGTGAAAAAGATAGTGTGCTTCGCACGATAAAAGATAGAATCGGGAAGGCAGGAAATTAATAAACAGGAAATGGAGAAGTAAAGAAGCGGAGAAGTGATTAAGTTTTTAGTTTTTCACTTTTAGTTTTTAATTTATAAAGTCTTTGTTCTTTACTCTTTACTCTTTATTCTTTATTCTATAAAAAATGAAACAATTAGATATAAATTTGATGCATCCGGTGGAACAGATCAATGTGATCATCGGAAGAATATACAGTAGCGGAATGACCACTACTTCGGGCGGTAATGTTTCCATCAGGGACCAGAACGGAGATATCTGGATTACTCCCTCGGGGGTGGATAAAGGTTCTCTCACTACGAAAGATGTCATGCAGGTAAAAAAGGACGGAACCGTTATCGGCCTGCACAGGCCTTCCTCTGAACTCCCTTTTCATAAGGCTATCTATGAGGCTAGACCGGAAATAACGGCTATCATTCATGCTCATCCGCCTGCACTGGTTGCTTTCAGCATTGCCGGTATTGTGCCGGATACCAAAATTGTGCCGCAGGCTCACAATATTTGCGGGGATATCGGTTTCGCACCCTACGGTACTCCCGGCAGTGATGATCTGGGCGAAAAGATCGCTTATGAATTTAAGGATATCCGTTATAAAGCGGTGATCATGGAGAATCACGGTGTGGTATTGGGCGGGGCCGATATGATGGATGCTTATCAGCGGTTCGAAACGCTGGAATTCTGTTGTCGCACCATTGTGAACGCCAAAAGATTGGGGCAGGTAAATTATCTGACCGACAAGGAGGTAGCGCAATATGTAAATCACCTTCCATCCAATATTTCTCATTTCATGGATATTGAACATCCCTCAGATGAGCGGGCAATCAGGACGGAGATGGTCAATATTATCCGCCGGGCCTGTGACCAGGGGTTGATGATATCGACTTACGGTACGGTTTCAGTCCGTTGGAAAGGGAATGATTTTCTGATCACCCCCCGCAATGTGGCGCGTTGGGATATTGTGCCCGGCGACATTGTGCAGATAAAGAACGGGATGGCGGAAGCAGGGAAAATACCCAGCAGGTCGGTAGCCCTGCATCAACGTATCTACCAACTAAACCCGCACATCAATTCCATTATCTGCACACAGCCGGTGAACCTGATGGCCCATGCGGTGAGCGGAACGAAATTCGATGTGCGTACTATCCCCGAAAGCTGGATCTTCCTGCAGGATGTCCCCTCCATCCCTTTCGGGCTGATCTATAATGATGTGGACAGTGTGGCGAAAATGTTCAACCACAACCGCGTCATTCTGGTGGAAAATGACAGCGTCTTTGTCACAGGCGATAAATTGCTGAATACGTTCGACTATCTGGAAGTGGCCGAGTTTTCGGCCAATTCGCTCGTGATGGCCTCATCGATCGGATCCCTGCAACCCATGGGTGACAAGGAGATCGACGAATTGCGGGTCGCATTTAATGTAAAATGACCATATTGCATTTTTAAGGGATGATCCACTAAATATCGATAACCCATGAATTTATTAGAGCAACTGAAGCTGTACACCAAAGTGGTGGCCGATACAGGTGATTTTGCATCCATTGAAGCATATAAACCGGTTGATGGAACCACGAATCCCTCATTGATTTACGCCGCTTCGCAAGACCCGAAGTATGCTTCGCTGGTGGATGATGCGATTGCATACGGCAAGAAGCAGATGACCGGTAAATCCGGACAACTGACAAAAGCGATGGACAAGCTGGCTGTGAATTTTGGGTTAAAGATTTTGGAGATCGTTCCCGGAAGGGCTTCTACCGAGGTGGACGCACGATTGTCTTTCGACACGGAAGCGTCGGTGATCAAAGCACGGGAGTTGATCACTCTCTATGAGGCATCAGGAAGTTCGAGAGAGCGGGTATTGATAAAACTGGCATCTACATGGGAAGGGATAAAGGCGGCCGAGGTACTTGAAAAAGAAGGAATTCATTGTAACCTTACCCTTCTCTTCTCTTTCGCCCAGGCGGTTGCCTGTGCCGAAGCAGGCGTCCGTCTGATATCTCCCTTTGTGGGGCGGATCCTGGATTGGTATAAAAAAGAACGGGGTGTCGCGGAAATTGCTGCTCATGAAGACCCGGGAGTACTTTCTGTGAAAAAGATTTTCAATTATTATAAGAAATTCGGTTATAAGACCCAGGTAATGGGAGCCAGCTTTCGTAATGTCGATGAAATAGTGGAGCTTGCCGGATGTGAATTGTTGACTATCGCTCCAAAGTTCCTCAAAGAGCTGGAGAATACCGAAGGTGTTTTGCAACAGAAATTAAATGAAGAGGCCGCCAGGCAATCGGAGGCTGAAAAAATCAGTATAGACGAAAAAATATTCCGGTGGATGATAAACGAAGATGCCATGGCGACAGAAAAACTGGCGGAAGGGATTAGGAACTTCACGAAAGACCTGGAGAAACTCGAAGAACAAATGGCAAAAAGGTTGTAATCCTGCAAGCGTTCCCCTTGCTTCCATCAGTTTCTTTCCATAATCAATATCCAGTCATTGTTTTTCCCTGATGACGGCAGATTTGCCTCGAAAGAGGCTTTGACTGCTTTGACTCCTATTTCGGTTTTTTTGCCTGTCCGGGGATCAAACCAGATAAGTTTTATTTTTTTCGTTCCGGGAATTTTTTCCAGCGATACCTCCACTTTATTTCCATGCGGAAGATACACAAACGCATATTCATCTCCTTTTGTCGCGATGGTGTAATCCTGGCTATCGGTTTGCTTGCTTAGAATAATATTGTTGCCTTGTCCATCGGACAAACATCCGCATGGAGGTTTGCGATGCCGCCTGCGATAATTTTCTTATTTCTCGGAATCAACGCCCTCGAATCAGACTTCCCCGCTAGCATAATTGCATGGTAACCCTATTTTTAGCACTTATTTCATAAAAAACATTCCAATTGTTGGAGACTGTTGTGCCGTTTATCTGTAAAACAGAGATGGACACTCTACTGGCAAAGATAATACATTTTTATGCAAATATTATATCCTATTTTAACGCTATAAACCTATATTTTTGTATAAATGAAAAAATGATAATACGATTGAACTTACAAAATATTTAATATAACTCCAATGAAAAGAAAATTTGAAATAACAAATCCTGACCTAGAGTTAAGCCCTATGACAGGTATAACAAGAGAGCATTACATTGATTTGGCAAAATTTCTTCTGGAGGGAGCTTTTTCTCACGTTGATTCCATGGATCAGCATATGAGTTTCCCTATTGTCCCGGGTAAGACTTACCCTCAGCCAAACGCACCCGAGTGGCGATATCGGGCGGCTGATTTTGAGGCTTTAGAACGGACATTTACATTAGCAGGTCCGCTGATACAGATTGATCCTGAAGCTACGATCAAAGGAATTAATCTGAGAGATTATTATTCTTTACACTTTTACAGAGCTTTTACACCCGGTCACCCCAATTCAATACCGCTACCAGAGGAGCTGCCCGACTCCAATTATCAATTCACTTGCGAGTTTGGAGGATTATTCAAGACGTTACTTCTGATGCCGGATACTATCTGGACACACTATACCGAAGGACAAAAAAATGAGATGGTTGAATGCATCTCAAAATGGGCTCACCACCGAACTACACAAAACAACTGGCGTATTTTTAACATTGTGACTCTTTCCTTTTTAAAGAAACATGGCTATAAAATTGATGACGAGCTGTTAAAAAGTCATTTACTATGGATAGCGTCCTACCATTCAGGGAACGGGTGGTATTTAGAGCAAACGTATAATTATTACTCAATCAGCCTTTTTATTGTCTATACAACCATATGGAATCGAACATTCGGAGACGAATATTATCCCGAAATTGCTGAAATAATTGAAAGGTCTGCACAGCAACTCATGAAGTCGTTGCCCAGTTTTTTTGGTCGTGATGGATATATAAACATGTGGTCACGGAGTATCTGTTACCGGACTTGGGTATCAGGGGCTTTCCCGGTCTCGTTTATGCTGAAAAACCCGGAATTACTGGATCCGGGATGGGCCAGGCGTCTTTGCTCAGGCTCCTTATTGCAGTTCGTAACACGTGAAGATTTTTATTACAATGAAATTCCTAGTCTGGGATTTTATGGACAGAGGGAGTATATGGTGCAAAACTACAGTTGCGCCGGAAGTCCATTTTTGATGTTCCTTCCCTTTATTTGCTTGGCTCTTCCTGAGGATTCGCCCTTCTGGACAGCAAAGGAAAATGACGGTCTCTGGGAATCCCTTGGCAATGATTCTAATAAATTGGTGCTTGAGAATCCGGGGCTCGTGTTGGTAAACCATGGAAAAACGGGAACTTCAGAAATAATTCCCGGGAAGGTGTATTACGATGACCCAAATTACTCAAAGTTATCTTATAATACACATTTTCCATGGGAAGATCATGATCCTTCCGGAGGTACTGCCATGGAGTACTGTTACCGCAGTCTTGATCCCCGCGACTTGAGAGGAGATGATGTGAATTTTTACCTTACCGGGCTAGCTGTCGACAATGACGCGCTGGAAAATCAAAAATTCACGATTTCGCAAAGTATGGTATTCAATGGAGTTATTGACGACGTATTGTACCGGCAAGCTATAATGCGCAAGCCTCCCAATAACGGGGTTGGATATATTCTCGACCTGGCAGAAATCGCTATTCCCGGAGGAGTTATCAGGGTAGATCGTACACGCTTGGCCTTTGAATACGAAATTACTCTCGGACATTATGGTTTACCTCACTTAGATGGAAAAAACGCTGTGGTTAAACAGTTTGAGAAGGGCGACAGGAAGGTAATTACAGCTTCTATTCCCGGCAGGAGCCTGGCTTTAATATCTTATACGGGCTGGGATCAACTCGAAAGCCTTGTTCATTCGAACCGGAATACAGAAGCAGATGAAAGTACGGTTATATTTGCCCGAAAAAAATGTCTTGACAAGAACCCTCCTATGGAATTACTCGTGACGGTTATGCTACACAAGATGGATGACAGTGATTGGACCGAAAGGGAGTTAAACCCGATAAAAAATATTGATATAGAGGAAGTTACCTGTAATTATTCCACATTAGGTGCGACTATTACCATTGCTGATAATAAGATATTTAAAGTTGATTTTCAAGATATCGATGGAAGAAGAAGGTGCTAATTGTTAATTCAATTATTTTTTTATGGAAACTTGCAGTGATTTATTTTTATTTAAGGATGAAATTTCGTGGTATCCGGCCGGCGATGGGATACGAAGGCAAATTATAGGATTTGATACCCAAATTATGCTTGTAAAAGTAGAATTTCAAAAAGGAGCGGTAGGTTCTGAACATTCTCACTATCATTCTCAAAGTACCTACGTGGCAAGTGGAGTTTTTGAATTCACCGTGGACGGGATCACGAAAAAGGTCAAAGAAGGGGATGGAATATATATTCCCCCGAATGTAGTGCACAGTACGAAATGCATTGAGCCGGGAATGTTAATAGATGCCTTCAGCCCCATGCGGGAAGATTTTATTTAAAAGAAAGTTTGCTGCGTATGAAAATGAGATTTATCCTGCTTCTGTTGCCTTTGGCAGTGTGTTTTTCCATGTGCCGGGATGTGAAAAAGCCCTCCGAACCCCGCGACGTCGTTGTGGATACGACGATGATAAAAATGCTGATTCCCGGTGATGGTTCTGGCGTATGGTCGGGAGGAGATGGCGCGATTTCTGTTCCGATCAAAAAGGACAAGAGCCTCTGGCTTTTCGGGGATTCTTTCATGGGAAGGATCGTAGACGGGAAACGTGATAGGGAAAAGTCCCGGATGGTATTCGGTAACCTGATCGTGGAACTGGACGGCGAAAAGGCCCGGACCATTCACACCGGTACGCTGGAGAGCCCCGCCCCGGTCGTGGTCAGTGAGAAAGTGGACGGACATAATACTGTTTACTGGCCGCACCACGGATTTGTTAGAAACAATATTCTGCACGTGCTGATGACGCAGATCGTTTTCGAAAAGCCGGACATGTGGGGATTCCGTGCCAACCAGATGCGTTATTTCCGCCTGCGCCTGCCCGATTATACCCTTATAGACGACGAGCCGGTGGATTCCTATAAGGTGAACGGCGTTAATCTGGGATTCGGCTTTTATGAACACGAGAGTTATTATTATTGCTACGGCAATCACGTGGAAGGTTTTTCCGCAACCCTGCATGCCGCACGGGCCAAATTGGTCGACGACAAATTACAGGAATGGGAATATTTCGACGGAACGGATTGGAGCGGAGATCCGGCGGCTACACGACCGCTCGAAGGAATTGACGTGGGCGTGAGTTCCCAGTTCAGCGTTTTTCCCTATGAAGATAAATTTATTTTGTTGGTTCAGGGAAGGCTGGTAAAAGAAATATACACGTTCATTTCCGACAGCCCGACGGGTCCCTGGCATAATAAGAAGCTGATATACACGGTGCCGGAGCCGATCGAAGACGAAAGATTGTTCGCATACAATGCCATGGCGCATCCGCAGTACGAGCGGGATGGAATGTTTCTGGTCAGCTATTGCATGAATACGAGCGACGTGGAACAGGCGTGGAACGACGTGAAGGCGACCATCCCGTATTTTATCTGGGTTCCTTATGAGATGGTGCTGAATGAAGCCCCGCAACAACCGGATCCGGAGAATGTCTCATAAAAGTAATGTAAACATCATTACTGCCATATCTCTTTAATTGTTTCTTCCAGATCCATCCCCTCCGGAAAATCAGGGGTGCGCGTATTGGCATGGCATTTTCTGACAGGTTGACCGCTTCCGGGAACCATGATCCGGCAGACGGGCATCTGCAGGAATCCGTTGGGGTCGTTCTTCCGTATCCAATTATAGGCGTAACGCAACCAATCTTTTTGATATGCTTCGTTCTGAAGACAGAACCATGTAATTTCATCATATCCCCATACAAAATGAGAATCGACGGTTGCCTGTCCCGGGGTATCACTCACTCCGAAATTATCAAACTCAACTAAATAGGGCAGCGATTCGCAATACCATCCGGAAGGAGTCATACCTCCTTCACTACGGCCGAAAAAAGCGTCGATATATCCTTTTTCTAAAATACAATGTTGCGGTTTCTCCGGGATCTCTTTTATCCGCAAAGGGAAAGAGTTGAAATCCAACAGGCTTTTTCCATCAACGACCATCCCTCCAAAGGGTGTATGCGCATCAAGTAATACCCAGTTTCTGCGGGCATGTTTTCCTGCATAACTCCGTATCTTATCAAGCACTTTCGTCCAGTGTCCGTAATTCTGATCTTCCATGCCTATCAGGGCGATTTGCCCCAGATGAAGCGCTTCGCAACCTATATTGATATAAGAGCCAGCTAAAAACATAAACCACAATTGTGTTTCTGTTCTGGTTATATCGGGAACACTTGTCTTTTCGTTCCAAAACCCAACAAATTTTCCATTCGGGTTCAACATATCCTCATAGCGGAAATTACGTTGTTCGGCAGACATACCCAATTCAGCAAAAACCCATTCAGGAATACTGATATTGTTTACTTCGACACTTACCGCTTCAAAAAGCGCTGCCTGAAAAATAACATCAGGATCATTTTTGTGTACTTTGGCTGCCAGAATTTTCGCGTTATCTAAAAAAACAGGATTATTCAATGCTTCTTCGTCACCCCAACGATAAATAGATCGTCCAATAAATTTGGCACCCATATTTTGTATCAGTTTTATATCCCGTCCCTTATCGGGATAAGGGGCGTCGTTACAAAAAGGGTCTACTGTTAAGAACTCCGCCATTGTAACCGACCTGTCGAGATAGTTTTCAAGATTTTTCCTGGTTATTCCTGCTCCATCAAATATATATCCTGATTTTTGGTCATTCCCGTTACTATTACTACACATCGCAACCAGTATACACAGGCACGTTATTCCTTCCACCCCTATCTGACGGAGCCTATCGAGTGTAATTATATCTTTTCTGCCAAACCAGCGCCAGGTCTTTTCCATAATTTGTTTTGCGTTCTTCGTTTTTTCGTGCTTTAAGCTTTAGAATGGAGTCGGCCCCACAACCTTTTGAAAAAAGTATACAATAAAAAAATAATCAACCGCAGAAGCGTAACAGTAAAATAGAATACAAATGAGATGATAACAACGTATCCTAACTGTGTAAAAATTTCGTGCCAGGGCGTTTTGTAGAGAATAATCCCCAGGATATTCAACGGAAACGAAAAAATAAAACAAAACAGCAGTATGAGAATTTCTCTTTTCAGATATTTCGGACTGATCACAAATTCTCTCATAGTCTAAAACTTTAAATAAGGAATGATATATTCTTGGGGAAAATCAATTTTGCGTTGTTCCGCCATTGCCTGGTTACCCATCAGGCAAAGCATTGTGGAAGCATAACATTCCTCCACTATATTTTTTGCTTTTTCTCCGGTTATTACAGCCTGGCAGAAAGCCGAAATTAAATGATCCGAACCATCCTTATCCGCACCAATCATTGAGCTTCCGCTTGTTGTGTGAGTAAAACCATTCATCACGTAATTGGGTTTCTGTCTTTTTGCGGTTTCCGGTATCCAACTGGGGCCTGCAATCGGAACAGCGCTGAATAGTTTCAATTCGATATCGTGTATCAATTGGAGGATACCAGGCGCCGGAGCTACTTCTTCGAAAAAATATTCTCCTTTTGCAAGTTCCATCGTCCCTTTGTGTCCGAGTATCTGTTCTTCCATTCCATTAAACCGGTTGGCGATGAGTGATTCGTAAGTAGTTTTCACCCCCGATCTGTACCGATAAGTAAGACTGACACTGTCATATACCTCCCTGCCGTCTTTCCAGAAAGTAATATCCCCTAATCCGACAACTGATTCCGGTATCTTTTTCATTGACCAGTTCGATACTTCGAGTTGGTGTGTAGCTAATTCAGTGGTCAATCCTGCGGATGATTCCCGATAAAGCCGCCAGTTAATTTTCCTCTCCAATTCGGATGAAGGAACCGGACGCCGCCAATCATGGTTTCGAAACCAATGACATCGTATTCCCACGATATCTCCGATTATTCCGCTGTGAATCATTTGTATCGCTTTGATATACTTTTCATCAAAAAGGCGCTGCATTCCAAAGTAAAGCACCTTGTCGGAAGTGAGATAAGTGTCATAAACAGATTTACATTCCTGCATGGTCAGCGCCATGGATTTCTCGCAGAAAGTATGTTTGCCTGCTGCCAATGCATCCAAGACCATTGGGGCATGCCAGTGTAACGGGGTGGAAATTATTACCCCGTCTATTTCGTTTGACTCCAGTAGTTTTCGGTAATCAGTGTACTTTTTTGCATTCGGGCATAACTCAGATGCTGCCTTCAGATTCGGTTCATAATCATCGCATAAGGCGATAATTTCCGCATGGGGAATAGTGAGCAGGTTGTGAATATGGTAAACTCCCCTTGAACCGGTTCTGATTAGTCCGATCCGGGCTTTTTCACCTTTGATTTCCTTTAATGCATCAGTTGTAAAAGACTGAAGCCAGGGGGTTGTCCCTAACATGGCCGTACCACCAGCGATATAACCTAAATTTTTTATAAATTGGCGTAAGCCCAGGTCTACCTGTTTTTCTTCTTTCATCGTATTTATCTGAATCTATAAATAGTATATCTTATATTTATCTATATCGAATCGTTGTATTATTGAGTCAACCTCATCGGGTTGAGCAATCATTAACGAAGTGCTGATGACTTCGGCCTCAATGGCATTATCAGAGATTACCGTAACCATTTTCCTTTCATCGTTGAATTTACCGGTTCTGGTATTTTTTATATGCATCGTATGAGTTAGCATATTCCCCGATGTAGATATGTTTTTATTGCTTAATTCTTCCTCGTTGAGAATAATATTTTGATCAAAAGGGTTTTTAATTATCAATTTCCATGAATCTCCATGGGGATGTTTTCCCATTGCCAATACGGAGCTATTGCCAAAATCTACAAATGCGTCACGAATATTGTTATTGATTAGAATCTTTTTTATTTTTTCAATAGCATAGCCTTTTGCATATCCTCCCAAATCGATTTTTGTATTGCCTGACCGGAAAAAAACGGTTTTTTCGGTTTCATTCAGTTCTATTTGTGAAAAGTTACCCAGAGTAATATCAAATATTCCGTTCGTTTGCTCAAAATACTGCTGGTTATCGGATAATATCTCCCATAAATAATCGCTTGTTTTTATGGCTTGCTTATGGGCATTCAGATTCACAAAAGCAATTTCACTGCTTTCATCGAATCGGTTTAATCTGGCATGTAACAATTCCAATAACGAGGAAATCTGATCCCATATTTTGGTGGCGTCACTCTTACTTTTGCCTATGAAGATTATATCGAATCCTGTTCCCATGATGTTCAGTATCGAACCATGAAACAGGCAGGAGTTTTCGTAATAGTGAGAATATACAGGTTTCATTTTAAAGGGGGCGTGTCGGCGCAAGTATCAGACACCCGCTTATCAGACACTGTTTTTGCATACAATTACAAATTCAGACACAAGGGCCTGGAATCAATTAATATTGATAAGATAAAGAGGGGGGCAATTCTCCATTCATTGACCATTTTGAAGGTTTGTCTCCCATGATAAAATCAATAACCGCACCATCTATAATATCTGAATGGCGAAACCAGCACCTGTTATAAGGCTTCCCATTCAGTTTACAGGATTGTATGTATATATTTTTATCATTCACCCCCTCTGCATTTATTATGATTTTCTTATTATCGGAGATGATGATTTCTGATTTTTGATTTTTGGGTGACGAGATTAAATACACGTCCGTTCCAGCGACTGGATAAAACCCAAGCGTATGGAAGACGTACCATGCGGACATACTCCCTGAATCATCATTTCCAGGTAATCCATCAATTCCGGTAGTGTAGTTTTCACGCATGATTCGATGAATCAGCCTTGCAGATTTCCATTGTTTGCCAATATAATTATACAATAATGGCGTAAGAAAACCGGGCTCGTTGCTTACATTATAATAACCGGAGGTATGAGGATTGGTACTAACGGACTTCTTTGTGAAAAAGGTATCCAATCGTTGTTCGAACCTTTCTGCTCCACCACAATAATGAATTAATTCTGCAATATTGTGAGGAACATAAAGAGAATATTCCCATGAATTACCTTCATAAAGCCAATCATCCAGGCTGCCTACATGATGTAGATCCCAGTCCAATTGCCATGACCCATCACGATCTCTTGGTATAATGAACCCTTTCGCACCCTCGTCCTCAACAAATGTATTCCATAAATTCTTCCAGTTATCTGATCTCCTGAGATATTTATCCGCAACCGACTTTTTCCCCAGCCCATCGGCAACCACTGCAATACAATAATCATTAAAAGCATACTCCATGGTCCGGCTACCAGCTCGCTTGTGTTCCGGCGCGAGGTATCCCAATGAATTATAATCAGGTATTCCCGCACGACCATACTTATCTTCCTCACCACCAGGAGGAACTTCTGCATTTTTTATCATTGCATTTAATCCCACGCTATAATCAATCCCTTTTAATCCCTTTACAAAAGCATCGGCAATCAATACATCCGAATTGCTACCCCCTTGTGTTATCCCGGTAGAATTCCCACTTCTTGCATCGGGCATGTAACCTTCATTTTTATAGATATCAAGAAGCGCGTTGATCATACCAGCCTGACGTTCAGGATTTATCAGCAGGATGAGAGGGTGGGTTGCCCTGAAAGTATCCCAGATACAATAAAAATCATCGTAATATGGTTTATCGGAATTCCATTTTGGGTTCTCTCCTGTACGGTCGGTCGGTTGTAAAAATGCATGGTATAATGCTGAATAGAAAATTTCCAAATAGTCCTTGTTGGTTTGTTGAATTTTGATTTTACCAAGTTCTTTATTCCATGCATTATAGGCATCATCCTTTATTTTAGAAAAATTCCAATGATCTATTTCTTTGGAAATATTACTTTTTGCTTTTTCAACTCCGAGGAACGATATTCCGACTTTTACACTGATAACTTGTCCTTTTTCTGCATCGAAAGAAAAATATCCTCCAACAGGATCCCCTGTATCCGCCTCGCTGTTTGACTTCGGATTGATTTTACCTGATTTCCATGTGCCTGTTTTTTGTGCTGGAGTATCCAAAACGGCATAAAAGTAAACTGTATATGCGTCCCCATTTCCCCAACCTTTGCGTATCCGGGAGTAACCCTGAATTTCTGTGTCGGAGATAATCTGGATTCCGGAACCTACAAACTCCTGGGTCCAGTCATCGTCTACCCATGTCAGGTAACTCCCAAGGTCAAACAAGATATTTGATTGCCCTCCTTCATTAAATCGATATCTATGAAATCCTACACTATGAGTAACTGTGAATTCAGCATTGATATTATAATCTGTATAGTCGACTGAAAAAAAACCGGGTTCTGCAAATTCATTTATTCTTTCAGATCCATAGTTGTTTACATCAATTTCACCGCGGGTTGCCATTACCAGGATATTGCCATATTTTGGATTTCCTCCTGCTCCAGAGGCATGCGTGTGGCTGAATCCATGTATTTTCCCATTTCTGTCGTATCCTGAATTGGTATTTTTATTATTACAGTCCGGGCCAAGTTTGACCATACCAAATGGCATTGCTGCACCGGCAAACGTATGTCCGCCTGTCCACCAATCTTCGGCAGCACCCCAAAATGGATCGGCATGTTTGGCGTAATCATATTCATTATTTTGGGCGAAACTATTGGAGAACATCAAAAAAATAAATATAATATCAAGAACTATAACTTTATTTCTCATCTTTATATTATTTGATCCATTGTTTGTAATACTGATATACATTTGAAAATTAAGAGGATACTATCTCATTTTTTTGTGATCATATGTATGGCTGATATGGCATTCTGATTCTTTTTAATGTCATTCCAATTATAAATACACATGTACCTCACCCTATTGTCGATCAGTGTATTCTGTAGCGCATTCTCCCAATCTGCTTCTGAATGCTCTCCCACGTACAACCATTCGACGGCTCCCCAATAAGGCGCATCGCTTAACTCGAGCGCCTTCATAGCCGTAACGTCATTTTTTGGGTTTGCAGCATGATCATAAAAGCTCCATCCCGGACAAGAGTATTGATTTACAGCTGCCGAATATAATGTCTCGCCCTGGCTCCATCCCCCACAATGGGTGAATATCTTCTCCCTTGGAATCCCATTATCTACAAGGAATTTGCTCAAATCTTCGAGGTGTATCCGGACCACTTTTGTGATGTCTTCTTCCTGTAATTGACCTGAAACGGCCAATCCGAGCGTACTAACAGCGGCATAACCAATCGTTTTTACACCGCGGTCTGGCAGTAAGTCCATGTTTATTCCATAATCCGGATCATTTGGCTCCGGTTCGTCAAGCAATGCATTTCCATTCGGATAGTACCATGTATTCACTCCTATGGAACTTTCCCATCCCACTTTGACTCCCACAAACAGGTATTTCTTTTCTTCGGGAAGATTTTTCCACCAGTTTACAATAATGGGCACTAATCTTCCCATTCCCGCATGACAGGATTCACGGTACACCGTACTCATCAGGTTGGGGGCAGGACGAACACGGAGTTGGCGGCCCCAATTGCGCCAGCCGACCTTCATTGCTGAATCCGGGCTCCAGTTGAACCATTCTACATTTTTTTTGTTTTCCGGGTTGTAACCCGGTATATTTTCATCCCACCAATTCCACAAATCAGACCGGTACTCCCACCACTGTTCTCCATCCAATTGAATAATCACAGGCAATTCAAATTGCTCGGAAAGTGAAAGATAGTTTATTAATTTCAGCTCGACTTCGGCAGGTTTATAATGCAGGTAAGAAACTATAAAACCAATGCCAACAGCAATATCATTTTTTTTGCCTGTCTCAAACGTTTTTTTAATTTCCTGAAATGATTCCTGTGTGCCACTCACACCATTTATAAGAATGAATTTTTTGGGTGATTCATCTTTATTGTCACATCCCGTAGTATACAAGCACGTTAATGCAATGATAAGACTAGTAAGTCGTGTCATTTTCTTAATGAATTTGAGCCCGCATCGATGAGACCTTTTTAATCTCTTCCGGCGCATATGTTCAGTATCGAACCAGGATACAGACTGGAGTTTTCGTAATAGTGAGAATATACAGGTTTCATTTCCAATTGAACAACCCTGTATCCACCCCGGAAAAGTCAGGGTATGCCAACTTTCCGGAGTGGACCAGGATTTGAAAGAAAAGAGAAATCGATTTTTTATTGTTTAATTATTTATATTTAACGGGTGTAAGTATAGGCTCCAGCCTCGGTAATTGCTATATTGTTGGTAGATCCCCATGGTGCTATTGCTGTCATTCTGAAGAACCTGATGTTCTGATCTTGATGGAAATCGAAAGTCTGAATAGTAGTTGCAATATTTTCCACATTATATGTCCCCATGGGGTTCCAGTCATTTCCGTTTTGACTAACCTCCACTATGATTGATTTTGGGGTTTCATTTCGTCTTTCGACAATTAAAGAAATACCGGAAACATTCTCAATAATACTACCCATATCAATCGTAAGCGTGTGAGGGTAATATGTTTGAGGTGAAATCTGATTTACCCAGATCGTCGTTAGATTATTATCGATAGTATGTGCAGGTGGGCGATATGATGATCCCGTGCGTGAATCGAAGCTTGAGGCAGTTGCTGTCCAGCCTGCTTTCGGGAGATGGAGAGGAGCACCCTTTACAGCCACTGTCTGCATGTTTGTATAGAACGTATCAATCGACATTGGCGGAACATAAATTGTCCTATAAGTTACCGGCCCTCCGGATTCAGAGTCATAATCAAGGATAATCGTTGTTTCTGCATTGTTTTTTATCATTAGTTTTTTTTGCGTACCGGAGATATTTCTATAGTAGAGTTCACTTCCGATGGATGAATTATCACCCATATTTCCCCATGTGATCTTTAGGGTATCCTCCGCATAAAGGGCACTTTGTAAAAACCGGGGAAGTAAGGTACGTGCATAGGTGTCACCGTAAACAGTCCCAATACCGTTTCGTGGTACAGATCTGTTTCCTTTTTGATCGTAGGTGAATACTTCGAAAGAATAGGATCCTTCAGCCAGATTATCAATGACAATATAGGCACTGTCTTGTTTCGGCTCAATGGGAATCTGTAAAGAATCGGACCTGTTATTCCAGAATATTTTTGTCATATTTACATTGGGATCCCCGAAAATTCTCCAGGATATCCCGACCCGGTTTTTTCCTGTAAATATTTTTAAAGAATCTGCAGGCGCCGGATATACTTTTTCCCCATCTTGCCAGAAATGCCGGTAGGTATCGTCCATATCTCCACAGGATAAAAAACCGGCAAACAGGCTGATGTAAAGTATATAAAAAGTTTTATTGATTAAGTTATTCATACTCGTTATATTTTAGATAGAATATATAGTCTAATATAGTTGAATTGAAAATTTAATTTCAATCTTCAACAGTTTTTCCCCAGAATGTTAATTCGGCGATATAAATATAGGTAACTCCGCCCCAGACTTCGAGAACTTTGAAACGAAGATAGCGATAATCGTCTGCAACCGGGAATTCGAAATCTTCGCCATCGTGACAGGCAAATTGTATATCTTCCGAAGTAAAACCCGATGCTTGTCCGGAAGGTTTGACAGATTCAAATTGTCCTATTAATGTCCAGTTATCCCAACTTCCGTCCGGATCGGGTGCGTTACTTCCGTATACTTCCATTACACGGGGGTCACCCGCCGAATATTGTCCGTCACTGCCACTTGCCCCGGTACCGCTTGCAAGTCTGTGATAAAATTTAAAGCGGCTTAATGAGGCTTTCACCCCGAGATCAAACGTAAACCATTGAGGAATACCTGTGTTGGGTTTGGTGTGAAAAGCAGCCGTTGTTCCCCATACATTATTCCAGAGTTGATCTAAAGTGTAAGTAGCACTTGCATGAGCCTCATAGGTGTCGGTAGGCAGATGTAAGGGTTTGAACTTGGATTTATCCAACTGTTCTTCGAACCAGGGGGTGATTTCCGCGTATACTGTATCGGAGTAATTGTTCCAGCGATCCAATACATACAATCCAAAGTTTCTTTCTTCCACCTCAAAGCCTCTGACTGAGAAAACTCCGTTTTTTCTTTTGGTGTAGTAGGTATCTACCGTGTATAGATCCCCGAGCGAATCGGTAGTGATTACGGTTAATTTAACTTCCGCTTCATTTTCGTTATCGAAATGCACTTTTATTCCTCCGAAAGTGGGCTCCAACATAATTGAATTGAGAATTGAAACGACAGGGGGAGTCAAAGGGGTTATAGTTACATTGACCGGAGAAGATTTAACTCCGTCCCGGGAAACTGAATAGAGTTTTATATCATAGTTCCTGGTATCCGGAAAACCTTCGATAGACAGACTATTGCTGTAATAAGACGACTTTTTTTGGATTACTTTATCTCTGAGAGAATACTCTGCCATCACATACAGCAGATTCTCACTTTTAGGCAATGTATAGGAAATCTTTGCTCCTCCGGGGGTGGATACTGTCTGGATATCCGTAACACGGGGTGGGGCTGGGGTATTTTCATTTGTTGGAATCCCGCGCCAAACTTCATCTGAACATCTTGGCATACAGAGGACGATAAAGATCATTAAGATATATTTTTTCATACACTTTCTGTTTAAGATATTATTATATTATTATGGCTTACCATCCCGGGTTTTGTACTAACGCGGGATTGGCCAGAATTGTATTTTCATTGAGCGGCCACAGGTAATCTCTTAACCTGAATGACTGATTAAAAACCAATCTTTCCCTATAATATCCTTCCGCCGTCGCTTGGTCCAGGTCCCATCCTGTAATGGGTTTGTTCAGTTCTGTTGCCGCCAGTTTCCATCGGCGCAGGTCCCAAAACCGTTGGCCTTCAAAAACCAATTCAATTGCCCGCTCCCGCTGGATAATCTCCCGTAAACCTGTCTGGGTTTTATACTTATCGGGGTTTGTTGAATAAATACTCCATGCTGCCTCCACAGTTGGTAACCCGGCCCTTGTCCGTATCTTATTCAGGTAAAGATAGACTTCTTCACCCGGGCCGCTTGCCTCGTTTAATGCCTCGGCATATAACAGATAGAGATCGTTCAATTTAATAACCGGCCAGGGGTAATTCTCCCGGGTAAAGGTGCTTCCGGTGCCGATCACACTCTGGAAATGGGTATATTTCTTCGGGAAGAAACCGGTAGTCGAGTAGGCGCTCAGATTTACCGGGGCAGCGGGCTGTCCCTGTTTCGACGAAACATAGAATATATCTGTGCCTTCATCATTGTAGTGCCCTTGCCCATACCATATACCGCCGTCAAATCCAAGGCTTGCATAGTATCTGTTTTCCCTGTCGAAATGAAGTTGTACGGTGGTATAGCCCTGTTTCAGGTTAAATCTGTGGTCATGCCCGGGTATTCTCAGTCTGAAACGGTTGATGTAATCCCAGGTAATATCTTCATCGATAGGAACACCGTTGTCGGTATAGAATAATTCGGCAATTTTCAACGGTGGGGCAATATTTCCTTGCGCGCCGGTACTGGCCGTAAGGGCGGGATCCAGTCCCCGCGGAGTTGCGTTGCCCTGTAACCCGGACGTCATGCTATTGGTATTGGCCCAGATCACTTCCGAATTCCATTTCTCATTGAACGCATTGCGTATGCTCATCTGTATCATTGTGGTATCAGATAAGTTATACTGTGAAAACTGCGGATTGTATTCATATAGTTTATGTCCCAGAGATTCGCAAAACTCGATCGCTTCTTTGCAGGCATCCGCTGCCTTTTGCCATTTGTTACCTTCGAATGTAGTATTGAACAGGGGAGTTCCGTCTTTATTGGTAAATCCGGTATAATCGGAATTACCATTGAAAAGAGGACTTGCAGCCGTAACCAATACTTTTGCCTTCAGAGAAAGCGCGATGGCTTTGGTAATTCGTCCCAGTTCCGAAACCTCAAAATCAATTTTATCCGGTAAACCGGATTCTGCCTCGGCTAACAATTGAACCACATAATCGAAGCACTCGTCAACCGGAGAACGGGGTATCCTTACCTGCTCCGGGGGAGCCCCGACCGGAAGATTCTCTTTTATCAGGACAATGGGGCCATACATTCTTATCAGGTAAAAATGATAATACGCTTTCAGAAATTTCACCTCGGCGATCCATCTTTTTCTTTCATCCTCCGTTATATCAGGCACTAGATGAATGTTTTCCAGAAAAACATTACACTCCCGAAGCCCTTGGTATATATCTTTGGAGCCATTACTTCCCTGCCAGGCATTCACGTAAGGATTTACAACCCGTTGGTTCCCTCTGGCAATCTGCCATGTAACGTTCGTACTGGTTGCCACTAACCATAGTTCATCCCCTGCGAGTAATGCAGGGTTTTCATTTAAAGACGCGTGGGAAGGCATATAGGAATAGCAGGTAAACAGAAATCTTTCTGCTGTGCTTCGCATTCTGAAAGCGTAATCTATCGTCGCGATATTGTCCGGCGTCACATCCAGAAAATCGTTGCATGCCGACGAAAAGACCAATGTGAAGATCATTGAAAGTTTGAGTATATTTTTCATCTTCATTGTTTTAAAAATTTAATAGAATTCCTAAATTAAACACTCTTTGTACGGGGTAACCGAGCCCATTACCCCCCATCTCCACATCCCAGAGATCGAACTTGCTCCAACTCAGTAAATTGGTACCGCTGACATAGATCCTGAAACTTTCCATACGAGCCTTTTTCGATACCCGGCTCGGTAGTGTATAGCCAACCTCTACTTGTTTCAACCGGAGGAAACTGCCATCCCGCATAAACCATGTACTGGGCTGGGCGTTATTACCATGCCCGGCGCTTGATACAGAAAGACGGGGCCATAAAGCATAGATATTCTGGTTATCTTCCGACCAATAGTCATCAGCATACGCTTTCAATAACTGGTTTTGCGGCCATCCGTTTAATGCATCATTGCTATAGTAAAACTGCCTGAAAGGAGCGGTGGCACTGGCGTCTATCCAGAATGATTCCCTGGCTAACCCCTGGAAAAACGTGGAAAAATCAAAACCCTTATACCCGGCGGAAAATCCGAAACCATATACAATTTCAGGTTCGGTGGGATATCCGATCGGCACCAGATCTAACTCCGTAATCTGCCCGTCGTTATTCATGTCCCGATACTTGATGTCTCCTCCCCCATATTCTCCGAAGTTCTGGCGTGGCGATTTGGCTGCCTCTTCATCATCTACGAACAGGCGTTCCGCCAGATATCCCCACTGTTGATTGATGGAATAACCGATACGGGATCTCCAGGGGGCAATATCGTTGTAATAATATTCTTCATATATCAGTAATTTACTTTTTGCATAGGTGAAATTGAACCGTCCCTGCACCCAGAGATCTTTATTGAATATTTTGTTATAATCTACCGAAATATCGATCCCTTTTCCTTCCGCCTTCCCTATATTGGCCTGGGGTATTGCCGACAAACCCATTTCCGCGGGGGTAGATACGCGGGATTGCAAAATATTGCTCCGGGTTTCTTTATAGATATCCAACTGTATCTGGAATTGGTTAAAAAGGCCAATATCCAGCCCCAAATTGGGTTTTGCAGCGACCTCCCACGTGATTTCAGGATCGGAATACCGGGAAATTGATATCCCTGGCCGGCTATAACTGTTGTCCCTTCCGAAGATAGCCCCTCTGTTGGGGTCATTCATATTCACACTCGAGAGATAAAAGAAACGGTCAGTGGGAGACCCGATTGCGTCATTTCCGGATAAACCGTATGTCCCTCTGATCTTGAAGCTGTTCATCACATCTTTGAGCGGTTCCCAGAATTTCTCGTTAGAGATCATATAGGCGAATCCTACAGAAGGAGAGAAACCCCATCTATGCTTTTTATGAAAGCGTTCGGCAGCATTGGACCCGAAATTTAACTCCACATTATACCGGTTATCATATGTATAGGTAGCTCTCCCGGCTAAATTCACGTTCCGGAAAGGAAGGGAAGATTCCAGGTTGGCGGCGTTGCCGGTAACCTGGTTTTGTGCTATAAAGACGAACAAGCCGTTTACCGTGTGCTTGTCGTTATAGGTCTGGTCATAACTGAGCGCCGATTCCGCTTGAAAACTGGCTGTCACGTCTTTACTCCCCGGTTGGTAAGAGAGGTATTCGGTACCTGTGTCTTCATTCAGTAACGTCAGCTTGAAAGTATCTGTTAACCTGTTATAACTGCTTGCCTGATAGTAAAAAGGTCTGTATGCCCTTTCTGTTTCAAAATAGGTATTTCTGCCTGTATTGGCCATGATACGAAACTGGAGTCCCTCTAAAAATCTGCCGAGATCTTCCCTTAATTCGAATTGGGCCATCATTACCGACCGGGAGTAGGTTTTATAACCTCTTATCATTTCGGCATAAGGGTTAAGGTAGGGAGTCCCGGTACCATCATCAAAGTTCCCAAACAGGATATGCTGCACATAGGCATGTTCTTGGTCCGGCTCATAATAAGGGGGGAACATAACGGGATTGGTACGCATCACATTCCTGTAAACTTGCTCACCCCCGCTGATCGGGCCTGTGTATTCATCGAATGTAGCGTTCACCCTTACATCCAACCGCGTGGTTTGGGTCAGGTTCACGTTTACATTAGTGCGGACGGAATAAGTCTTTAAATCTATATTACTGTTAAAATTGTTCCGTTGATCGACTTTCAGCAGCCCGCTGTTTTGGGTGAATCCTCCTGCTACGAAGTACCGTGCCACTGTACCCCCTCCGCTTACGTTCAGGTTGACGGTATGGTTCATCGTGTAATCCTTGATCAACTCTTCTCTCCAGTCGGTCACCGGATACATCCACCTGTTTAATCCGGCAGCGGTGTTGTCGATCTTTTGTTTGGAATAAGGCAATATCCCCAGCGGATCCCGCGTGAGGACAGCCTCGTTGTGCATATTCATATAGGTAATGGGGTCTGCCAGTTCCACGTTCCTGGTGGGGGCAGAAAGATAGTTTTCTACCCGGACAGATATTTTCGCTGGTCCTTCTTTTCCCTCTTTGGTTTTGATCAGGATCACCCCGTTTGCTGCACGGCTGCCATAAAGGGATGTAGAGGTAGCGTCTTTCAGGATGGAGAAACTGGCAATGTCATCCGTTCGTAAACGCGCCAGGTCTGTGGATGTACTTTCAATCCCGTCGATAAGGATAAGCGGATCTTTCTTATAACCGAAAGTGGTTACCCCCCGGATAAAAAAGTCGGCATTATCCATCCCGGGTTCCCCGCTCCTTTGATAGGAAATTACTCCTGCCACCCGCCCGGCCAGGGCAGTGGTTAAGTTACTCGAAGGTACTTTAAGTTCGCTGGGATTAATGGTGGTAACCGCGCCGACGACATTTTCCTTTTTCTGTTGGGCAAAAGCTACAACAGTAATCTCGTCCAGCATATCTGCCTGCTCTTCTAATACAACATTCAGTACCGTTTGGTTATCAACAGGAACAATTTTTGTCTCCAACCCTACAAAAGAATACTGAAGTCTGTCGGTCGGCAAGACTGTAATAGAATAATTGCCGTCTATGTCGGTAATAACACCTCTCGTGGAACCCACGACTGTGATCGTTACACCTGGTAGAGGCTCATTTTGCGTATCAACGACCGTCCCTCTTACGGTGATGTTTTGGGCTAACATTATAGAGGATGCCACCCATATAAATATAAATAGAAATCCGCCCTTTAATTTTAATGAATTTTCCTTTTTCATTCTTGTGTTTTTAATGAGATATAATATAATAAAAAATAGAATAATAATAATAGTGGCAAAAATAATTTTCAAAAATCAATGCCCCTTCCGCGCCATTTCTAACGCGGTTGTCGTTATGTAATATTTGGCTATGGTATTTGATATTTCCCACTCCGGCATATCCCGGTTAACAAGATATCCGAAATATTTTTCGGCTACCATCCCGAAATAGTCTTCATGTCCTTTCCTGAATTCCACAGGAGCAATAATCTGGTACCTTCCTTTCGAAACTTTCTCAGCCGATAACCATGGATATGATTTCTGTAAGTCTGTTATCGTTTTCATTATATTAGAATCGAAAGTTTGCTCATCAAAAGACTCCTCTTTTTGAATAAATAATTCTTTGATATAGTTTACCGATTGATTCTGTACTATCTCAATAGATGCATTTGTTCCCCTTATGAGCCCATTGTACGTGTCACCACCCCCTTTGGGTGCTTCATAATTCCACAGAACGGTAACCGATATATTTTTTCCTTTTACCTGATAATCAATTTTTCCGTTACCAAAAACTTCCAACACGGAATTATTGATATATTTCTGCAGGAAATCGGGGAAAGCATTCAACTTTGTAGACCGGGAAAAATCCTGTAGGGTCAATTTGGTGGGCCAATGACTCGCTCCTGTCATTTGTACATCGCTTGTATGATCAATCACTTGATCAGGAAAACACTGCCAGTTGATAAGATCGACCAAGTGTACCGATACGTCCACAATTCCTTCCCCTTGTTGTTCCACATCGTAGAACCAAGCCGGCCGAACCAATGTACTTCCGGAAACTTCCTTGTAATAATGATGTACACTTTCCATCACAATGGCAGGATCATCGGGTGTGCCGGATTGAAGTTCTCCGAATAACTCTTTGTTGTTCACAAGTTCACGCGTAAGTGTATTGATGATTTCGTTCCTTTCAGTCATAACATCCAATAAATGAATGTTGTGTGTACGTGCACAATCAAAAGAAGTCACCAATAAATTAAAATTTTCTTTATTAATTGCCATCGGTTTATCTGAAAGGACATTGAACCCGGCATTGAGCGACTGGAAAATATACTCGGTTTTCTTCCTGTTATTTCCGGCGAGTATCACTACATTTCCATTTTTCTCTTCAATCATCTTCTCGAGATAATCTTCCCCGGAATATCGCTGTATCTGCCAATTGGTCGGGTTTTCCGGGCGTTGGTTGTAACTTTCAATACTGGCCAGGTACTGATCAAGCTCATTACCTTCAGGAGCATAAACGTACACAGTATCGTTGACCTGACGCTGTGGAAATTTTTGAAGGAGGCTGGCATGGAAATGACCTGGATCCAATACCACTAGCCTGATCTCTCCATCCTGTCCGGTAAAAATAGTCGACGACTGTTCTTTTTCTGTGTCTTTACGCATATTGCATGAAAAGAATAAGAGGACTCCAAGAATAATCACCAATTGATAAAGAATATTTCTCATTGCTTCACTCCTTTAAAATTTAATATAATCCGTACCGTATGGGGCTCTTTGCGGCCTTTTCAACATTGAGTTTGCCAATTCACTGTTTTTGAATTTCTCGATTTTCGGATCCCATTCCAGCCTGCCTGGAATTTTCATTGCAATGTGACTGATCAGGCAGATGGTGCAGGCGCGATGTCCGATTTCTACCGGTGATATGGGTTCTTTTCTTGATTCTATACAGTCAAGCCAATTCCCGTGTTGATTGTCACTCTTGTACAGGTGAATTTCATTTTCACCGATTTCTGAAGTCAAAATTTTCGGATCACTGGCATCCAACGCTTTTGCATTATTTCCCTGAGCTACCGGATCACTTGCAGATGCGACATAACTACCCCGGGAAACGAAAATCCATCCTTTGGTTCCTTCATACCTGATCCCGTTGGGATAACCGCCGCTTGTGTACATGGTTATTCCGTTTGCATACTCGGCTTTTACCATAAAATCGCCATGCACGTCCCATAGTCCCGATTTGGGGAATTGCGCGATAGCCTCCACAGTAACAGGGCCGGTGTACTCCGTATCCATGCCCCATGCAGCCGATTCAAAATGATGCTGTCCCCATCCGGTAATCATACCCGAACCGAATTGTTCACAACGCAACCATCCGGGGCGTCCATAGTTGTTTTGGGGATGAACCCTGATTTCGGTATAATATACTTCGGGGGTTGGCCCGAGCCACATATCGTAATTCAAATTCTTCGGAACAGGCATTTCACTTGCTTCAGGGCCGGAAGGGTCACCGGGTAATCCTATTTTCACGGTATGGAGCTTGCCGATCCTCCCGTTTCTTACCAGTTCCGCCGCAATCCTGAACTGTGGGGATGAGCGTTGCTGCGTTCCTACCTGGAGGATCACATTTTGACGGCGTACTACATCGCTTAAAAGCCGGCCTTCTTCCACAGTGAGTGACGTAGGTTTCTGCAGATATATGTCCTTTTTAGCCAAAGCAGCACGGATGGCGGGTTCCGCATGCCAATGATCCGGTGTACTGATAATTACGGCATCGATGTCTTTGTCCGCCAGCAAATCGATGTAGTTTTCGTACGTCTTCACGTTTGAGTAGGAGTTTTTACCGGTCTTTTTCGCGTAATACTCATCCATGTACTTTTTCCCATCCGCAAGACGTTTGCTGTCTACATCGCAAACAGCCACAAATTGCGCTTTGTCATATTTTATCGTTTCCGCCATGTCGTGGTCACGGGCAATCCTGCCACAACCAATCTGTCCGATATGGATTTTATTGCTCGGTGCATTTTTACCGAACACCGATGAAGGAACAATGGCAGGAAAAACTGCTGCCCCCACCGCTGTTGCCGCTGCTTTTTTTATAAATATTCTTCTTTTCATACGATTATTTCATTTTTTCTTTATGGTGTATGGAACTCGCTTTTAATCATGATTTTTAGTGAATATGGTTTACATGCTCGTTTCATTTGATTATTTTTTGGATTGAATGATAAATTATAATTGCTAATTATTCACATTGGCACATTAGTTTCCGATTTGTATTTTTCAAATTCCCCGGCTATTCCGGCCTCGATGTGGTCGCCGCTGTGCACAAGCACCCGGTACCTGAGTTTGATCACTTCCCCCTTTTTCAGCGTGGTATTTTTATCATTCTCCGGCCAGTACATAGGGGTGGGGGAGAAGAAACCATAATCGCGCGTGAACCATGGAGCGGGGTACCAGTCGTTGGAAGGGTGTTGCAGGATAGCCATTCCTTCCGTTTTCCCTTGCCTTTTCCCATGACAGTCTATCCACGGGGAACGTTTCCCGAAAGTAGCTTTTTCTCCGGTTTCCCCTTCGGCATTGATCATTGTTCCTCCGTTGATCACTGCCAGGTCAGGGTCTATACGTCCGCTGAACAGCGAGTGGTTTGTTTTGTCAATCGCCACATCCATCAACATTTCCATCGTGACATCAAAATCGATTTGGAATTTGCCTTTTGATGGGGCGGAAATAGTAATGATACGTTTGTCTTTTATGGGAGCATCGGCGCCGGGACGCCTCCAGATGCATTCGTTCTCGATCACTGCCTTCTCATTCCCTGTCTCAATAATATCGGCCCTTAAGGAAATAATCTGTCCCCTCTCCAAGCCCTCCTGCCAGTAATTGCCTCCGTTTACCCTGTCGCACCCGAAAAAGAGTGAACTATGATGCGGGTAATTTGCATTGCGCATTGAGGTTACGGAAGCATTCGAAGGACCATTCACCGGAAAGAAAAAGGGATATTTCTCATGTTCCGAAATAATATAATTCGTGAACAGGTTCCCGTTTATTGTTATCTCAATTTTATCCCCTGTTTTTTTCGCAGTTACTTTCGATTGGGGAAAGGCGACATTATGAATAAATCCGGTAATAAGAATAAATAATACGATCTTTCTCATGTGCTTATAATTTATTTTTTGAATTGATTTTAATTTCCGGTGTCAAAGAGAAACCGTTCCAATACATTTCTGCAGTCTCTTTGTCGATTTCTCCATCAAAGACTATCATCCTGTATTTAAGAACATAGTTATTTCCTTTTTGCAGTTCCCACGATTCATGGCGAATGGGGGTAAATTCGAAGTACATGTCGCCTCTGCCTCCGTTTGCATCCATCGGCCAAACACGCATAGGCTCGGGATGTGCACGGTTTGAGGGATGGCTCAGGAAGAGAATGCCTGACCGGCCTTCCTTTACTTCCGATTCCCCTTCCACAATACACCAACGCGCGTTGCTGCCATCCGCATCTATCCTTGTTTTCCCTTCAGATGTCAGCACAGTGGAGTTATCCTTCGTCCATTTTTCTGTTGCCCTGAAACCAATACCACCTCCATACCTGTATGCGTCGAGCATGATACCGTTCGGCAATGGCGTATTTAATATAGTGGTGTAGTCAATGACCCTTACCTTGTCGTTTATGTTCCAGACTCTCACATCCAGACTCTCATTGATCGCTATCTGGTCTTCTCCCTTTGCCCCAAAATCAATATGTTGCTGCAACGCGCGAAAACCTGAGAATACACTTCCGGTTGTTTCGGACAGGAAGCCTGCAAACTTCACCGTTCCCTGGCCTTCATACAAATTCCAGAAATCGACTTTCCGGTCATTTATGTGAGTTAACGTCCACGGCCCCCAGATACCATAATGGTGATAATGATCGGGAGCCTGCACACGGGTTAATACTTCACCTCCCGGAGACCACAGGGGATGGATGAATCCTGAGCGCTTAAACAAAGGATCAACCCCCTCGGGTGGGTACATCGTGCCAAAACGATAGCTTAAAATCTGCTGCTCTTTCTGACGGAGGGTGAGGTTTTCTCCCGATTTATAAATATGAATATCAGTATTCAACTTATTGAGAGAATCCCGCTCCTGAAATTTAAGCACGAAATTCCTTGTTGAATTTTTTGCGGAAAAACCTTCTAATATAAACCAAAGGCGAGAAGTATAATCTGATTCTAACTGGCTGTGTATGAATTTTTGTCCTGATGGAGTGATCTCATATAGTATTAACGTTTCACTGTTTATATTACCCATTAAATCATCCACTGAAACCGAGACCGGCATATCAATGCAGGATTCTTTAATATTAATAGAAACGTTAATCGTTTGAGCAGATACATATAAAGAAGATATCCACACAAATGTGAATAACATTCCTCTTGATAGATTTGAAGTTTTTCTTTTCATTTCTCTGATTTGTTTAGATTTACACAATATTTCCGTAAGTTGCTATTTACAGACAAGCTTGAACTTATTCAGCTGTTTCCATTTCCTCCGTCATTTTTAATAAAAATGCTTATATTCCATAATATCGGCCTTATTTGTTGTACGTGGACAGTTGGGATAAATCTTCAATACAATTAATTTTCATTAAGGCTCAGATTACAAAAATACCTTAGTATTTTGTTAAAAGAAAATATTATTTTTGCATATACAGGTATAAAATTTGCAGAAATTATTCGATCCGCTGATTTTTATACTCCACTATAGCAGCTAAAACCGCCGTCAATGGGTATTATGGTGCCGGTAATAAAACTGGCGGCATCTGAGCAAAGAAATTGCACGGCTCCGTTAAGCTCCGTGATATCTCCAAAACGTTTCATGGGGGTTTTTGCGATGACCTTTTGGCTTCGTTCCGTTAAAGTTCCATCCGGATTAATCAATACATTCCTGTTTTGATTACCTATAAAAAAGCCGGGAGCAATAGCATTGACCCTGATTTTATCACTGAACTTTAAGGCCATTTCCATTGCCATCCATTGGGTGAAGTTATTAATTGCCGTTTTTGCAGCAGAATATCCGGGAACCCGGGTGATGGATAGATATGCTGCCATTGAAGATACATTTATAATAACTCCTTCGTTCCGGTCCGCCATTACTTTTCCGAAAATTAATGACGGGTATACAGTTCCGTTCATATTCAAATTTACCACCTCGTCCCAGCTGTCGATTTCCATATCGAAAACCGATTGTTTGTCCGTTAAGGTTGCACCGCACGTATTTCCCCCGGCACAGTTGATTAAGATATCTATTCTCCCCCACTTGCTTAAAATCTTTTCTTTAGCCTCTGTCAAAGCGTTCTTATCAAGCACGTCACAAGTTAAACCAATGGTTTCCGGATGTATTTTTTGCAGGAGTTTTAACCTGTTCTCCACATTTTGTTTAGTTTTCCCCATTGCTACGACTTTTACGCCCGCCTTCATAAGGGACTCAGCTATACTTCCCCCTAATACACCGCTTGCTCCGGTTACCACTGCTACTTTTCCGGATATGTCAAACATGTTTGTTTCTATTTTTCTGTTTCATTTCCTGATTTCGTTAAAAAAATTATGGAGTAGAGTTTATATCCAATAAGATTTTAGAAGTCTGATCATCAGTAGTCTTATTCCTTAATCAATATAATGTCTGGTTTTTATTGAAAATAATCGTATCTTAAATTTGTTTTCCTATCCTGGAGAGCGCTTCGGAGCGTCTTTACGGATTTATTTTACCTTTCACAATCCGCTCTATTGCCGTTTGCAACCCCCTGATCTCCGATAGTCCTCTCATTCGCCCGACCAGTGGATAGCCGGGATTGGATTTTCTATGGAAATCATCCAGCATTTTCTTTCCGTGATCTGCCCTGAATGGAATCCTTATATCTTCACGTCCTTCATTTCTCCGTCGGTATTGTTCTTTCAATAATAGCTCCACGACCGGGTATATATCTACATCTCCATCCAGATGGCCGGACTCATAAAAACAACGATCACTTAAAAATTTCAGGTTCCGGATATGTGCAAAATGAATCCGCTCACCGAATTTCTCAATAAATTGGAGTAAATCATTGTCTTTTCGGGCTGCTAAAGAGCCAATACAAAAAGTAAGCCCGTTCGCAAGGGAGTTGTTTTGGGAAAATATCCGCTCAAAGTCTTCCACCGTACTGGCAATGCGTGGTAGCCCTAATAAAGAAAAAGGGGGGTCATCCGGGTGGATGCACAATCGGATTCCATGCCTTTCGGCAACAGGTACCACTTCTTTCAGGAATAGGGAAAGATTATCCCTGAACTTGTCTGATCCTATTTTTTTATATTGTTCTATCGAATGGAGAAACAGGTATTTATAGTCATTGGTGTCTTCAACGGCACTATTAATGAACCCCTGTGTAACGATGACAATATTGTAGGCAAGTTCCTCTTTCTCCTCATCATCCATAGACTCGTATATTTCCCTTGCTTTCAGGATAATGCTTTCCGGATAATCATCGGTTGCACCCTCTCTCTTTAGAATGTACAGGTCAAAAGCGGCAAAAGTGTGATAATCAAACAGCATTGTTTCCGTGCCATCGTTGTCTTTGTAACGGAGATCCGTCCTTACCCAATCCAACACAGGCATAAAATTGTAGCAGACTGTTTTGATACCGCATTGAGCCAGGTTAACCAGGGAAGTTTTGTAATTTTCCATATGTTCATCCCGGCTGCCTGTGCCTAATTTTATATCGTCAGATACCGGCAGACTCTCCACAACACTCCATATAAGGCCTTCCTGTTCAATCATTTTTTTTACGGGCAGGATGTCATCGATATGCCAGGCAGTGCCTGGCTTTATGTGATGCAGAGAGGTGACGATACCTTCTACGCCGATCTGTTTTAAATCGGACAGGCTGATTGTATCGCCCATGCCAAACCATCTCCAAGTCCTTTCCAACAACATGATTCATTATATGTTTTATGGCCGATAAACGGCGGTGTTATTCAGTTTACAAATGTATTCATATTTATGAATATCCGACAAATTTGATATTTGCAGTTATTAATACTATATTTGCATTAAATTGTACGGCTATGGCAAAAATAATGCATGAAAAGTTGAACCTGAGTAGCGGGTCACCGGTCAAGATAAAATGGTGCGACTATGATTATTTCAAATTCCCCTGGCATTTTCATGAAGAGTATGAAATTGTGTATATTTTGAAAAGTACAGGCACCCGGTTTGTAGGAAACAACGTCGAGCTGTTTTCTGATGAAGATCTGGTGTTGTTGGGAAGTAGTGTTCCCCACATGTACAGAAATGATATTCAATACTATCAAAACGATTCGAAATACAGGGTACACGCTATCACTCTCCAGTTTTCCAACGATTTTTTCCAGTATTCACTGCAACAGTATCCTGAATTTTCCCAGATAAAAAGTTTACTCGAAGATGCGAAATATGGTATTTATTTTGATAAGAATGCGAACAGGCCAATAAGAAAAAAAATGACAAAAGCCCTGCAATTGAGTGGGATCGATTTACTTTTGGAGACGATAAAGATCCTTTCGCTGATGAGCCATTCACAAGAGAAGAGGTTATTGAGGGATGAAAGCGAAGAAACTCTCGCGAATACCAACGATAAAGATCCCCGTATCATTAAGGTGAAAGCTTTCCTGCACCGGGAATATACGAAAACAATCACATTGCAAGATATTGCAGATATCGCAGGGATGAATGTAAGTGCATTCTGCCGTTATTTTCTGGAAAAAACAAATAAAACCTGTTTTCAATACATCAATGAACTCCGGATCACTTACGCTTGTAAACTTTTGCTGGAACGAAGATTAACGATTACTCAAATTTGCTACGAGACAGGATATAATAACATCTCCAACTTTAACAGGCAATTTAAAAAAATAACCGGTTATACGCCTACCCAATATATGCTCGAGTTCAACAAGCCTGTGTAATAATATTTTCAGGATACCTGAACCGCCTTATTTCTATATTTTTATAGAAATTGGAAATTAATTTGTTACTTTGTAAAAACAATTGCACTTATCTTGTTTATTCATTAACATGTCTGTGTTTATCAAATATCTATAAAATCCACCTGATATGCAACGAAAAATTCGCATTAAGGATATTGCGGAAATGGCGGGGGTCTCGGCAGGCACGGTAGACCGGATACTCCATAATAGGGGAAATGTCTCGGAGTCAGCGCGCATAGCCGTTGAAGAGGTACTGAAAAAAGTAAACTACAAGCCGAATATCCATATCTCCGGCTTATCATTAAAGAGGAAATACAAGGTGGCGATCACCACTCCCCATGTAATGGAAGGAGAATACTGGGAGAGCATTCATTCCGGTATATCGCATGCGTTGGAAGAGTTCGAGAATATCCGGGTCCAATGTTTGATACATACCTATAATCAGTACGATATCTATTCCTGCAGGGAGGTATATGACCAGATAGCGCAGATCGACGCCGATGCGGTCATTATTGGTCCTACTTTCAAGGAGGAAACCGTTCATTTGTGCAGGCAACTTGATGAAAAAGATGTCCCCTATATTTTTGTCGACTCTCCCCTGGAGAATACTGCGCCGCTCGCTTTCTTTACTTCCGATCATTATGTCTGCGGTTACCTGGTAGCCAAACTGATTACTTCCATCATCCCCTCAGGGAGTGATATCGGGATGTTGCAGGCGGTTAGAATAGGGGACGAGAGTGCCAACACGAGTATATTGAGAAAGCAGGGTTTCAACGATTATCTCACTGAGAAGAAAATCACCAACGGTGTACGGAAAATCCCCTTCCTCGCTATGGAACCGGAAAGGTTTGATGAGCAATTGTCACAGTTCTTTCAGGCACATCATGATATCGGAGGAGTGGTGGTACTCAATTCGCGGGGAGGGATCGTTGCTGATTATTTCTCCAGAAACGGGATCAATGATGTCAGGTTAGTTTGTCTGGACCTCACGGCCCCCAATGTAAGGGGTCTGCAAAACGGATATATTGATTTTCTGATCGGACAGGAACCGGAGCATCAGGGGTTTCTGGCAATGAAGACATTGATTGAATACCTGATATACCGCCAGCCGGTCAAAGTGGGAAATTATACACAGCTCGATATCCTGACCCGCGAGACTATCGGTTACTACAATCAGTTTAATTTCATATAATTAGAATCATTTGTTTTTTAGTTGTGTCGTATTCATCACCTTCTTGTGTATTCACAATTCTCTTGCTCGTTTCATGTCATGAATATTATCCTGTCCCACTCAACCTCACCAGCATTTAACCTGGCTGCGGAAGAACATCTTTTCTCAAAAACAGGAGAAGATTTTTTATTTCTGTACATCAATGAACCGAGTGTCATCATCGGATCCAATCAGGCCGTATTGAACGAGGTCGACCAGGATTTCTGCATTGAGCACGATATCCGGATTGTACGGCGGTTATCTGGTGGCGGGGCGGTGTATCACGACACAGGTAACCTGAATTATAGTTTTATCCATGGAAAAACGGGGGCGCCGCTGAGTGCCCGTTTTCTCGATCCGGTGGTGGAAGTGCTTCACGTACTGGACATACCCGTTGAAATAAGGAAACGAAAAGACCTTTGGCTGGAGGGATACAAGATATCGGGTACGGCATCACATCTTTCCAGGGGCAGGGAACTGCATCACGGTACGTTGCTCTATGACACCGACCTGCAGATGCTTCTGAAGGCACTGAGCGCGGAGAAGAGAGATATGGTCAGGAAAGCGACCGCTTCGGTACCCAGCCCCGTGAAAAATATCCGGTCATACTTGAAAACGCGTGGAAGTAGCCCGGAACCTGAGCAGTTCTTCCGGCAATTTGCCCGGCAGATGGGATTATTGTTAGGTACAAACCATGTCGGTACTTTTTGCGACGAAGAAAAAGGGAGGATAGAGGAGTTACGGAGAGACAAATATGCACAGCGAAGCTGGAATTACAGGATGTAACAGCGAGCCGGCGAAAAGAAGCCGCCTCCTGCATAAATAATTGCGGCGGGTCAGAAGGACTTCTGTTGCGGACTATACAGTCTCCCCTGCCAGGTTTCCCTTTCCAGAAATCGTTTTATAATTTTTTCGGTTACCACATAGTTCTTCTGATCCCAGGCAGGGGCGATCAGTAGTTTTTTTGGGGACTGGGAAGTGAACCGCTCGATGTAAATCGCCGGGTTCAGCCGTTCCGCAAAATCGACACACAGATCAATATATTCATCCAACCCGAACAGGTGAAATGATTCGGGCAGTAACCGGAACTCTTTTGCCATCGCTGTCCCTTTAATGATCTGTAACTGATGCAGTTTTAATGTTGTCAAAGGCAGGCGGGAAAGCGTGTCGGCATGGGAGAGGATATCTTCTGTGCTTTCACCCGGAAGCCCCAGGATCATGTGTGCGCCTGTCATAATATTCCGTCCGGCGGTTTCCCGGATCATCCCGGCCGATTCCTCGTAGGTATGTTGCCGGTTCACCCTCTCCAATGTTTTATTCAGTGTCGATTCCACCCCATATTCCACCATGACGAACGTTTTTTTGCTAAGCACTTCAAAATAATCGAGCAGCTCGGCGGGCATACAGTCGGGGCGGGTACCCACGATCAGTCCCACCACCCCAGGATAGGAGAGTGCCTCTTCGTATTTCAGGATAAGGGAATCCAGACTATCGTAGGTATTGGTATAGGATTGAAAATAGGCCAGGTACTTCATCTCTGGATATTTGTGAGAGAAGAAAGTGATGCCGTCGGCCAATTGTTCCGAAATGCTTTTGGTTGGTCTACCATAGCCGGGACTGAAGCTCTGGTTATTGCAATAGGTACACCCGCCACGTCCTTTGCTGCCGTCGCGGTTGGGACAGGTAAAACCGGCATTGACGGATATCTTCTGCACTTTACAGGGAAATTTTGCCGAGAAGAATTCAGCAAAATCGCGATATGGTTTGTTGTTTGAAAACACGCGTGTCAAATTTAGTAATGCGGATCAATGGCGAAACTGAGGCTTTGTCGGGTTTAGCTTGTATCTTAAACAATTGTAGGAATAAAATGTTTTCGATAAGCAAAATAACGGGAATATGACTCACGCCGCATTCCCGTTCAGGTATTTATATTAAAAAAAGTAGAGTTCAGTCTCAGTTGATTATTTGTTATTAACCGTGTATATTTCCCATTTCAATACGATATTTCCGCTGCCGTTTTCAATGACTTGCACTTCTTCCAGGGTGCCGGATGATTTACGTACGTATTCCGATACGCGGTTACTTTTGCCGTTGCGTACATAGGAAGTATTTTCAAATTTGTCGGTTTCCAATGCTTTATCTACTTCGGCGAGAAAACTCTTCTGAAAACTTTCATTGGAAGAATTCAGGATAAGCATTTTCTCATTTTCTTTATTCCGGTCCGATTTAAAGTGTATATTAAATGCGTCCGTCTTCAGATTTTCCATATCCGTTCTGTTTAATATAGAACCGGCACTTCCTTTTTTATAAATATAATTGAAGCGTTCGTCTTCCATATATTTATCGAACAATTTCTCTATCTGTTGAGCAGATGCTGCGGCTGAAAATGCCAGTGTTATGAGCATAATTGAAAATAATTTCTTCATAATGTGTTGAATTTTATTGTGCATGATTTGTTTTTATATACTCTATTTTTTGTTCCGTTTCCCTTAAGATTTTCTCGGCATTGAGATTCTTTTTCATATCCGCTGCTTCACGGAAAGGCTGATGCGATCTCTCTACGATCTTTTCCGCTTCCCAAAACATGCTTTCGGCGTATTGCCGCGCTTTGTACGGGTTGACTACCTGCTTCCCGTTAACGATAACCACATATTCCGCAGGTTGCGGGCACCTGCGGTTCAAGGTTGAGAGTGTGATAGCCAACAGGACGACAGCTGCCGCCCCGGCCGCCGGAATAATTATACGACGTGTAAATGCAGGTCTCTTGATCTTCTTGTAAGGAAAAATCATTACCGGTGCTTTTATCTGTCTTTCGTTGTTGAAGACGGCGAAAAGCGGTCTGTATACTTCGTGTTCGGGTAAAACGCCGGCTCCTTTGAAATAATTCTTCAGCCTTTTTTCTTCTTCGGTCGACGATACGCCGTTGAAGTATTTTTCAAGCAGATTATCTATACCGTTCATATACTGTATTTTCTTTTTGTCGGTTGCTTACAATCATATCGCGAAGTCTCTTCCGCGCCCGTGAGAGGTTTACGGTGACGGCGTTTTCCGTCATCGACATTATTTGTGCGATCTCTTCCAATTCCATTTCTTCCACATCTTTCATGCGGAGGATGGTTCGTTGCATTTCGGGCAGTTCATCGATCATGCTGCCGATATGATTTATCATATCGGTTTGTTCCGTTTGCTGATGCGGGTCGGGGGCATTGTATTCGGTATCTGCCGGAATTTCAGCCGTGTGCATCTGTTTCCGGATCATATCGAGGCATACATTGCGCATCGATGTGAGTATAAAAGCCTGATGGTTGGTAATGGCATCCAGCTGGTTGCGCTTTTCCCACAGCCGCATCATAAGTTCCTGCAGCGCATCTTTTGCGTTGCTTTCGTCTTTTAGGATCGATAACGCCAACCGATATGATTTATCGGAGTGGCAAAGGATCTTATATTGGAACTGCCGGACATTCATATACTATATAGACGAAGGGAGTGGGGAAATTCTTACATCGGCCGGCCGATTTTTTTCAAAAAGCAAAAAATCAACTCATTTTTATCATGAACATCAGATGGTTTTTACCCATAAAAAAGCTGTCCGGAATCAGATCCGGACAGCTTTTACATTATAAGGAAAAGAATTATTCAGCCTGAGGCTTTTCTGTTTCGGATTCCGGAGTATTCACGGTTTCGGGTTCGTCTTCCGATTTCACCTCTTCCGTCGTCACTTCCGCAGTCTTTACTTCCTCTACAGTTCCGGCAACCTCATTGGCTTCCGCTTTCGCTTCCACCTCGGCTTCCGGTTTTGTTTCAACTTCTTTCACCTCTGCCTCTGCTTTTGTTTCAGCTTCTTTTACCTCTGCACCTGCTTTTGCTTCAGCTGCTTTTGCTTCTTCATTGGCTACTTTTTTTTTCAGTGCTTCAACCTTTTGGTTATCCAGCTTTTCTTTCAATGCAGCCAGCTCTTCTATGTCACCCAGGGTGGTTTTTTCCATTACCGGCGTGGCTGGAGGGGTTTCATTCCCGCCTTCTTTTCTGCCGCCGCGTTTACCTTTTTTCCTGAAGTCATCTGTCAAATCTTCATGAATACGGCTGTGGGAAACAATGATGCGTTTTGCATCTTTATTGAACTCAATCACCTTGAATTCCAGTTTCTCATCCATCTGTGCCTGAGAATTATCCTCTTTCACAAGGTGTTTGGGAGTAGCGAATCCTTCCACGCCGTAAGGCAGAGAGACCACCGCACCCTTGTCGAGCATCTCTATAATAGTGCCTTCGTGGATGGAACCGACCGTAAAGATAGTTTCAAACACATCCCACGGATTTTCTTCCAATTGCTTGTGTCCAAGGCTCAGACGACGGTTTTCCTTGTCGATGTCCAGCACCTGTACCTCTATAGGAGCGCCGATCTCTGTTACTTCACTCGGGTGTTTGATCTTCTTCGTCCATGAGAGGTCGGAGATATGGATCAATCCTTCCACACCGTCTTCAATTTCCACAAATGCACCGAAATTGGTGAAATTGCGTACGGTAGCGGTATGTGTACTTCCGACAGGATATTTCTGTTCGATATCTTCCCATGGATCGGGCTTCAGTTGTTTGATACCGAGAGACATCTTGCGTTCTTCGCGATCGAGTGTAAGGATGACCGCTTCCACCTCTTCGCCCACGGTCACAAAGTCTTGCGCGCTGTGCAGGTGTTGCGTCCAGCTCATCTCGGAAACGTGGATCAGTCCTTCCACCCCCGGTGCAATCTCCACGAAAGCCCCGTAGTCGGCGATCACCACCACTTTCCCTTTCACGATGTCGCCCACTTTCAGCGTTTCGCTCAACGAATCCCATGGGTGAGGAGTCAACTGTTTAAGACCAAGTGCGATACGTTTTTTCTCGTTGTCGAAGTCCAGGATTACTACATTGATCTTATCATCCAGTTTTACCACTTCGTCGGGATGCTGAATGCGTCCCCAGGAGAGGTCGGTAATGTGAACGAGACCGTCCACACCGCCAAGGTCGACGAAAACACCATAGGAGGTGATGTTCTTCACCACGCCTTCGAGTACCTGTCCTTTTTCGAGTTTTGAGATGATCTCTTTTTTCTGCTGTTCAAGCTCTTCTTCAATAAGGGCTTTGTGCGATACCACCACGTTTTTGTATTCAGGGTTGATTTTTACCACCTTGAATTCCATTGTCTTATCGACAAATATGTCGTAATCGCGGATAGGTTTCACATCGATCTGTGATCCCGGCAGGAATGCTTCAATACCGAATACATCCACAATCATACCACCTTTTGTACGGCATTTGATGTACCCGTTGATAATTTCGTTGTTTTCAAGCGCGGCATTGACCCGGTCCCAGGAGCGGGAAGCACGTGCTTTTTTGTGAGAAAGGATTAACTGTCCTTTTTTATCTTCCTGGCTTTCGATGTATACTTCTACTTCGTCGCCAATTTTCAGTTTTGGATTGTAGCGGAACTCATTCATAGATACCACGCCGTCGGACTTGTAACCGATGTTTACAACCACTTCGCGTTTGTTCATGGAGGTTACGGTACCTGTTACCACTTCCTTGTCGCTGATCTTGTTCAAGGTGTTGTCGTAGCTTTCGGTAAGCTTTTCTTTGCTTTCCTGGGTGTAAGAGTCACCTTCAGCATAGGCTGACCAGTCGAAATCTTCCAGTGGAGCCACATTGTTTAAATTTTCTGTCATTTGGTGTGAATAATAAATTTCAATTAAATAAGTGAGACATTATATTGCTAAAAAAACGGTGCAAAGATAATCGGTTTTTTGTTAATAACCAATTCTTTGCACCATAAATTTCAGGTAAATCAGCTTTGAATAATTTTTTCAAGTGGTTCCCTATGCGGGATAAGCGGCTGGTTATTGAAGAGTATCCCGTTTGGGTAGAGGACGGTCGGAGGGCGGATTACAGGAGCAGACCGTTTTGTACCTCCTGGCGTGTCTTGAGGCCGGCGATCTGTTCTACCAGTCTTAATGCAAAATCAAACGCCAGTCCGGGGCCTCTCCCCGTCGTGATATTGCCGTCGACCACTACATTCTCAGTGACTGTCTGTGCACCTGTCAGTTCTGCTTCAAAGCCGGGATAGCAGGTCGCCCGTTTATCCCTGAGCAGTCCAAGTCCTCCCAAAACCATGGGGGCGGCGCAGATGGCTGCAATCTGTTTCCCTTCCCCGTTGAATTTTGTGATGAGTTCTTTCAACCCTTCGTGTTCATTGAGGTTTTTTGCACCCGGCATTCCCCCCGGCAGTACCAACACTTCTACTTCCGAAAAATCGGCTTCCTGAAAGATTTTATCTGCGATGACCGGTACATCGTGTGCGCCGGTTACGGTTTTCGTATCCGAAACGGATATGGTTTCAACGGATATTTGCGCTCTTCTCAAGATATCCACGGTTGCGAGCGCTTCAATTTCTTCAAAACCGTTTGCCAAAAAGAGGGCTACTTTCTTCATGATTGCAGTTTTTTTAATTGAGATTAAATCGATAAGTAATGGTCCCCTGCTGGTTGTTGGCAGAGTTGATCGCATTGAATTTAGTGCTTCGTGCGGCCCGCAGTGCTTCGTTCCGGAGAGTGGCACTGGGCGTATTGGTCCCGCGTCCGATCTCCGCATGGATCACATTGCCGGCAGGGTCCACTGTAATATTAACAACGACAGTACCGTAATCGTTCACGGTGTACCGGGGCTGGGCGAGCCCGCCGCTTCCGAGACTGCGTCCTCCCAAGTCGTAGGAACCTATCCCGCCAGTACCGGTAGGTGAGCCCTGTGTGGCGCTTCCGGTGGAAACTCCCTGCGTCCCTTCGCCTTCTGTATTGCCGCGGCTTCCCCCACTTTCCCCGAAGAGTCCCGACATCTGCCGGTTGATCTCGCGTTTGCGCGCTTCCTCTTCACGCCGTTTTCGTTCGGCCTCTTCCTGTGCCCTGCGTTCCGCCTCCAGTTGCGCCCTGCGCCGTTCTTCTTCCCTTTCCGCCTGCACGTCGATGGTCGGTTCCGTTGTCTGGGTGATCAGTGGTTCGGTAGGAGAATGGGGAGGGATCTCGGGCGATTGAACAGGTGTGGGTACCACCTCATTCATGGGTGGTTCATATATGCCGGAAGCATCCTCCGTTGTTCCGAACATCACCGGTATCCCTTCCAGTTCCTCGGGAGGAAATGATAATGTGAAAACAGAGAATAACAGGATGAGGAAGAGTAATACCGTAAAAATTACCGTTCCTATTATGCCTGCTGTTTTTTCTCTTGTGATCATATCTATTTGTATACACTTTAAACAGAGCGGTTTTTACTCGCTCCGGTACCGTATCATTATTTCCTTGAACAATTCGGCCGTGGTGGGTGGGGTATAGGAAACCGCGTTAGCACCGGCTTCAATTACCTGCTGGATGGTAACCTCGGTTTTCCCGCCCGTGGCAATAATGGGAATATTATCATCTATATCCCTGATCTTTTTCACAATGTCTGCTGTTTTTTCCGCCCCTGAGACATTGAAGATATCTATCCCCGCCTTAAGACGTTCTTTGATATCGTCTTTTCCCGATACGATGGTAATGATGATAGGAATATCGATTTTCATTTTCATCTTTTCGATCGTATCATTCTGTGTAGGTTTATTCAATATGACCCCTAGAGCGCCCTGGAACTCCGCATCGAGAGCAAGTTCTATGCATCTTTCCCCGGTAGTGATCCCTCCGCCTACGCCGCAGAATATCGGTTTATCGGCGGCAAGGATAAGTGCGTGCGATATAAGTGGCTGGGGTGTAAACGGATAAACCGCTATGATGGCGTCGGCATTGGTATTGCGGATGATAGCGACATCGGTGCTGAACAAGAAAGACTTTAGCGACTGTCCGAAGATGTTGATCCCCGAACAGGTGTCGATGACTTCAGGAACCTTCACTATGTTTTTCCTGAGCCGGCTGGGGTATGACGGAGCCTTTCTCATTGGTTGTTCCTTTTAATTCGGTCGTGTCATCAGCACCATTTTAAATTGGTTCTGATTGGCGATATCGAGCACCCGCACAATCTCCCGATAGGGTACGGTCTCATCGGCATAGAGGGCCACGAAAATAGTGGGATCGGCCGAATAGACCGATTGCAGAAAGGGCGTGATGGCTTCGAAAGGCACCTGCCGTTCCGTTTCATTGGCATTCGCCACGTAATAGTTCAGGTCCTTGTCTATGGTTACCCGTGTAATAGGCTTAGCCTGAGCTTGCTGCTGCGATCTCGGCAATAATACCTGTATAGCGTTAGGCACTACAATGGTAGATGTAATCATGAAGAAAATGAGCAGCAAAAAGACCATATCCGTCATAGACGCCATGTTAAAGCTTGTTTCTATGTGAAATCGTTGTTTTAATGCCATATTTTAATGTGCTAATGAGTCAATGTGCCACTTTGCCAATGGGGTTAGAAATCTAACATCCCCAATCTGACATTGTAAATCCCAAATTTTCTATCCCCTACGCAGCCGGTTCATTGAGGATATCCATGAACTCCATAATTCTCATCTCTAATCTATTTACAATTCCCTTGATACGTGTGGTAAGGTAATTGTAGGCAAACAAGGCGATGATTCCCACGATAAGCCCTCCGACGGTAGTTATCAGCGCTTCATAAATACCAGTGGAGAGTATATTCACATTCACGTTGGCTCCGGCACTTGCCATACTCATGAAAGCCTTCACCATCCCCGTCACGGTACCCAGGAAACCGACCATAGGGGCGCCTGATGCGGAAGTGGCCAGGACGGGCAATCCTTTTTCCAGTTTCGATATCTCGATATTACCCTGGTTCTCAATGGCAGACATCACGTCGGTAGTCGGCCTTCCCAGACGGGAGATACCCTTCTCCACCATACGGGCGGAAGGCGTGTCGGTATTATGGCAAAGAGCAATGGCGGCATCAATTTTTCCGTCAAGGATATAATCTTTGATGCGGTTCATGAATGAATTGTCTTCTTTGCTCGCTTTGTTGATGACCAGTGTTCTCTCGATGAGGACATAAATGGTCATCAGCAGAAGGATAAGCAGGATAATCATCAACCAGCCGCCTTTCAGCGCCAGGTCGAAAGCATTCATTGTAACAGCTTCGGTTTCGGCCGTTGCTACCTGTTGCATGGTGTTGTAAATTGCCTGGGCAGTATCTGCCGGCACCGGTATTTGCAATAGATTCATTTCACCCGATTATTTTATATTTACATTATTGATGTATGGAACTCGCAATAATCCTGTTTCTATGTAAGAACTTTTCTTCTGCTCGTTTCAGTACTTATTCTAAAAGAAGTTTCTCAATTTCGTTTTGCGGATAAAGGTAGTGAATTTGGGTTGTCAAACCTCGCCTGGGGGTTCTTTTAAACAATTTTTATACGCTTTTATTGTTTCTTTTAACCCCAGGTAGAGTGCGTCACTGATGAGGGAATGGCCGATAGACACCTCCTTCAGCCAGGGTATATTCATATGAAGATAGGAGAGGTTTTCAAGATTCAGGTCGTGTCCCGCATTTACGCCCAGGCCCAGATTCTTCGCCAGGGTAGCCGCTTCAATAAAAGGGGCGATGGCCTTTTCCCTGTCTGCGCGGTATGCCTCGGCATACGGCCCGGTATAGAGTTCAACCCTGTCCGTGCCGATTTGCGATGCCATCCGGATCATTTCAGGACTGGCATTGATAAAAATAGAGGTCCGTACTCCCATCGATTGAAACTCATTGACAACATCCGTCAGAAAATCCTTGTGTGTAACGGTATCCCACCCGGCGTCGGAAGTGATGGCGTCATGGGCATCGGGTACAAGCGTTACCTGTGTGGGCCTGATCTTCCTGACCAGAGAGATGAATTCCGGAGTGGGGTTTCCCTCGATATTGAATTCAGTATATACTTTTGCCTGCAAGTCGAAGACATCGGTATAGCGGATATGCCGCTGATCCGGACGGGGATGTACCGTAATGCCTTCCGCACCGAAAAGCTGGCAGTCTGTAGCTACCTGCACCAGGTCGGGAATATTCCCACCGCGGGCATTCCTCAAAGTAGCTACTTTATTTACATTTACACTGAGCTTGGTCATAAATATTTAAAACAATTTTTCACTAAAAGGCCGATTCCTAAACGGATTTAGATAAAGAAAAAAAATAAAAACCCGTGGGAACTTTCAAATAGGCAAAATTTTGCCATCTTTGTAAATCAGATACAAAAGTAATACGAAATAACCGTTTTGCGCAATGT
>NZ_CALNAT010000072.1 GCF_937873925.1 uncultured Proteiniphilum sp. | reverse complement strand
TTCTTTCAGTATGTAAACAGTCTAACGTTTGGTGGAATGGTTATAGGCTGTTAATCAACCTTTTAAGGTTATTGAAAAAATTTAAGATAGGGATAAGGTGTTTGAACGAGACTCTTTCTCTCCGCAAATAATACTGATAATAAGTTGTTTAAAGATTTACACCGATTTTACACCCAAAAATGTAAGGTTGGGTGTTTTGCTTAAATAATGCCATTCTATGCGATTAATCGGAGTTTTATTTTCATATCGCATAATTTGCTTTATCAATACTTCTCTTCCATCGTCAGTTATATATGTAGCAATTTCCTTCTGTTCTTTCTCTCCTTCTACGATATATTGAATATTCGGATTAAAACAATCTAACAGAAATAAACCTCCGTCTTTGAGGTGATTTTTAACGACCCTAAAAGCCTTCCATCTATGTCCTCCAATATCTATATTTTATGCTTTTGTGGGGAAGGCTACACATACCTGTCCTTGTCTAACGATGAAATATTGCTTATCCATTTGTCAATGTTTTTATTGCTTCTGATTGAGAGTTGACAAAATTTACTTGTTTTCCTTTGTTACTTTCAAAAATGAAGTCACCTAAACTCTTACTTTTGAATTTAGAAAAATCTCCAACAATGACTAATGGCATTTCATATTGTGTAAATTTTTGAAGTATATCTCCTGCTATTTTAGTTTTTAAGTCAAAAAAGTCAGGAGTAATGTTCTTTTCGTGAATAATGATTTTATCAAACCCTTGATAGTATAGATTGCCCAATAAATCTAATCCATCTTCAGTAGTTCTTAAAATGATTTCGTTTGTAATAATTTCGGCTACTTTTTTGCCGTTGATATTGTGTGTTTCAATTCTCATTTCGTCTGATTACTCTTGTTCGTTACTCATCTTTGTCTAACATCTCAAGGAAAATATAAGCGTAGTGTGTTGGCCTTTTATTCAAATTTTTAAAGCTCCGAGTTGCATTATCATACTCAAATTGTCTACGATCCCATTTTCTTTTATTACCAGCCTGTTTTTTTACATTCAAAGATAAGAAAAATATTGTAAATTACACGTTTACGGGATTTTTTGTTTTTGATGCGGGGCAAAAAAGCGTTTTAAAGGCTCACCCGTAAAACCATGTGTTTAAAAAAAGAAGTATCTTTTGAAAAAAATACTTCATACATGCCCTCTTACGAACCCCTCCAAATCCTGGCCCGGTATATCCTTCTACTTCCCCACTTACTGGGATAGAGTTCTATTACCTCGTCAGTTTCCTTTCGTAGTTTAGTTACATGTTGAAGCATATTTTACTCTTTTATTCAATATATTTATATGCTTGTTTTATATCCTATTTATCAACGTATATATTCTCCGAAGAACTCTGTTAACAAATAAGTCATATTTGGTATTCTTCTATTTTTCGATATAGGGTTGCTATCCCTATTTTAAGAATTCGAGCTGCTTCTGTCTTATTCCCTTTCGTGTAGTCTAATACTTTTTTGATATACATCTTTTCAATATCAGCCAATGGCATATTTGTTTCTAAAAACTCAACGTCCGGATATTGTATTTCTGTTGGCAAGGTTTCGAGATTGATTATTTCTCCATCAGTTAGTATTACACTGCGCTCTATCACATTTCTTAGTTCTCTTATATTTCCTTTCCAAATATTATGTTCTAATTTTACCAAATATTCGGAAGATATCGCATTGATTTTTTTATTGAATTTAGTCGAAAAGAAATTCACGAAATCATCCGCAAAGAGTTTAATGTCGGACTTTCTCTCTCTTAGAGGAGGTAAGTGTATTTTAAATATAGACAAACGATAAAACAGATCTTCTCTAAAATGTCCGGTATTAATCTCTTTCTCTAATGTTCGATTGGTGGCTGCAATAATCCGGACATCAACCTTTTGAGGTTTTGTGTCTCCGACTTTCAGGTACTCTTTGGTTTCAATAACTCTTAATATTTTAGCTTGGAGATCGATAGGCATCTCTCCTATTTCGTCAAGAAATAAAGTTCCCTCATGAACTTCTTCCAGTAGCCCTCTTTTATCTTTTAATGCTCCTGTAAATGCTCCCGCTTTATATCCAAAAAGTTCACTTTCCAATAATTCTTTACTAAAGGCAGAACAATTAATTGCTACAAAGGATTTATTTTTTCTATTGCTATCGTAATGAACAGATTGTGCAAAAACTTCCTTCCCTGTACCTGTCTCTCCTGTAAGTAATACTGTAGCGTCTGTTTGAGCAACCTTTCTCCCCAATTCTATTGCAGTTAAAATAGCCGGAGATTTACCTATAATATGATCAAAAGAATATCTTTGTTCTATTTTTTGTTCAAGAGAACTGATTTTTCTGGATAGTTCTGATTTTTCTAACGCCCTATGTACTAATGGTATTATACGGTTATTATCATCTCCTTTCGTTATATAATCAAAAGCTCCATTTTTTATCGCTTGAACGCTGTCCGGAATATTACCATATGCTGTTAAAAGGATAATTTCCGCAAATGGCTGTACTTTCTTTATTCTCGAAATCAATTCTACTCCATTTGCATCCGGTAATCTGACATCACAGATAATTACATCAAATTCTTGTCTTTCCAACCATTTCAAGCCGCTCATTGCATTTTCTGCCTGAATGACGTCTATTTTTTCCAGTTCTATAATTCGAGCCATTAACTTGCGAAGTTTTTCCTCATCATCAATTAATAATACACTTCTCATAATTATATCGTAATAAATAAATTAAGATTCAAAGACCCAAAGACTCTAATTTAATTCTATAATATTTTATTATAGGGTAGGATAAAAAAGAATGTACTGCCCAATCCGGGTTCACTATCCACTCCGATTGTTCCCCCTTGTGTTTCAATAAATTCTTTACTTATCGCCAAACCTAATCCCGATCCGGATTTTAAACTCCCCGGGATCTGGAAGTAACGTTCAAATATTTTTTTCTTATATCTGGATTCAATTCCTTTGCCAAAATCTCTTACAGAAAAGAGGACACCTTGGGATTCTCTTTTCAAGGAGATAATAACATCACTCTCTTCCATCGAATAGCGAATAGCATTAGTTAAAAAATTGATAAGTACCCATGTTGTTTTTTCAGCATCTGCAATGATTTGGGGAATATCTGCCTCAATATTTATTTGGAGCGAAATTTTCTTTTGCTCGGCTTGTATTTTAGTCGTTTCAACAGCGTAATTAACAATAAGCTTCGGATCTGTGGCATGAATATTCAACTGAATATTTCCTGTTTCAACCTGAGACATCTTTAGTAGTTCACCTGTTATTTGTAAAAGCCGGGTACTGTCATCCTTGATTCCTTCTATCAGTTGCTTTTGCTCTTCGTTCAAAATTCCTGTTTGGTCATGTTCAAGCAATTGGGTACTCATTTTTATTGAAGATATAGGCGTTTTTAGTTCATGTGATATGGTGGCAATAAAGTTGGTTTTAGCTGAATCCAATTCTTTGAAAACAGTTATATTCTTCAACAGGATTACATAACCGATTAACTCTGTTATGCTTTCCCCTGTTTTATTGATTTCGATATGAATAATTTCCTTTTCAAAAAAAGACTCCTTGTCATCAGAAAAAATCTTCAATGGAGTATTATCCTTTTTTACTGAGGGATTAATGAGATCAACGATAAGGGTACGTATCAAATCATTTGTAACAGCAATATCCTGAATCGGTCTATTGAGAATTTCGTTTCGTATGAGTCCTGTTATTTTCAAGGCTTCATTGTTAACGAATATAATTACTTTATTTTCATCCAACCCTATAACAGGATCCTGCATATTATTAATAAGCGTTTCAACTCGTTTCTTTTCTTTGAGTATTTTTTCTAATTTGCTATTTGAATATTCATCCAATTTTTCAGCCATTATATTAAATGATTTCGCTAATTCTCCATATTCATTATGCTTTTCAAGATCAATTCTTTGATTATAATTATGGTTAGCGATTTGTTGTATGCTCTCAGTCAGTTGTAATATTGGATTGGCTATATTTCCTGGTAATTTGATAAGCAGGGCAAAAGCTATGATGAAACATAAAACACCTGTTATAATGATCCAAATAATTGCATTTTCTGCAGTATTATTAGCAATCTGGCTTTTTAGTACAATCGCATCCATATTTATCTTCATTAATGTAGTAACCTCTTTTCGGATCATTACTTTAAGACTATCATTTTTTATATCCTGCTTTAAACCGGAAAAAAGATTTGATATTTGTAACGTTATATCGGATTCACCGATTTCTGTTTCATTTTTTAACTGCTTCTTTAGATTTAACTCAAAAGCAGAAATAGCACTTGGATCTATAAGGAATTCATCCAAGGCAAGCAACATATTTCGGGAATATTCCAATGTGTTATAATTGGCTGTCAATATATTGCTTGTGTCTCGTTTTAGATTGTTTATATACCAGATACTCACTCCTGAAAGTAAGATAATCAGCCCTAAAAGAAGCCCTACTCCGGATGTTAATTTAGCTTTTATTTTCATGACAAAATGATTAAGTCTATACCCTCTTTCTTCAATTCTTCCAATATCTTTTTATATATACCGACATATGCCAGCATACGCCATCTGCTAATATAAGGCATTCCGATGCATATGGTTGATACATTTTTCTTAATAGCTTGTTCCAGGATTGCCATTGGTATATTCTTATGTTTTAATTGTATTACTTGCCCTCCTAATTCAACAGCCATTTTGAAACTGTTAATCAGTTTTCTTTGGTTATTTAGCGCTATTTTCTCGACCCTTTCTTGAGGAGTTTGCACATATAATACATACCATTCTCCACTATAATAATTAGCCAGACGAGCTGTTTTTCTAATTATGTTATTTGCCTTTTTTCCATTGCTTCCGATACATGCCATAAAATTTTTATGCAACCAGGGTTGAGGAGGGGACATTTCATTATCCATTTTTTTTAGGACATGGCTTGCTACTTCTTTCAGGGCGAGCTCTCTTAATCGAAGAATATGCTCTGTTTTAAAAAAATTGGATAGAGCGGCCTGTATTTTATCCTCTGGATATATTTTCCTGTCTTTAAGTCTCGTTATCAGGTCATCTGCGGATAGGTCAATATTCACCACTTCATCTGCCATTGCCACAATTTTATCCGGAATCCGTTCGCTTACATTTATGCTTGTAATTTTTTGAACGTCTTCATTCAGACTTTCGATGTGTTGGACATTTACGGCACTTATCACATTGATGCCGGCTTCCAGTATTTCAAGAACATCCTGCCAGCGTTTCTCATTTTTACTTCCTTCTACATTAGTATGCGCTAATTCATCTATAATGACAACTTCCGGATGTAGATTTATTACGGCTTGTACATCAAGTTCTTCCAATCCCTTGCCCTTATAAAAAATTTTTCTTCTTGGAATTATAGGTATTCCCTCCAATAATGCTACAGTTTCTTTTCTGTTATGTGTCTCTATATAGCCAATTTTGACACCTACTCCTCCTTCCAAAAGAATACGGGCCTCCTGCAACATCCTATAAGTTTTGCCGACTCCGGCAATCATACCGATATATAATTTGAATTTACCTCTTTTTGATTGTTTTATCAAATTGAGAAAATATTCAGCACTTTTTCTATCTTCATCCATCGTTTAAATGATTTCTTTAGTTCTCAAGACCCCAATATAAAAACAACATATATTAAAAGTAGTTTTATTGTGTAGAATATTTTCAAAATGGCTACACATACATTTTTTGGATAACCAGTCGAAATCCTATTTTGATTATTTGCTTATTTCATCCAATGCGATGTTCAGTTTTAACACGTTCACTTTTTCAGGGCCAAATATTCCCAATAAGGGTTTTTCGGTATGTTCCTCAATCAATTGATTTAATTTTGCTTCATCAATATTTCTAATTCTGGCAATCCTTTTCACTTGTACTTTGGCTGCCTGCACTGAAAAATCAGGATCTAAACCACTTCCGCTTGCGGTAACCAGATCAACCGGAATTTCAGATTTGTCTATACCGGGATTGTGTACTAAAAATGTATCAATAAGCGCCTGTACTTCTGCAAGATATTTTTCATTGGAAGGGCCTTTGTTGCTTCCTCCCGAACCGGATGCGTTATAGTCTACTGCTGATGGGCGTGACCAGAAATATTTATCGTCGGTAAATGCCTGTCCAATGTTAGAATAATACTTTTTACCATTATGCTCAATAATCTCTCCCTTTCCTGAATTGGGAGCGAACTGTGCTACACCCCAAACTGCTAATGGATAAATTACTGTAAAAAACAGAATCATCACAACGGTCAATTTGATTGCGGACAAAATATGTTTTTTCATTGTGCTTATTATTTTATTTAAATGATTAAAAGAAAAACGAGATAGCCATATCTATCAGCTTTATTCCAGCAAAAGGAACTAAAATGCCCCCGAGGCCAAATATCAACAAGTTCCTGCGAAGAAGTGCGCTTGCACCGATTGGCTTATAGGCTACACCTTTTAAAGCCAAAGGAATAAGTAGCGGAATAATTATTGCATTAAATATCACAGCCGACAAAATGGCACTTTCAGGACTGTGTAGATTCATTATATTTAAGCCTTGTAATGCCGGAATAGCCGTAATAAACAATGCCGGGATAATGGCGAAATATTTGGCTACGTCATTGGCAATACTGAAAGTGGTCAATGTTCCTCTTGTCATAAGTAATTGCTTGCCTATTTCCACTACCTCAATCAACTTGGTAGGATCATTGTCCAGATCAACCATATTACCTGCTTCTTTAGCAGCTTGAGTTCCATTGTTCATCGCTACGCCCACATCGGCTTGAGCCAGTGCCGGAGCATCATTTGTTCCATCTCCCATCATTGCCACCAGACGACCTTCCGCTTGTTCCTTCTTGATGTAGTTCATCTTGTCTTCCGGCTTTGCCTCGGCGATAAAATCATCCACTCCGGCTTTCTCTGCAATAAATTTTGCGGTCAATGGATTGTCTCCCGTCACCATTACGGTTTTAATTCCCATTTTACGAAGGCGTTCAAAACGCTCTTGAATGCCTGGCTTGATAATATCCTGTAACTCTATAACTCCCAATACCTTTTCATTTTCGGAAACTACCAGAGGAGTTCCTCCATTTTGAGAAATGTTTTTCACTTTTTCCTCAACCTCTGCCGGAAATGTATTATCTGCCCGTGTTACAATATTCTTAATCGCATCAGTTGCACCTTTGCGGATACGGGTATTTTCATAATCAATGCCGGAACTTCTTGTTTCTGCAGTAAACTTGATGAATTCAGGTTTTTCGATCCCATAACTTAACGGATGGATCCCCGCCAGTTCGATGATAGATTTGCCTTCCGGTGTCTCATCTGCCATAGAACTTAAAACAGCTGCTTTAATCATTTTTTTTTCGTCAATTCCATTTGCAGGATGAAAATGTGTTGCCTTACGATTTCCTATGGTTATAGTACCTGTTTTGTCCAATAGCAAGACGTCAATATCACCGGCCGTTTCCACCGCTTTGCCACTTTTGGTAATTACATTGGCTCTCAAAGCTCTATCCATACCTGCAATGCCGATGGCTGATAACAAACCGCCGATAGTTGTCGGAATAAGACAGACAAATAGCGAAATGAAAGATGCTATGGTTATGCTTACATTTGTATAATCAGCAAATGGCTTTAATGTTACACATACGATGATAAATACCAGTGTAAATCCTGCCAGTAAAATAGTCAATGCGATTTCGTTAGGTGTTTTTTGCCTGGCAGCTCCTTCCACCAAGGCAATCATTTTATCCAGGAAACTCTCGCCGGGCTGTGTAGTTACTTGGACCACTATTTTATCAGATAATACTTTTGTTCCGCCAGTTACTGAACTTTTATCGCCACCTGCTTCCCTGATCACGGGAGCAGATTCGCCGGTAATGGCACTTTCGTCAATGGTTGCCAGTCCTTCAATAATTTCTCCATCGGAAGGAATTACATCTCCTGCTTCACAAATGAATACATCTCCTTTTTGTAATTGAACAGAAGAAATGGTTATTCCGTTTTTTAATTTAGCAGGGGTTTCCTCTCTCGTTTTACGAAGGCTATCTGCCTGCGCTTTCCCTCTTGCTTCAGCATTAGCCTCTGCGAAGTTTGCAAATAATAAAGTCAGCAATAATATGACAAATACTATAAAATTATATCCAAAATTTCCTTGTCCCTGAGCTCCGGTCAATGTCCAAAAGCTTACAATCAGCATAACTATTGTTCCTATCCAAACGGTAAACATCACCGGATTATGGAACATTATTTTCGGGTTTAGTTTCACAAAAGATTGTTCCACAGCTTTCTGAACCATTTCTTTTTGAAACAATGAATGATTATTGTTCATCTTTATATTCTTTAATCAGTTTTTAATACAATGAGAAATATTCTGCGATAGGTCCTAATGCCAATACAGGGAAGAATGCTAATGCTGCCACAATAGCGATAACAGCAAATACCATTAGGCCAAACGTGGCAGTATCTGTTTTTAACGTTCCATCACCTTCCGGTATAAATTTCTTTTCGGCGAGTAATCCTGCTATTGCCACGGGCCCAATGATTGGTAAGAAACGGGAAAGTATAAGCACAAAACCTGTGCTGATGTTCCACCAGAGTGTATTATCTCCCAACCCTTCAAAGCCACTTCCGTTGTTGGCAGATGCAGAAGTATATTCATAAAGCATCTCGCTCAGTCCGTGAAATCCAGGGTTATTAAGTGTTGCCATTGTATATTGTGGCAATGCAGCAGCTAACGCGGTACCGACCAATATGAGGAACGGGTGCAATAGGGCTATAATCATAGCAATTTTCATTTCTCTTGTTTCTACCTTTTTTCCTAGAAATTCAGGAGTTCTTCCTACCATTAAACCGCTGATAAATACAGCCAGAATAATAAAGATGAAAAAGTTTAGAATTCCGACGCCAACACCTCCATAAAAGCTGTTAATCATCATAGCCAATAATTCGTTCATTCCTGATAGTGCCATTGAACTGTCGTGCATGGAATTTACAGAACCGGTTGATATTACGGTAGTAACAATGCTCCAAAATCCTGATGCCGGTGCCCCCAGACGTATTTCTTTTCCTTCCATCGCCCCAAGTGAATCATCAATTCCCATCGCAGCAATAGCCGGATTACCGTTCATTTCCATGTTGATATTTGGTATGGCAAGCATTAAAAAACCTGCAGTCATTACACCAAATATCATCCACGATAATTTTCGTCTTCTGATAAAATAGCCAAATGCAAAAACCATAGCCATAGGAATGATAAGCTGTCCTATCATTTCTGCCATATTGGATAAATAAGAAGGATTTTCAAAAGGATGTGCCGAGTTTACTCCAAAGAAACCTCCACCATTTGTTCCAACGTGTTTGATGGGAACAAATGCTGCCGCAGGCCCTCTGGACACCTCTACCGTATCTCCTTGCAGTGTAGTGATGCTATCCTTGCCTTCAAATGTCATTGGCGTACCTTCAAAAGACAGAATGAATGCGAGAACAAATGACACCGGTAACAATATTCGGGTACAGGATTTTACAAAGTAATTGTAAAAGTTGCCGAGGCTTGTTGTAGACTTGTCTCTGAATGCTCTAAATACCACTACAGCTGCCGCCATTCCTGTACCGGCACTTACAAATTGTAAGAACATTAACCAAAATTGCCCCAGATAGCTCAAGCCTGTTTCTCCTGAATAATGTTGTAGATTACAGTTTACCACAAATGAGATGACAGTATTGAAGGCCAAATCCGCGGACATACCGGGGTTTTTATCCGGATTTAATGGCAGGCTTCCCTGAGTCATTAAAATCAGCATTCCTAACAAGAACCAGACCATATTAATAGTTAGCAATGCTATCATCTGTTGTTTCCAGTTCATTTCTGTTTGCGGATTGATGCCGCTTATCTTATAAAAAATCTTTTCTATCGGATTGAGGACCGGATCAAGTAATGTTTTCTCACCACCGTAAACTTTTGCAATGTATTTACCGAACGGTATTGCCAGCAATATAGACAAGGTAAACATTACGATTATTCCTAAAATTTCTGTGTTCATATTTTTCTTTTAAATTTCAGTTCTGAATGAGTTTTATAATAATCCCCATTGTGGCAATTTTACCAGAACCACAATCAACAAATGAGACGACTTGGCGGATTGCCCTATGGAAACTGATTTTCTTAATCTGGGAATATCTATTATATTCTTACTTTTCATATCTCACTTCTTATTTAAAAATTTTCAGGGTTTATCAGTACGTAGCAGATATACCCGAATACTCCGATTGCAACAACTAATAATGCTATCATATTTTCTTTTCTTTTGTTATTTCTAAAAGGACTTTTATATATACAGTTTGTAAATCTTGTGGAAGTGTCTTTATTATTTCTATTAAATTATCTACACCGAGATTGAATGTTAAAACCGTTAGAAATTCATTTTCTATGGCATTTTGTATGAATAAATCTTCTGATTCATATAAAGAAGTGATCATTTTTAGGATCTCGGAAGCTTTTAATTCACCAAAATGTTTTGCGCAAAACCATCCCAGATAATGAAGGATTTTATAATCCTCCACTTCTTTATCTATTTCTTTATTTGTTATATCATAAGAATAGGCTTCCGGGATCCATCTCTTAAAATATTGGTCTAGTCTTGGTTTCATATTTTTTCAAAAAAGTCAATTGATTTATAAAATAGTCCAAAACAGGCTATACCCGCTACTATTAATATTACTGTCAACATCATATTCTTTTTTAATTTAACATATGTTCTTTTGTTTCTCTTCTTTTATATGCCATATCTATGCCAAACTAACCTTGTTGATTATATTTGACTTATCATCAGATGATTAACTGTTAATGGCAAAAGGTTATATAAAAACTAAGCCTATCATTATGATAAGTTTTTTATCATAATGATAGGCTTTCACTCTGGAATGATACCTATGAAAATTTATTTGCTATCCACTGTGAAAAGAATATCTTCTTTTAAAAAATTCTTCATTCCCGATGAGGCTTCCACCAAGCAATGGTCGTCATTCCCTTTTCCCCAATATCCCAATATACCCGCACTTGCGGCAGGTATATTATATCTTTTGGATAAGGGTTCCTGGGGTCGGGATGATAAATGACTTCGTACATAATGTCTTCCATAAAGGAATATTCCTTCGGAAGAATCTTTCTGATTATTGTATCTTTACTCATATCTTCTTCCCGATATAGAACACATATCCGTAGAACTCTTTGTATTTGTCATACAACTCCTTTTCATGGCGTTGGCCGGCAATAAGTTCTTCGACGGTTTTGCTCCCTGCATGTTTCTTCAGAAATGCCTCCTGTGTCTTGAGACATGGAGCGAAGAAATGCTCTGTCCAACAGGTTTCGGGAATGATAAAGGTGGCAATAGGGATATAACCTGCGTTCTGCATCTGGGCGACTTTGTTTGGGATGGTGTCTATTTCGGTATAATGCGCCATCCAGAAGTCGTGGATTTCATCAGGACGTTCATTGGTAAACCACGATGCTTCGGATACGGCAACATAGCCACCCGTTTTCAGGAACTCGCGCCATTCGTTCAATCCTCGCTCAAAACCGATATTATAGATAGCCCCTTCCGACCAGATCAGATCTAAAGATTCTTTCTCAAAAAGCAGATTATCCATTGAACCTGTAATGCCTTTTACCCTGTCGGAGAGGTTTAGTTGTTCCGCATTCCGATTGAATATGTTAATAAATTCAGGAAAAAGGTCAAGCCCAATAATCTGTCCCGGTACATTTCCGGCCAGCGTCATAGTTTGTCCACCCGTTCCGCAACCAAGGTCGGCAATACAAGAACTGTCGGTCAGATTGTCGATAAAACTCAATGCTTTAAGGGTTACTTCGGGGCTGCCCGGTCCCTGACGTTCTACGCTTGAGAAGTATTCGCAGATTAAGTTGAAGTCGAAGTCGTGAATTGATTTATTTTCGTTACTCATGATGTTTCAATATTAGTGATGTGGGAATGATATGGAACAGAAACAATATGCTTGTTTCCATATCAATGATTTATAAATATATATACATAAAAATAACTCGGACAAGAATATGCCAGAGCGTTGCTAAGGGATAACCTCGACAGAAACGTCAGAGGTTATTTACTTCACGGACTCCTTCTTAAATTTAAACATCCAATCGTTTTAGTAAGGGCAAAGGTAATACTTTTTTCCTTACAACGGCTTCACCGGGGAATGCAAAGAGTTCCCTCGGCAGCCATTGTTCTGATTATAACTTCCGTATCAACTCCACAATACCGAGAGCACACTCCACAACCCGCTCGTAATGGATTATACTAAGATTATCTTTGGGAGTATGGGTAAGTTCCTGACATTCCATATTTTTAATAAACCACTGTGAACTTATGGCAATAGCAGGACAACCGTTTTGCAGGAACAGGCTGTGGTCACCCTGATACCACGGCAAGCCTTCTACAAGTTCGGGAGTGTCCCAAAGCACTTCGTGCAGGGTATCAAGAATATTTTCCGGCAGATTGAAAGGAGAAAAACAGGAAAGTCCTTCTTTATATCCGGCTCCGTCGATATTTATGTTCAACAGAAGATCGTTGAACCGCCCTTTGTTCTGTTCTACATACTTAACCTGTCCCGGTGCACTGTAATAATCTTCTCCATTGAAAAAGACCAACTCTATGGGATATTTACCGGAATAATCTTTCAATAATTCCGCCAACAGCAATACGATAGCTACCCCTGTTCCGTTATCTATCGCGCCCGGCGTACCGATTTTAGTATCAATATGGGCTGTGATGACAATCCGGTCTTTGGATTGAGTGGTGTTTCGTCCTATTATATTAAAGGCTCTTTCGGGAATGCGTTCCGCTTTGGAGACCAATTCAACTGTTTGTCCTGAACAGGCAAGCAACTTTTCGCCTTCGGTATCTTTCATATAAACCGAAGGGATATCGAAATCCCCATCTTCGAACAATGGGAACGGATAAACCCCGCCTGCTGTGGCTGAATTACGCTCTGTTGCACAAATCAGGGCTTTAGGATTGCCTTTTTCCAATATGGAAATAAGATGTTGATGTTCTTCGGGATTCCAGAAAGGGAAATTCTTTGGTGCAATCTGTTGAGTAGCAATTTCGCCATACAGAAGAATGATTCTGTCTTCAATATCTGTCTTCTCCAATTGGCTGATGCTATTTATAGCTACTAATTCTCCCTTTACCGAACAACCCAATGAATAGTGAGAAGAAAATACCTCTAATGATTGACCGTTGCAGGTCAATGTTGCCCCTTTTGTTTTCCAGTCAATAACCGATAGTTCGGTTGATTCTGTTTTCCAGCCCGATCCTTTCAATACTTTTTCCGCATATGTTGTAGCCTTGCGGTTTTCTTCGCTTCCTACACGGCGTTCGCCGATTTCGGAACATAATACTTGCAGATGTAATTGTGCTTTTTCTGTTAATGCTTTTTTGTCCATTACCTTAAATTTTTTATTAATGAAGGGACAAAAGTAGAACTTCGCAAAGCCGTTAAATTGTAAAAAAGGGACAAGTTTTATCAACTGAAATAATCTGAATGAGGAGGGCAAACGGCAAGAAATTCACTGGGTGTATACCCGGACAAAGTCTTGAAGTCCTTAATCATATGCGATTGGTCGAAGTAACCGCATTCATAAGCAAGAGCAGTGAAGGAAATTCGTGGATTGTTTTCGAGAATATGCAACGCCCGTTGGAAACGAATGGTGCGTGAGAACTCTTTCGGGTTGGTTCCGATGAGTTCGGAGAATATGCGGTTGAACTGTTTGGTACTCAAACAGGCTGCACTGGCAAGCCGGGCAATATCGGCCTGGCCGGAATTAATCAGCCGAATGGTGGCTTCTATTCGTTTTAGATTGTGTTCCGCAAGGCGGGTAAGGCGTTTGAGTAAGAATTGTTCTGTCAGGAGAAGACATCGTTTATCGTCTTCGGTACTTGTCAACGTGTTTTCGAGTTCCAATAGTTCTTTATCTTCCATGTCGCCCGCCGATAAGCGTAACCCTGCAACCTTATTTATAGGAAGGCTAAAAAATGCCCGTACTCCGGCAGGGCGGAAGACCACCGAAACCATATTGATTTGTCCGTCATACTGTAAATCGGCAAACGTTTTCTCCTGTCCGCTAAGGAAAGCACGGGGATGAAACTCGTTTTCATGGACAGACAATAAACGGTTCCCCCGATGAAATATCAGGCTCATCATGCCCGTCGGCACAGTTCGAGCCAACGTAGCCGAATCGCCGACTGTCTTCAACAGCCAGTAATGCTTGACATACGGCGCAAGTACAGGAGCGGGTTGTATGATTTTGAAATCTTCCATAAAACGACTATCCCGACAAAGGTAGAGGTTTATCGGAATAAGGGATTGTAAAAAAGAGACATTTTACCTCTAAGGCTTATGCCTTTTTCCAACGCTTTAACGTTAATAGAAACTCCCGAAGGATAGGACGTGCTTCATTGGGCGTGAAGTTATTCCCTGTTTCTTTGTTCCAATGGTCGAGGAATTTCAGGTTGGTTTCCAACATTTCCTCCATGGTTACGTCACGGGTAAAGGCTCCGTTTTGATAGCAATAGTTGCAATATTCCTGATTAGGAGTTCTATCGGCATTTGTGCCGAAATCCCCGGCGGATTTCATATTCATTCCGCAGCTTTGACAAATTGGGTCGTTCATGGTTGTTCGTTTATTTTTGAGTAAATTAATTCATCCAGATATTCTCCGCTTTTATAGAGAGCCTTCTTTAATCTTGCTTCCAACTTAAATCCGGCTTTCTCCAATACCCGTTGAGAGCCTATATTAGTTGAAAATGGACGGGCATAAATACGCACAATATCAAACGTTCTGAAACCATAGTCAACAATTTCTTCTATTGCTTTTGCCATGATTCCTTTTCCCCAGTATTTTTCTGAAAGCCAATAGCCTATTTCAGCACTCTTCATGTGAATGTCCGCCTGGGGGAAAATCCCGATTGAACCCACTGCTTCACCATTTATATCGATTGCAAAAACCTTGGTTACGCAATCTTTCATTACCATTTCGATATAAGTTCTTCCGTCAGTCTCAGTGTATGGGTGCGGAAACTGATTGGTCAGCCATTTTGCAATATTATAGTTATTGGCGTGTTCAACAAGGCTCTCCAAATCTGATATTTTCCAATCGCGTAATTTGTAATTCATATTCTCTTTTATCCTTTTACTGCATCCTTATACTTCTCATGTAATGGGCGTTCTGAATACACATATACCAAATTCCCGATAGGGTCGTAGAGGCTGAATGCACGGTTGCCCCATTCATGATCGGTTATTTCTTCGACAAATGTAATATCGGTCTGTCGGAGTTTTTCCCAACAGGCATCCACGTCTTCCACCATCAGGTTAAGTGTGATGCCACCGGTGAATAGATTCTTCACAGCCCTACCGTCCGGGTTACCTTGAAAAGAGATATAGATATATGGATTTATATCGCTTTGCAGGTGTATGGAAACATACCAGCCCGTATCAAACGAAACTTTGGCGCGAAGATATTTGCTGTAGAAATCGACGCACTCTTTAATTTTTTCAGTGTGGAATGTAATTGATAAGTCTTTTAATTTCATATTACTCTTTGTCTTCGGTTATTGTCAGGATATGCCCGTTATTGTCGAATATGGCAAACTCGTCAGTACCATAGAAGGTTTTATGCATTTTCAAAGCAATATACTCCGTTGCCTGAAGTTTATCGTACAATTCCTGCATACCTTTCATCTTCACATAAAAAGTAATGGCTCCCAATATCGGGCGTTTTCCCAACTGCGGATATTCTTCCGTCAGGTTTTCCCTTTTCTGAAACATAATAGTCGCTCCACCACCAGCAACCATTGCCCATTGCAAACCTCCGCGCGGAGAAGGAACACTCATAATAAGTTTAAAACCTAACGCTTCGGTATAAAACTGTACCGTTTCTTCAACGTTTCTTACGCCTATATTCGGCGATAATGACAGATATTCCATAATTTCAATTTTTGCTGTAAAAATACAAAGTTTGTTAATCAGGGTTGATTGTCCCCGTTTGGTTGTCGATCGCTTTTTTGTCAGATTTTTATTTTACAAATATAAACAAAATGAGTGAATTCCTCCGATGCAAAAGGCTGAAATTCCAGACGATTCAAAAATAAGTCTTCCTGAATTCCCCCAAACTCCAATTGAAATTACAGCGGTAGAAAATAATGCATTGGGGATAGTGTCGTTTTTTATTCCCTTTCTTACTGACAAATGAAATGCCAGATTACGTCGAACTTATCCGCTTCTTCAATTCATGACTGGACAAAATATCATAACCGGTCTTGTGTATCCATAGGGTAAAGGTGTTCTTTTACAGGCAATTGTCAAGGGGGGTAGGTGACTTCTATTTCGTTTGCAACTCAGTTGCACCGGATTGGCTGTACTTTTGACCTTAGATATAGAGTAAAATACAAAAGATATGGCAAATTGTTGCAGTAATGGCGCTTGTTCGGTAACTCCGGCTACCCTAAGCGCCAGTAAAATAGACAATATCTCGCAAAAAGGTCCTATTACAAGGGTTGTGGTGTCATTCGTTCTGTTGATTGGAGGTATAGGTATGTTCGCAACCGGTGTTCCCTTCTTCGAAAATCAATGGGTAGGGTTGTTATGGTATCTTATCGCCTATTTACCGGTAGGTATTCCCGTGTTAAAAGAAGCCTGGGAAGCTATGCGGGAAAAGAATATTTTCAACGAATTCACCTTGATGAGCATTGCTACAATCGGTGCTTTCTTCATCGGCGAATATCCCGAAGGCGTAGCGGTCATGTTGTTTTATTCCATCGGGGAACTATTTCAGCAAGCGGCTGTCAACCGGGCTAAACGGAGCATCAGCGCATTACTCGATATCCGTCCCGAAGAAGCATCTGTGGTCAGGGATAAGGGCCTTGAGACGGTTTTGCCTGAAGAGGTAAGGGTAGGGGAAACGGTCGAGGTAAAAGTAGGTGAACGGGTTCCGTTGGACGGTATTATGATCTCCGATTCGGGATCATTCAATACTTCGGCACTGACCGGGGAAAGCGTTCCCCGGGATATCAAAAAAGAGGAAGAAGTACTGGCGGGTATGATCGCTACTGATAGCGTCTGCCGGATAAAGGTAACCAAACCGTTCGGGCAAAGCGCTCTTGCACGTATTTTAGAACTTGTGCAAAATGCAACCGAACGCAAGGCCCCTGCCGAGCACTTTATCCGTAAATTCGCCCGTATTTATACACCGGTTGTCACTGCATTGGCCGTATTGATTGTCGTGCTGCCCTGGTTATGGTCGTTCATTGATCCGGAGTTCGGATATATATTCAATGATTGGTTATATCGAGGATTGGTATTCCTTGTGATATCCTGTCCATGCGCATTGGTGATCAGCATACCATTGGGTTATTTCGGAGGGATCGGTGCAGCGTCTCGTAAAGGTATCCTGTTCAAAGGTGGCAATTATCTGGATGTCATTACTAAAATCAATACGGTGGTTATGGACAAGACCGGTACGCTGACAAAAGGTGTGTTCGAAGTGCAGGATATTATCCCCGAAGAAGGTCTTTCGAAAGATGAACTGCTGCGTACTGTGGCTATTGTGGAAACGCAAAGCAACCATCCGATAGCCAAAGCCATCGTATCTTCATTCCTCAAAAATACGATGTTTTTAGCCCAACCGACTAATGTTAGAGAGGTCGCAGGGCAAGGAATAGAGGCCGAACTTGGCGGGAAGAAGATCCTGGTCGGAAATACAAAACTACTGCATACGAATGGTATTGTTTATCCTGCAGAAGTTGAGGATATTCCCGAAACAACGGTATTATGTGCAATGGATGGAAAGTATGCCGGATACATTGTTGTTGCCGATGCGCTTAAAGACGATGCGAAAGTGGCGATCGAAGGTTTGCGCAAAGCTGGGATAAAGAATATTGTAATCCTTTCAGGAGATAAACAGGCCATCGTATCGAAACTGGCCGGAGAACTGGGCATCGACCGTGCTTACGGAGACTTGCTGCCGGAAGGAAAGGTGGAAAAGTTTGAAGAACTTAAAGCCGATCCGACCAGCAGAGTGGCTTTCGTGGGAGATGGAATAAACGATGCCCCGGTCTTGGCCATGAGTGATGTGGGGATCGCAATGGGTGGTTTGGGAAGTGACGTTGCCATCGAAACGGCGGATGTGGTCATCCAGACCGACCAGCCGGGCAAAATTCCTATGGCGATCCGCATCGGTAAAGCTACCCGACGAATCGTGGTGCAGAATATTACGATGGCTTTCGGGATCAAGCTTGTCGTACTAATCCTCGGGGCTGGCGGACTGGCAACTTTGTGGGAAGCGGTATTTGCAGATGTGGGTGTATCGGTATTGGCTATACTGAATGCCATCCGCATTATGCGAAAGAAGTTTTAGACCTATGTGGTTTGTAGTCGGATTACAATAGTTATCTTTACATTTACGTTTTATATTTGGATAAATAGTCAACGTTTTCGTTAAGCTAAAATAACGGTGAAGCGAGAGCCGTGTCAAGCTTGCTTGAACATTGCCGGGCGATAGTTATTTATCAAAATGAGCAGAGAACAAACTTGTTTGGACTATGCCATAGCGAGGACTATTTTGATAAGCCGGGAACAAAGGCAAAACAAGTTTTGACTATGTCAAGCATAGAAATAGTGCAATAGAACTTGAAATAGTCTAAAGTTATTGAACAATTTATGGGCGCAAAACATATAGAAAAAATGCTTAACCGTAGGAGTATAAAGCCGACGGCTATCCGGGTGTTGGTATTGAAAACCATGCTTAACCACGGTTCGGCTTTCAGCCTTTCCGACCTGGAGGGCGAACTTGGAACAGTTGACAAGTCCACCTTATCCCGAACGATAAACCTTTTCCATAGACATCATTTGATCCACAGCATAGACGATGGTTCCGGTTCCATAAAGTATTCGGTATGTCGCGACGATTGCCAGTGTTCCCTTGGCGACCTGCACGTACATTTCCACTGCAACAAATGCGGCAATACCTACTGTATGGAAAGTATTTCCATCCCTGACATTCCGTTACCCTCAAACTTCCGCCTTGAGAATGTCAATTTCGTTATGAAAGGAGTTTGTGCTCAGTGCTACCGGTAAACAATTTCATTTCTCAATAATCCAAACTCACTTTTTTATTGTCCTGACAACATACTACCGTCCAAACGCAAAATAGGGTGTCATCAGGTGTTTTTTGCCTTTGAGCCAATCGGAAACCATTTCCATTCCTGTAACGGAAAAGGTGATGCCGTTGCCGCCGAAACCGCAGACGAAATAGGAGTTTTTGAAATCAGGATGCTCACCGATGTAGGGTAATCCGTCTTTGGTTTCGCCGAAAGTACCCGCCCATGCAAAATCGGAATAGAACGTCTTATCGGGAAATAGTTTTTTGAACGCTTTGATGAGCTTCTGTTCTTTCTTGCCAATCAGCGCATCGCGTTTGACGGGATTCCGGAACTCTTCATCTTCGCCGTCAATCAGGAATCGCCCGTCATCCGACGTACGCATGTATAAATAAGGTTTGGCTGTGTTCCAGATGAGCACATCTTTATATTGCCGGTAGAGCGTTTCGTCCACTTCCGAAATAATAGCATAGGAACTAAGCAGATCCACGAATTTTTCCTTAATCATATTGGTGCTTTCATAGCCTACACAATAGACAATTCTTTTCGCCTTGATAACGGCTCCGGTAGCAGTAGTGCAGAGATTGAATCTTCTTTTGTAATCGACATGCACCAGTTCGGTTTTATCATAAATCATCAGACCTTTTTTGTGATTGTATTGCAATAGTTCGTGCGCCAGGCAGAACGCATCCACGCTCCCTCCCTGTGTGGAAAGAATACCCCCGTATGCTCCGTGTATATTATATTTTTTCAGAATTTCTTGCTCGTCGAGCCATTTCACCTCAAATCCGGCTTCCTTCCTTGTTTCAAACTCCTTTTGGAGCCAATCCACATCCTTTTTAAAGGCAGCAAAATAAAGCGAGTATTTTTTGCTGAAACCGGCTTCGGATTTTATTTTTGTGGCAATTTCTCCCAATTGGTCTATTGCCCTGTAACATGCCTCGTAACTCGCTACGGCACCTTTTTCACCCACCATTTCAATCAGTTTGTACAATGGCGTGTCAATCTCATATTGTAACATGGAGGTGGTAGCCGAAGAACTGCCATTACAAATTTCTCTCTTATCTATAAGCATCGTTTTATATCCGTCCCGGATGCATTGGTGGGCTATTAAACTACCGGTAATGCCGCCGCCGACTACCAGTATATCGCATTCGGCATTGCTGTGAAGTGAGGGATAAGAGGCCCGCAAGCCGTTTTTTACCAGCCAGAACGGTTCATTAGATTTTAAGTCCATATTGTTGAACGTTAAAAAAGTAAGATATTACAAATGCAATTCGCCTTCCCTGCCGATATCCATCTGTTGTCCCGAAATGGCGCTTGCCGCCACTTTCATCAAAGTGACTAATTTGTTGGATTTATTATCCCAATAATGTGCTTCGTCCGGTGTTACTTTCAGTACGCGGATACGGGAATCGTCTTTTCCTTTCTCGAACCACGTCTCCACCATTTTATTCCAGTATTTGTCAATTCTTGCCTGGTCTTTGGAGATTTCCGCTGTTCCGTTAATGCTCAGGAAATTATAATCTCCCACATGCGCATAAAGCAGGCTCACTTTGTTGTTATTCTGAAGATTTTGGTAGGCTGTGCTTTCCGAAGAAAAAAGAAACCAGATATTACCCTCCTCGTCCACTTCCTGACGGCTCATAGGGATGGCATGTGGATAATCGCTTCCCGGAACAAAGGTACACAACATGCCGATGTCGATTTTATCAACCATTTCTTTCAATTTGTCAATGGCGTCACGGTTACTCAAATTTTCTGTACTCATAAGGCTGTGATTTGTAAGGATGAATAAAATTTAATCTTATTTTCCTTATAACAACCTTTCAATTATATAGTTTGTTTTAATATTCAATTATAATGTCCGCAATGGCAGCAGAGATAGGACCATTCCGATTACCTTATTGTAGCGCATACTGATAGTGACGGTAGGCAAAGGAATTTATCCGTAAGCATAATCTGGGGAATTAATGCCGGGCTAAATATAATACTCCATTAAATCGAGTAAACCGGCTTGCAGCGCATATTTTGTGGCTTCGTGCGCATTATTCACAGCCAGTTTCCGGAAAATATTCCGGCGGTGGGTGTTCACAGTATGGAAACTGAGATTCTTTTCAAAGGCAATTTCTTTGGTTGTTTTTCCAAGGGCTATTTCCCTCAGGATACTCTTTTCTGAGGCGGTTAGATTATCCGACTCTTTTTTCTGCGGATTTCTGTCCTTTAGCACCGATTCTGCAATATCGCACAAATAGGTTTCTCCATAGGTTGCGCAGGTAACGGCATCAAGGATATTCTGCAGCGGATTGTGTTTCATCACTACGCTGATGCTGGGGTCGACCAATAGTATCTGACGTAGAAAATGCTCTTCCAGCTCGTCGGAAAATAAAATCCATGCCGATGCTGTGGCTCCCATCTTCATGTTCAGCAGTTGATTGACAGAAACAAAATCAAATAAGGTATAATCCAATATCACCACCGATTTGGGATAGTTACGCAGTCGTGCTTGCAACTCGGCGCGGGTACGGGCTGTTTCCACACGGTCTTTCATATCCTGTGATCTCAGTACGGATATAAGTCCTTCCCGTGTAATATCCTGATTATCAGCGATGATATAGGTGTGCATTTTGTTGTCTGAATGAACCGACTACGAAGTTAAACAAAAGTTTCAAAACATTCCTTATGAAGACATTGATTTTACGCAAAAAAGCTATATTTGCAGAACATAAGATGCGCCTCGGATAAGCTCAGGCAAGCTTGGCTTACCTCTCGGCTTTCAGTATGTTTGCCACACAATTATCAAATCGCAATAATGATGGGTACCGACATAGAGAAACTGATCGAAGAATGTGTTTTTACCGCTGTAAGAAGTGGCGGCAGCGGGGGGCAAAACGTAAATAAAGTAGCGTCGAAAGTCGTGCTGTCGTTCGATGTGAACGCCTCGGAAACCCTTGCCGAAAATCAGAAACAACTGATCCTTGAAAAATTAGCCAATCGCATCAATAAAAACGGAATATTGCAGATCAGCAGCGATTCCGAACGCACCCAGTGGCTGAACAAAAAAGCCGTAACCGGGAAGTTCCATCATCTCATCCGGCAAGCACTGAAACCGGAAAGGAAGCGGATCGCTACCAAACCCACCTTCCAATCCATACAAAAACGGTTGGACGAGAAAAAACGGCAATCCGGGAAAAAGCGCCTCCGTTCAGGGGATTTTGACATTTAGGTTCTTTGCACTCATAACTCAAAACTTCAAATCTACGGAATGCGTATTCGGCCTATCCCCTCAGGGGCGGAAAATTTTTCTCTTACCCGTTTTTAAATATACTACATTTGTGGTATTGCCATATCTTATCCCTTGCCTTATCTTTGCAACGTTAAACAAGGCTAAAAGTTAAAAAATAATGAAAACAACAAACTTTTATTTTGCTTCTCTTCCCTACAGGAACAGTTTTCACAAAACTTCTCTCCTGCTGAACCGAATGTGCTGCTGACAGCACATTTATATCTCTACATACCTTTTGCAATCGCAAAACTTTATTATTTTTCTGTTTACACATTGTATATTTTATATAAAACATTACCAATATGAGCAATTATAAATTTGAAACCCTGCAGGTTCATGCCGGACAAGAAGTGGATAAAACAACGCACTCAAGGGCATTACCCATATATCAGACATCGTCGTACGTTTTTGAAGATGCCAAGGATGGAGCCGATCTTTTCGGGCTCCGTAAATTCGGAAATATTTATACCCGTTTGCAAAACCCCACGACCGACGTTTTTGAAAAGCGTGTGGCTGCATTGGAAGGCGGTGTGACCGGATTGGCTACCTCATCGGGACAATCGGCACAATTCATAGCGCTGAACAATATCTTGCAGGTGGGCGATAATTTTGTGACCACCTCTTATCTGTATGGCGGTACTTACAACCAATTTAAATCGCAATTCAAACGTTTGGGTGTGGAAGTGCGCTTTACGGCGAATGATAATCCGGAAGAGTTTGAAAAACTTATCGACGAAAAAACCAAAGCCCTTTATCTGGAAACTATTGGCAACCCTGAACTGAATATTCCCGATTTCGATGCCATTGCCGAAGTTGCCAAACGTCATGACATTCCGCTGATCGTAGACAATACATTCGGCGCAGGCGGTTATCTTTTCCGGCCGATCGAACATGGTGCGGCGGTAGTGGTCGAGTCGGCTACCAAATGGATTGGCGGCCACGGAACTTCCCTTGGCGGGATTATTGTGGATAGCGGAAAATTCAATTGGGGAAACGGTAAGTTCCCTTCCTTCACCCAACCGTCGGAAAGCTATCACGGATTGGTTTTCTGGGACGTATTCGGCACTGACGGTCCTTTCGGAAATATCGCTTTCAATATCCGGGCGAGGGTTGAAGGGTTGCGCGATTGGGGAAACACCATCAGCCCGTTCAATTCTTTCCTTCTGGTACAGGGATTGGAAACTTTGTCGCTTCGCCTGGAACGCCATGTTGAGAATACGCAGGCGCTGGCCGAATGGCTGGAACAGCATCCGAAGGTGGAATATGTAAACTATCCGGGATTAAAGAGCAGTAAGTATTACGAATTGGCTCAAAAGTATTTTCCGAAAGGGGCGGGGGCCGTGCTTACATTTAAGTTGAAAGGTGCGCCGGAAAATGCCGATAAATTGATCGATAGTGTACAACTGTTAAGCCATCTGGCAAATGTGGGAGATACCAAATCGCTTATCATTCATCCGGCGGCAACCACGCACGAACAACTTTCACCGGAAGAGAAAAAAGCGAGCGGTGTGGAACCCGGCTTGCTTCGCATTTCAGTCGGCATTGAGAATATCGACGATATCAAAGCTGATTTGCAACAAGCACTCGATAAGATTTAAAAACAGATCTTTTTAAAAATAACCAAATGCATCTGCCAAACGCTATGACATATTGTATGCATGCTCTGATGATGAATTGTCGCAAACTTCCTGACAGTCGGCATATCTTATGTATATAGGTGAAACAGATATATAAATAGGAACGGCTGGTCAGTAAAAATGAACCAGCCGTTTTTTTTGTACACAAGGGGGGGAAAAAGCTTCGGTAATTATTAAAAATACAGACTTTAAAAATATATTTTAAACAAATAAATATTAGAATGGATATGAAGGTTATCAAAACAAATTTATTTCTATTTCTCAGCCTGTTTATTCTGAATCTCACGGCGCAGAATACCGGAACGGTTACTATTACCGGCAATGTAACCGACCCGCAAGGCAATCCGCTGACGGGCGTAACCATTGTGGATAAGAACAATCCCTCAGTGGGAACGGTATCCGATATCGACGGCGATTACAGGATAAATATCGACGGCGGAACAACACTTGAATTTTCCTATATAGGCTTTACAAGTCAGGATATTCAGGTATCAAAATCGGAAAGGATCAATGTCATCCTGCAGGAAAGCACTACGGCCTTGAATGAAGTGGTCATTACCTCGCTGAACATCCCGCGCGAAAGGAAAGCGCTGGGTTATGCGGTGCAAAACGTTTCTTCCGATGCTTTCCAAACACGACCGACGAATCCGTTGACAGCCCTTTCCGGTAAAATAGCGGGTTTACAGGTCATTTCGGGTGGAAGCAATCTCGGCGGTTCTTCCCGCATCACCTTACGAGGCATCAACTCCATCACGGGAAACAACCAGCCATTGTATGTTATCGATGGTGTTCCGTTGGATAACAGCGACCTGAATAATTCCTCCACCATTAACGGCAGCGCGGGAAAAGATATAGGCAGCACCATCCAGGATATTAATCCCGACGATATTGCCGCCGTGAACGTGCTGAAAGGGCCGTCCGCCGCCGCGCTTTACGGTTCCCGCGCCGCCAACGGAGTAATCCTGATCACCACCAAAAAAGGAGAAAGTGGCGCCGGTAAAATTGCCATTGAGCTTAATACCGGTCTGGAATTTGAAAATGTGGTGCGGTTGCCGGAACGCCAGAAATTATACGGCGGAGGATACAACACGAGTTTTGCTACTGCAAATATCGACGGGCAGCCCTATAATATAGTGGATTATGCTGCCGACGAAAGCTGGGGCCCTAAATTAGACGGTACACCCGTGCTGCATTGGTACAATCTTGATCCTGAATATCCGGATCAGTACCTGAAACCGGAACCCTGGGTTTATCCGGAAAACGACGTGAATTATTTTTTTAGAACGGGCATTGCCAATACCAACAATATTTCATTATCCAGATCGAACGAAAATTCCGCTTTCCGGGTATCGTTTACCAATAAAAATGTAACGGGAACTATTCCGAACGCTTCACTCGACAAGAACTCCCTCAGCATTTCAGGAAACGTTGACGGGAAATATGTCTCGTTCTTTGCAAGCGCCAATTACCTGAAAACGGTTTCTTACGGACGTCCTTGGACGGGCGCATCCAACCGCAATATCATTCTTGAAGCATACCAATGGGGACAGGTTCAGGTGGACTATAAAAAACTAAGCGAATACAAACGCCCGGACGGAACGCCCCGTGCGTGGAACCGTACCGGCTACAGAAACACGGTTGCGGACGAAAAAACAAAATACATCGACAATCCGTACTGGTCTGCCTACGAAAGTTATCTTCAGGAAGACAGGGACAGATTATACGGGAACTTCGGAATACAAGTTTCCCCCGTATCGTGGTTTTCGGTAACCGGACGCATCTATGCCGATGTCTTTCAATACAATTTTCAGGACAGGATCGCATATAATTCGCGCTCACAATCCTCCTATCAGGAATACAGTCAAAAGTACGGGGAATTTAATTACGAACTGCTGGCTACTCTCACCCGTTCCTGGGATGTCCATTCGCTGGTTGCCAACCTGGGAACAAACTTCCTGCAAAGAAACCGCCGTATCAGCGATATATCCACTTCGGGTGGATTAATTGTGCCCAATTATTACAGCCTGAACAACGCCACATCCACTGTAATCAGTCCTGAAACCGGCTTATATGAAAAAGAACTGTCTTCTGTTTTCGGAAGTGTATCTTACGGATGGAGAAGCACGGTTTATCTTGACGGCACATTCCGTAACGACTGGTCTTCGACTTTGCCTGTAGGGCATAATTCCTATTTTTATCCTTCGGTAACTTCATCGGTCATCTTAAGCGAGCTGCCCGGTTTGAAGGAACAGACATGGTTGTCGTTCGCGAAATATCGTTTGGGATGGGCGCAAGTGGGGAACGATACCGATCCTTATAGACTCTACAAAGTATATCAGGCCATCACACCTATTAACGGAAATATTGCCTATAAGCTACCTGACCAGTTGAATAACCTGACCCTCAAACCCGAGATAACCTCTTCACTCGAAACCGGCTTGGAACTTCAACTGTTCAATAACCTGCTGAATATCGACTTTACTTATTACAACAATACAAGCCGCAACCAGATCATTTCGCTCCCTACTTCCGATGCATTCGGTTACGCTTCGAAACTGATTAACGCCGGGGAGATCAACAACAAAGGTATTGAGGTTATTTTGGGAGTGAATCCCATTAAAACCCGCGATCTGGATTGGAATTTCTCCATCAATTACTCTAAAAACGCCAACAAGATCATCGAACTTTCCGATGCGGTAAGCCGTCTTGATTTAAGTACTTCCTTGGTAAGCCTGGTTGCCCAGGAAGGTGAAAGTTACGGACAACTGTACGGATATGATTTCGTGTATTCACCTGACGGACAAAGAGTGATCGGTGGCGACGGACTTTATATGCGTACCCAGCAATTGGTGCCGCTGGGCAGTGTTCTGCCCGATTTCCTGTGGAGTTTTCAAAACGGGATACGATATAAGAATTGGCGGTTCAATTTCCTGATTGACTCCCGCGTCGGTGGTAAATTTTTCTCGCAGACCTATAAGGTAGCCATGTATTCGGGGATCTTGCCGGAAACGGCAGCCGATGGGATCCGAGAAACGGGAGTCGTTGCCGATGGTGTAACGGCCGATGTAACGTTCAACCCCGACGGAACCTATTCGGTGGCGAATATTGCCGAAAACACAAAGAACGTAACGGCACAGGCCTGGGCAAGGAACCACTATAACGGACCGACAACGTTTGATATTTTCGATGCGACATTTATTAAACTAAGGGAATTGTCTTTAGGGTATGATTTCAGGTTACCCGAAAACGCGCTGGTTAAAAACATCGGCGCCTCACTCTATGCGCGCAACCTGTTTTACCTGTACAGGAAAAGCAAGATTATCGATCCTGAACTCACGAACAGCAGCGGAAACGTGCAGGGTATTGAAGGCGGTAATATGCCGACTCCGCTAACATATGGAATTAACCTCAGTTTTAAATTCTAAGAAGCACTCAATGTTTTCGGAAATTATTTGAAACCGGAGAGAGAAAATTAAATAATCGTATACAATACTCAATATTTTAATGATAAGAATATGAAACAATTATATATACTGTTTTTACTGTCGGTAATCGGGCTGGTATCCTGCGTCGATGAAAATCTGAATATCGACCCCAACCGCCCTTCGTCGGTTCCGACCACTTCATTGATCTCAACAGCCCAAAAGTATCTGACAGATAATGTGAGAGGCGAAGAGGCATCATTACGAAGTTCGGCGTTGTTCGTCCAGCAAATCAGCCAGATCACCTATACCAGTCAATCGCGTTACGATATTCCTTTCGGCTATTCAGCTGATATTTGGAGCGGATTGTATAGCGTGTTAAATAATTTGCAGGAAATCATTAACCTGAATACCGATGCGGCCACCAAAGATCTGGTGACGGCAGACGGAGCGGGTAGGAATGCTACCCAGATAGCTATCAGCCGTGTCCTGAAATCGTACGCATACTACGCTCTTACCGATATTTTCGGGGATGTGCCTTACAATTCGTACGGCAGCAATGACCCGGATTTTCAGGCATTACAGCAAAACCCCGATAATATTACGCCCAAATACGCTTCGCAGGAAAAGATCTATACGGACATTCTCAATGAACTCAAACAGGCGGGCGATACTTTGTTGAAATATTCGGGAGAGACAACGTTCGGAGTGTCGGATATTATCTATTCCGGCGACAATGCCAAATGGGCAAAATTTGCCAATTCATTGCGATTGCGGTTCGCCACACGTTTAAAAACAAAAAATAATTCCCTGTACCAATCACATTTTGCCGATGCGTTACAGAAAGGAGTATTCACAAGCAATACGGACAATGCCGTTTACCGATATTCGGCTGCTTCACCCAACGAGGCGCCCTATTACCGCGCCACTACTACGGCCAACAGGCGGGATTTCGCCCTCTCTAAACCCTTCGTCGATTTGCTGAAAGGCGAAAACTCCCAACTTCCGGTTGCCGACCCGCGTTTAAGCAAATACGCGGCGAGAAATAATCAGGGTGTTTACGAAGGATTGGCTTACGGACTCACAGAAGCGCAGGCAGGTAGTTTTTCGGCAGGCGATGTCAGCCTTCCGGGGAGTATCTACAGCGCTGCCGATTTTGGAGAAATCCTATTGGAATATTCCGAAGTGGAATTTTTGATCTCAGAATACAATAACTGGAGTCAGGCCAATTATGTGGACGGAGTAAGGGCATCGCTCGAAAAATGGGGTATTGCCGCCGCCGATATAGATGCTTACGTGTCCCACCTGCCGCCGGCTAACCAGCGGAATGTGCTGAATCAGAAATATATTGCCCTGTTCACCCAATTTCTCGAAGTGTGGAGCGATTACCGCAGAACCGGTTATCCCGATTTCCTGATAAAAAAGGACGATGTGATCTTTTCAGGAATGATTGAAGGACAATCGGTCACTTATACTTTCTCCCCTTTATTCGGGGATGGAGGCATTCCGTCCAGATTATATTATCCGGTCAAAGAGCAAACCGTCAATCTGGAAAACTATCAGGAGGCGATTGAAGCCCAGGGAAATGATGTAATTGAAACTAAGTTGTGGGTTTTCAAATGATCCACTAACTTTGTAAAATAAAAATATAAGGAATCATGCTGAAAATTCAATGGTCAGTTTATTTGCTTGCAACGCTTTTAATAGTATCCTGCCAAAAGCAAAACACGTGGCAGAACGGGATATGGAAAGGGGAACTTTCCATAGCCGAAAACAAAAGAGCGCCTTTCCTGTTCGAGGTAAGTAACGCCGGCACCGACTCCGCTTCGGTTACCTTATTGAATGGGGTGGAGCGGGTAAAATTAGACAGCGTTCACTTTCAATCCGACACGCTTATCATACCCATTGCGGCTTATGACGCTTATATAAAAGGGATCATTTCCGGCGACGCTATAGAAGGGAAATTTATAAAAAACTATATTGAAAACGATCCGGGAGTTCCGTTCCATGCTACGTTCGGGGTAAAAGAACGTTTCAGTCCGGCGGAAAGAATACCGGATACCGTAATCGACGGGAAATGGGATGTGCTTTTCATCAGCGAAAAAGGCGATACGACCCGTAATGTCGGTGTTTTTAAATCGGAAAACGATATTGTAACCGGCTCCATCCTCACTAATTCCGGAGATTTGCGTTTTCTGGAAGGAGTCTATACCGAAGCGGGGGTTGACCTGTCGGCTTTCGGCGGTTTAAGCCCGTATCTCATAGAGATCCGTTTTGCAAACGATTCGGCTTTTAACGGGAAATTCTATACCACCCGCGGCGTGACCGAAATCATCGGATCGAGAAACGATTATGCCGAGTTGGCGGATCCTTATTCGTTGGCCCGATTAAAGCCGGGATCTCGTTCCCTTAGTTTCAACTTACCCAATCTGGAAGGACAAAACATATCGTTGAGTGATGAACGCTATCGCGGCAAAGTAGTTGTCGTATCCATTCTCGGAAGCTGGTGCCCCAACTGTCTGGATGAAATGGAATTTCTGGCGCCGTGGTACGACGAAAACAGGGCAAGGGGCGTTGAAATTGTGGGAATAGCTTTTGAGCGTAAAAACGATTTCGATTATGCGAAAACCGCCTTGACCCGGTTGAAGAACAGATACGGTGCAAATTATGAGATACTGTTTGGCGGGGAAGTCGGAAGGGAAAGCGTAGCCAATGCGCTCCCCGAACTGGAGAATTTTTCGAGTTATCCCACCACACTGTTTATCGACAAAAAAGGAGAAGTGCGTAAAATACACACCGGCTTCAATGGCCCGGCAACAGGACTTTTCTATGAAGAGTTTAAGGAAGATTTCAATTCTCTGATAAATAGCCTCTTGTCAGAGTGACATGATGATCTCGCTATGGCACAGTTCAAGAAAACATTCAAACAAGTTTGACTTTGCTCATTTTGATAAATAATTATCGCCCGGCAATGTTTCAAGCAAGCTTGACACGGCTCTCGCTTAACCGTAATTTTAGCTTAACGAAATAGTTCAATTCAATTTTAAAAATATGTGTTTTTTAGATATTGCAAAGAGCAGGTACACGACCAAAAAGTATGATCCGAATGGGGAAATAGCCGATAAGACAATCGAAGAATTGAAGGAGATTTTGCGGTTAAGCCCCTCGTCCATCAACAGCCAGCCATGGAAATTCACTTTTATTTCGGATGCGAAAACGAGAAGTGAATTGTCAAAGGTATCTTACCATAACGAAGAGAAAATCAATGAGGCCAGTCATATAGTCGTTTTCAGCGTGATTGAGAATGTGGAAGATTTTGAAAATTGGAATCTTTCCCATTTACCCGAAAGAGCCTTTTCGTATTACAACCGGATGGTGAAACCCAAAGGCGAGGCAGGAATTAAGTCGTGGTTCTCATGTCAGGTATACCTTTCTTTAGGGTTCTTTTTAAGCGCCTGCGCAAGCATGGGAATAGACTCTACGCCGATGGAAGGGATCGAGACCGGAGAGTATGACCGGATTTTACAGCAGGAGGGATACAAGACACTATTCGCTGTTGCTATCGGTTACAGGGATAAAGAAGATGTCAACCAGCCCTCGATAACCCCTAAATTCCGTTTGGATAGGGAAAATGTGATCCGGACTATTTAGAATAGGATGAATGAACAGGAGGTCTCAACTCCAATTTCCGTTCGTCTTTGAAAATTAAACTGGTACCTGTTCTGTTACTCTTTATTGGCAACAATGGAGAACAGGATAGTATCAGTTTTTTTCATAATATTTGAAAAGTAATAAACATTAGAAAATGAAAGTACATTACCTGCAACACGTATCCTTTGAAGGATTGGGCTATATTGAAAGCTGGTTGACGAAAAACAATCATACCCTTTCATCCACCGGCTTTTATGAACCTGGCTATCGTTTACCCGAAGCGGGAAATATAGACGCATTGATCGTTATGGGCGGGCCAATGGGTGTATATGACGAAGATCGTTTCCCCTGGTTGAAGGAAGAAAAAGCATTTATCAAGCACTGCATTCAGTCCGGTAAAAAAGTATTGGGTATTTGTTTGGGCGCTCAACTCATAGCCGATTGTTTGGGCGCTAAGATAGGTAAAGCTGCTTATAAAGAAATCGGCTGGTTTTCCGTGAGGTCTGCCGAAGAAAGTAGGCAGTTAGCGTGGTTTCACGAATTGTTCAAAAGTAATCCTACCGTTTTTCATTGGCATGGCGACAGATTTGGAATACCCAACGGCGGACTCAATTTGCTTTCTTCCGATGCCAATACCAATCAGGCATTTTATTACAACGAAAATGTGATAGGTTTGCAATTCCACCTGGAAGTAACAGAAGAAACGGCTGGTTTAATGTTGGAAAACTGCACTGGTGAGTTCAGCGAAAGCCTTTACGTACAAACCAAAGAACAGATAAAAGCCGGAACGGTTTATGCGGAAAACTGTAATCGGATAATGTCGGGAGTATTACAGAACTTATTGGAGAAATAGGAATTGTAGCTAACTGTTTATTTGGCAAAAGAGAAAAAGTTAAATAAAATGCAACCTGGTTAAGGACCCTGAAGGGGCGAACATTCGCAAAGTCGGCTTTGTTTTATGTATGGAGCTTTCAATGAAGAAACTCATTTAAAAAATTATCAATTATGGACAATTTAAGATTTAAAGGAAAATGGAATGAGTTGAAAGGTCTTGCTAAGCAAGAATGGGCTGATCTGACAGAGGACGATCTTCTTTACGAAGAAGGCAAAGAAGAAGAACTGTATGGAAGGATCCAACAGAAAACCGGTAAAGCCAGAGATGAAATCCGGGACTGGTTTAACCGGCAAGTAGATAAACTCTAAATCCGATATTTTCCCACGATAAGGGTAATTGCCACAGGGCAATTGCCCTTATTATCTTATCGGATATACCTTTACCAATTTACCAAAAAATCAAAAGTTATGACACCATATCAGGATTATAAATCATGTATTGATGCTTGCCTTGCCTGCGCAAGCGCGTGTAATCATTGTGCTTCTTCCTGCACGAAAGAAGAAGATGTAAAAATGATGGCAAAATGTATCCGGACGGATATGGAATGCGCCGCAATATGTTATGCCGCTGCTCAATTGATGAGCCTGGGCAGCGAAAAATCGAAGGAAATATGCGGGTTGTGTGCCGAAATATGCGATCAATGTGCCGATGAATGTGAAAAACATTCGCACGATCACTGTCGGGAATGCGCCGAAGCTTGCCGGAAATGTGCCGATGAATGTCGGAAAATGGAAGGAATATCCCGTTATTAATTCTGTGTTCGATGAGCTGTCGGAGAAAAACCGACCCATCTTTGGGTTTCGATTGAATGTTGGGTTTGCCTCGAGTTTAAATTTTATTTTCAATTTAAATTGTAAATTTGCAAAACTCATTAATCGGTATCCGAATGAATACAGCAGAATTGCTCAATATCCGCCTATATAACCAGTTACTTTCAACCCATCACATGAAGGAACCCCACGAAATAGTTTCATGGATGGGGGCTATGCAGTCTCAAGCGCTCGACCAGGCTAAATGGGCGATAGGTGCCGCATCTATTATATCCTTTCACCAGATTTTGACTAAATTTGCAACGATTACCTGAGGTGAGAGATGATGTAAAGAATTTGATTATTAATAATATAAACGCAAAAATTATGTGTGAGAAAAATCAAAGAAGAGGTTCCGCAAGCGATGCTGTGTACGGACTGGGACTGATAGGTGCGGCCATCTATTTTATCTCGGCTGCCACATCATTCTGGATGGGGGTGCTGGGCTTCCTGAAAGCAATTGTATGGCCGGCATTCCTGGTCTATGAAGCTTTCAAATACCTGTTGGCCGGATAGGGCAAAAATAGTGGGTAATTTATCTCAAAAATGAAACCGGCCTAAGAATTCCAACTTATCGCTGGCTGCCAATCCATTGGGATTACATCCCGGTTTTCCTTCCGGAATTGCTACACCAAGGCTGTCGTAATGGGCTACCCAGGTGTCATCGAATTCCCCTGTCTCCGGATTGAGAAAGGTCATGGGGTTCAATTCAAAGATAGAATCATTTTCAAACATTCTGTAGATAAATTCTGAACAATAATGGCTTGAGTCGTTCCATACATAGGAGAAATTGTAGGGTTTTCCTAACATCTCTTCTGCTAATGCCCATCCTTTTTTGATACTGCCGGTATATTCATCTTTCAACCTGTAACGGTAGATATCGGATTCCTGTTCATCTCTGAAATCTGGCAGCAATATTTTCCGGGTTCCCTCTTCCGGGGATGCATCCAGTACCCATATAGTATCGGCATCGACCTGAATAATGGCAACATGTACATAATCTGTTTTTAATGCCGTTTGTGTCACCCGGTTGATCGCGGAAGAGAGGCCGTAGTCCTCTGCCGCTACAAACAGTAAATCCCCATCCCTGATCTCATTCCTGTCGGAGCAGGAGTATGCCAGTAACAATAAGCCGCAAAAAAATGTGATATTTCCTTTTTTCATTCTGTTTTGTTCTTAAATAGAATGTCTCTGCAAGATAAATAGCCATAAAGGTAGTATTTTTAAAATAAACAATTGAGATAAGTTACCCACCTCCACCCGAATTTCCACAAAATGAAACTTTTTGAAATCTGAAGCGTTTAGAATAAATACAGAGTTTCAACCATATTTCGGAATGAAAAATATTTCTGATCGATAGATGATTAATATAGAGCAAATTCACTATAACACCCAAAGGAAGATAATCCATATCGACATGGATGCTTTCTATGCCTCCATTGAACAGCGCGATAATCCCGAATTCCGGGGTAAACCGGTTGCTGTGGGATATGGTGAAAAACGGGGAGTGGTTGCAGCTGCGAGTTACGAAGCGCGTAAATACGGAGTTCATTCGGCGATGCCTTCGGTGACGGCCTTGCGCAAGTGCCCGCACATCATCTTCGTAATGCCCCGGTTTGATGTCTACAGAAGCGTTTCGAACCAGATCATACAAATTTTTCTGGAATATACCGATAAAGTGGAACCTCTGTCGCTCGACGAGGCCTTTCTCGACGTAACGGTGAATCACAGGGGACTCCGGTCCGCCACCCTGATCGCGAAGGAGATCAAACAGAAGATATTCACCCGGACACGTCTCACAGCGTCCGCCGGCGTTTCGTATAATAAATTCCTGGCAAAGATCGCCTCGGACTATAAGAAGCCGGACGGGTTGTTCGTGATTGAACCGGAAAAGGCTGAATCTTTTGTGGAGAAATTGCCTGCCGATAGGTTCTTCGGGGTCGGGAAGGTGACGGCGGCGCGGATGGCGGAACTGGGTATCAGGACGGGATATGATCTGAAGCAGTGGAGCGGGATCGACCTGGTACGTGAGTTCGGGAAGGCGGGGATTACCTATTATCATTTTGCCAGAGGTGAAGACGACAGGGAGGTGGAATCTGAGAGAGTTCGCAAGTCGTTGGGCGCCGAAGAGACTTTTTCCGAAGACCTGAGCGAAATTGTGGATATGCTGGGCGCACTCGATCAGATTGCCGGAGAGGTGTGTCGTAGAGCTGAAAAGCGGAAATTCCTCGCCAAAACGCTCACCCTGAAAATTAAATATGCTGATTTCACGATTATTACACGAAGCAGGACAGTGAGTTATTATATCAAGACCTACCGTGAACTGTTCGAGTTGGGTAAAGAGTTGCTGTTGCAGGTGGATGAACTGGGAGATAAAAAGATACGGCTGATGGGACTCACGCTGAAAAATGCCGATGCCGATCCGGTACACCTGCCGGCCGATGGTTTTCAGTTATCACTCGATTTTAAGGAGTAATCCTCTCCCTGTCAGTAAGATTGTAAACTTTTCCCCTTTGGCATGGCGTTCAGTATATTTTTACGAACAGTGCGTATAGACGGTACTAAATCGTATTCCATCATTTCGAGTATTGTTTTAAGTTCCTCCAATAATTCCGGAGTGAGACGACAAAGTTCATAAGCCAATTTCATACAAAGAGACTGTACTCCGGGTAGTTCCCGTTTCGAGATCATCCGTTCCAGGCAGAAATCCAGAAAGTCCACCCGGGGCGGGTTCCGTAATGGTTGCCGGTACAATAAACAAAGAATCAACCTTCGTTTACCCGGATGTTCACATAAGAGGAGCCCATCGATCAATTCATCCTGTTTATTATAAAGCCATACATTGTCGTTTAAGGAAAAATGGGTCATCACCCAGGCCGCATTATAACCGATATTATCATCGGTATCGAAAAGACATTCATACAATTCCTGCTTTTTCTGATTGTTATTTTGCAGAAGATAGGTGATTTCATGAATGTCTTCCATTCCGATCCGATGGGATAGCCTGGTTTTTATGTCCACGGTTGATTGTCTTTATATTTTAAAGTGAAAAATTCTCCGGGATCTTTCCCCGGATCCCTTTGTAATAGGACTTTATTTTTTCGATATCCTTCTCATAATCCCCTGATGGATGAATAAGACCGAGAAACAGGGCTTCTTTTTTGTCGTAATCCAAACCGACCAGTACAATGGGAACACCCGCTTTAAGCGCGATGTAATAAAAACCTCTTTTCCACTCTTTCACCGGCTTGCGGGTGCCTTCGGGGGTAATGGCCAACTGCATTTGGTCACGCCCGTCGAACTCCGCGGCAAGGGAGTCGGTAAGGGAGGAATTTTTTTCCCTGTGTACCGGAATACCGCCTATGCTCTTAAAAAATAGGTTGATAGGGAAGATGAACCATTCAGCTTTGATCAGGAAGTTGGCTGTTCTGCCGATGGAGGAGTAGGCCAGTTTCGCCACCAAAAAATCCCAGTTGCTGGTGTGCGGAGCCACGGCGATCACGCATTTGGGGATATCGGGAAATTCCCCCCTGACATGCCAGCCGAGGATCTTGTTGAAAATAAATTTGCTGATTCGCTTCATTCTCCCTGTTTTTTATGTGGATGATTTACTTTCAGAGTTTATTCGTAGGTTTCGTTCCGGCTCATAATGCCGGGAAGTTTAGCGCGGCCGGGAAACTCAATGAGATTTACTTTTCAGAGCTCGTTCTGCAACTGTTCCCAGTTTTGCATTGTACGATCCAGCCGGGCTTTGGTGTCTAAGTATTTTTGTAACAGGTCTATGTCCGACGCACCCCCCGGTGTGGATAGTACCGTTTCCATTTCCGAAATCTTCTTTTCGAGCGCTTCTATCTTATTTTCCGTCTCTTCAATCTGCTTCTTCAGCTTGTGCTGTTTTCTGTTCAACTCTTTCTGTTCCTGATAGGAGAGTTTACTCTCCGACGGCTGCTCTTGTTTCTTTTCGGTTTTTGATGCTACAGATGTGGAGAGCTCCAGTTGCTGCAGGTTCTCCAATTTCTTCTTGGCAAGAAAATCGTAAATACCACCCAGGTGTTCTTTCACATTTCCTCCGCCGAATTCATAAACCTTACTCACTAATCCGTTCAGGAAATCACGGTCGTGTGACACAATGATGGCAGTACCGTCGAACTTGCTGATCGCCTTTTTCAGTACCTCCTTCGATGCTATATCCAGGTGGTTGGTCGGCTCATCCAGAATAAGCAGGTTCACCGGCTCCAGAAGCAGTCGGATCATCGCCAGACGGCTTCGCTCACCGCCGGACAGCACCTTCACTTTCTTGTCTGAGGCTTCACCGCCAAACATAAAGGCGCCCAGAATATCGCGTATTTTTGTGCGGACATCGCCCACGGCCACATAGTCGATGGTATCGAATACCGTCATCTCTTCATCCAGCAGTTGCGCCTGATTCTGGGCAAAATAACCGATCTTTACATTATGCCCCAGCTCCAGTTTTCCCCCGTGATCGATCTCGTTCATGATGCACTTCACAAGGGTGGATTTCCCTTCGCCGTTCTTTCCTACAAACGCCACTTTCTCGCCCCGATCGATGGTGAGCGTGGCATCCCGGAAGACAAGATGCTCCCCATAACTTTTCGATACTTCTTCCATAACTACGGGGTAGGAACCCGATCGGGGGGCGGGAGGAAATTTCAGGTTGAGCCGGGAGTTATCCACTTCATCTACCTCGATCCGTTCTATCTTTTCTAATTGTTTGATGCGCGACTGTACCTGGTTCGATTTGGTGGCCTTGTAACGGAACCGCTCGATAAAATTTTCCGTATCTTTAATTTGCTTTTGCTGATTTTCGTAAGCCCGCTGCTGCTGCTCACGTCTTTCCCGGCGCAGTTCTACATATTGAGAATAATTTACTTTGTAGTCATGAGTGTTACCCAGTACGATCTCTATGGTCCGGTTGGTCACTGTATCCAGAAAAGCGCGGTCGTGCGATACCAGCATAACGGCGTTGGAGTGTGTGGTAAGAAAATTCTCTAACCATTGGATCGACTCTATGTCGAGGTGGTTGGTCGGCTCGTCGAGCAACAGCACATCAGGTGCCTGCAATAGCAGCTTTGCCAGTTCGATACGCATGCGCCAGCCACCGCTGAACTCACGGGTAGGCCGGTCGAAATCGCTCCGCAGGAATCCCAGCCCCATCAATGTTTTTTCCACTTCAGCCTCGAAATTGTGGATCCCTGACATTTGCAGTAACTCCTGCAGGTCGGTCGCCCGTTCAATCACGGCATGATAGGCTTCCGACTCGTAATCGGTGCGTTCGGCCATTTCCCTGTGCAGTTGCTCCAGTTCCTTTTCCATCTTTTGCAGATGGACGAATGCCAATGAAGCTTCTTCACGCACGGTACGGCTGTCGCTCAGCCTCATCTGTTGCGGCAGGTAACCGATGGAGACACCTTTAGGTAAAGAAACCACTCCGCCCGAAGGCTGTTGCAGCCCTGCCATAATTTTCAGGAGTGTCGATTTCCCGGCGCCGTTTTTGCCTGTAAGGGCTACCCGTTCGTTCTTGTTCAGGACGAACGATATCCGATCGAGCAACGTGAAACCGCCGAACTCAACGGTAAGGTTTTCTATGCTGAGCATTTAATTTTTCAATTACATTAGCCATTTTCAATTCTTATTGCACTATTTGAGCCGCAAGCTCCTCGATTGTTAATTCTACACTCGGCAAAACCAAAGCAAGCTTTGTTTCCGCTCTCACTTATCGAAATAGTTCTCGCAACGGCATATTCAAGTAAACTTCACTCAACATAGTAAAAACAAGTTTTGCCTCTGTGTTCACTTAGCGAAATAGTTCTTTATATCGCTGATGATCTCCTGAAGAATGACCGGCTTTTGTTCCCCGGTCTCCATATTCTTCAGCGTGATCTTTTCCTCTTTTATTTCGTTTTCGCCCAGGATGGCCACGAAGGGGATATGGTTACTGTCGGCATAGGACATCTGCTTCTTCATTTTGGCCACATCGGGATAGAGTTCGCAACGAATACCGGCACCTCTCAACTGTTGCATCACCGGAAGAAGATAGCCGGTTTCCTTTTCACCGAAGTTGACGAACAGCAGGTCGGTAGTGTGCATAAAACTTTCGGGAAAAAGATCGAGTTGGTGCAGCACGTCGTAAATTCGATCGGCACCGAACGATATCCCTACACCGGAAACGCCCGGTAGCCCGAAGATGCCGGTCAGGTTGTCATACCTGCCGCCGCCGGTGATACTCCCGATTTCCGCGTCGAGCGCCTTCACTTCGATGATAGCGCCTGTATAGTAGTTGAGTCCCCGTGCCAGTGTCAGGTCGAGTGTCACTTCATTTTTCAGTGAAAGCAACTCTGTTTTATCGAAAATATACTCTATCTCCTCCACACCTTTCAATCCGGTAGAAGAAGTTACCAGTACTTCTTTCAGTTTCTCGAGTTTTTCGCGGGTAGTGCCGCTCAACAGGAGGATAGGTTGTAACTTCTCTATCGCCTCCTGTGCAATTCCTTTCGATGCCAGCTCTTCGTTCACCTTTTCCGTTCCGATTTTATCGAGTTTGTCGATGGCGACAGTGATATCGGTGATCTTATCGCCTTCCCCGATGATCTCGGCGATACCGGAAAGGATCTTTCGGTTATTCAGCTTCACCGAAACGCGGGTAGCGAAGCGCGAAAAGACCTCATCGATGATTTGGATCAATTCCACCTCGTTGAGCAGGGAATCCGATCCCACGATATCGGCATCACACTGGAAAAACTCGCGGTAACGCCCTTTCTGGGGACGGTCGGCCCGCCATACCTGTTGTATCTGGTAGCGTTTGAAGGGGAAGGTAATATCGTTACGGTGCATCACCACGTATCGGGCAAAGGGTACGGTGAGGTCGTACCGGAGTCCTTTCTCCGAAATCTTATTGGCTGTCTTCGAAGAGTTCCCTTCGGCAATATCCTCCACGCCCATATCACCCAGGAAATGGCCGGAGTTAAGTATCCTGAACAATAGTTTATCTCCCTCCTCGCCGTATTTCCCCATCAGTGTGGAGAGGTTCTCCATCGCCGGAGTTTCAATCTGGCGAAAGCCATAGAGACGGTAAACATCTTTGATAGTATCGAAAATATAGTTCCGCTTCGCCGTCTCTTCAGGCGAAAAATCTCTTGTCCCTTTGGGTATGGAAGGTTTTTGCATTGTTCTCTTGATCTTTGTTTTGAGGTGCAAAGATAAGTAAACTTAAAGTGAATAATGAAAAACTAAAAACTTTTCACTATTCACTTTCCATTTTCCACTTTTAATTTTTCACTTTTCACTTTATAATAGATTGCTCGCCAATTCCGAGAGTTCACTTCTCTCACCTTTTACAAGGTTTATATGGCCGAACAGGTTCTGTCCCCGCATCTTGTCGATCATATAAGCCAACCCGTTGGACTGCGTATCGAGATAGGGCGAGTCGATCTGCTGAAGGTCCCCGGTGAACACCATCTTGGTGCCTTCGCCGGCACGGGTAATGATAGTCTTCACCTCATGCGGGGTGAGGTTCTGCGCTTCATCAATGATACAGAACGTTCCGGTGAGGCTTCGTCCGCGGATAAATGCCAACGCTTCTATCTCCAACTGTCCTGATTTTTGCATTTCATCGATCAGCCTGAGATCTGGGTTGTTCTGACCCATACCCGATTTGATCACATTCAGGTTGTCAAAAAGAGGTTGCATATAGGGAGCGACTTTCTGTTTTTCATCGCCCGGCAGATAACCCAGATCTTTGTTCGACAGGGAAACGATAGGGCGCGCTAGCAATATCTGGTTATACACCTTATGTTGCTTAAGTGCGGAAGCCAGTGCCAGCAACGTCTTTCCGGTGCCCGCTTTTCCTGTAAGTCCCACCAGCTTCACCTCCGGATCGTTCAGTATCTCGAAAGCGAATGCCTGTTCCGCATTTCGCGGTTGGATGCCGAAATTGGATTCTTTCTCAATTTTTGTTATTTTTTGTGTGAACGGATTGTAGCGGGCTAACACACTGTTCCTTTCACTTTTGAGGATAAAACAACGATTTGGATCAAGTTGGATCTCGAAATTGAACTCATCGATATCCACTCCGCCCGACTGAGCGTATATTTTGTCGATCAGGTCGGGGTTGATACTCTCGATCACCTCCTCACCCTGTGAGAAAATATCGACATTGGTCACCTTGTCGTTGATATAATCTTCAGCCAGCATACCCAAAGAGCGCGCTTTCATCCGCAGGTTGATATCTTTTGACACCAGAATGGTCTTCATCTCCGGATGTTTTTCGGCTACTTCCGACACCACGGTAAGGATACGGTTGTCAGGCGTTTTTTCGGGGAAAGCATCGATGATCTTCCTGTTGTCCTTCGAACCGTTCACAATATAGAGTTTGCCTCTGCCTACCCCCAGATCGGCGCCATTGGTGAACAGATCGTCGTCGGTGATCAGATCCAGTTCACGTACAAAAGCGCGGGCGTTGAAATTGATCTGATCGCTTCCTTTCTTGAACTTATCCAGTTCCTCCAGCACTACAAAAGGGATATAAATATCGTTCTCCTCAAAATTATCGAGGCAGTTGAAATCGTGCAGGATCACATTTGTGTCGAGGATAAAGTTTTTCTTGGCGCCCGCGGCTGTAGTTTTGGTATTGGTCTTACTCTTACCTTTTGTTGCGGTAGTTTTTGTTTTCTCCCTGGTTTTACTGTCAGTTGTTGTCATATTTTTCTAAATTTAACGTGTAATTCGGATCATATTCTTTGTTTGTCGCTACCCATTGTAATAAAAAACATAATTCAGGTAAGAATGTTTTGACCGGTCTGATTTTTTGTTCTGCTGAAACAAAAAAACTATCTTTGCCCAATTCTTGTTTTCAGTAAAATTAGCCGTTTTCTGCACCCGACATAGTCAGAACAAGTTTTATCTCTGTGTTCGCTTCACGAAGACGTTCTACAAAAGTAACGAATTTTATGAAGAAAATATTATTAACAATTAATTGCGTAATGATAATGATGACCGCACCTGCAAAAGACAATCCTTTTTCAAAACCTTTTGCTACACCGTATGAAACGGCTCCGTTCCATCTGATCAGGACGGAACATTACGAGCCTGCTTTTGATAAAGCGATAGAAGAGCATCAGTCGGAGATTGATGCGATTGTTGCTAATTCTCAGGATCCTACGTTTATAAATACCATTGAAGCGATGGAGTATTCCGGTGAAATGCTGAGCCGGGTGAGCAGCGTCTTCTTCAATTTGTTGAGTGCCGAGAGCAATGATGAGATGATGGAAATCTCGCAGCGGTTAAGCCCGAAGCTATCTGAACATTCCAATAATATCAATCTGAATGAAGTGCTTTTTGAGCGGGTAAAAGCGGTTTACGATGCGCGTCATACCTCCGGACTCACCCCGGAACAGATCCGGTTGACGGAGAAATATTACGAAAACTTTGAAAACAGCGGCGCTACGCTATCCCCCCAAGGAAAAGAAAAATATCGCGCGCTATCAATGGAACTGAGTAAGGCTACCCTTGAATTCGGACAGAACAATCTTCGGGAAACCAATGCTTTTGAGATGCTGCTTACTGATAAAGACGATCTGGTGGGATTACCGGAGAGCCTGACAGATGCTGCCGCCGGGAAAGCAAAATCGAAAGGGAAGGAGGGTTGGCTGATCGATTTCTCGGCGCCCAGCTACATCGGGTTCATGAAATATTCTTCCCTCCGCGATCTGCGGGAGCAGCTTTATAAGGCTTACAGTACGAAAGGTGTGGCTGGTGGTGAGTTCTACAATCAGGAAAATGTGCGGAAAATTGTCAATCTCCGTCTGGAGATCGCCTGTCTGCTGGGATATAGCAGCTATTCGGAATATGTGTTGAAGACCAGGATGGCGAAGAATGAGGCGGCGGTTTTCGGATTGCTTGACCGGCTGGCAGAGGCATTTGGGCCGACAGCCCGCCAGGAGTTGGGAGATGTGCAGTTATTTGCCTCACAGACGGAAGGGGAGCTGTTCGACCTGCAACCATGGGACTGGAGCTATTATGCCGATAAATTGAAAGATAACCGTTTTGATTTGAACGACGAGATGACGCGTCCCTATTTCGAATTGGAAAATGTGAAAAAGGGTGTTTTCGGACTGGCTACCGACCTGTACGGTCTGCAATTTGTGAAAAATGCTGATATTCAGGTTTATCATCCTGAAGTAGAGGCTTATGAGGTATCGGATGAGAATGGAGATTTTCTCGCCGTTTTATATACCGACTTTCATCCCCGTGACGGGAAACGTTCCGGTGCATGGATGACCTCTTTCAAAGAACAATATATGAGAGATGGCAAAGACAGCCGCCCCCATGTTTCGATTGTGATGAACTTTACCCGCCCTACAGAAACAAAACCGGCATTACTTACTTTCGACGAGGTGAAAACATTCCTGCATGAGTTCGGCCATGCACTGCACGGTATGCTTGCGAAAAGCACCTACGAAACGCTTTCCGGTACCAGTGTGTACCGTGATTTTGTGGAACTTCCTTCGCATATCATGGAGAACTGGTTGGTACAGAAAGAATATCTCGACAAGTTCGCTTTCCATTACCAAACTGGCGAAAAGATGCCGGAAGAATTGTTGCAGAAGATAGTGGATGCCTCTAACTACAACACCGGTTATGCTACCTTGCGCCAACTCTCATTCGGTTACCTTGATATGGCGTGGCATTCCTTAGAAGTGCCCTTTGAAGGAGATGTCCGTGCATTTGAACAGGATGCGATGGCACGCGTACAACTGCTGCCGGTAGTCCCCGAAACCTCTATGTCCACTTCTTTCAGTCATATTTTCTCGGGAGGATATGCAGCAGGCTACTACAGTTATAAATGGTCGGAAGTGATGGATGCTGATGCCTTCTCTGTTTTTAAGAAGAATGGAATTTTTGATAAAGAGACGGCCCATTCATTCAGGATCAATGTTTTAGAGAAAGGGAACACTGAAGATCCAATGATTCTTTTTATCCGTTTTCGCGGTCAGGAACCCTCTGTGGATGCCTTACTCAGGAGAAGCGGAGTGGATAACTAAAACAGTGATATATAATTTTTTTGCAAATTTATGGCTAATTTTTTTTGTCACAATTATTTTATCCCTATCTTTGTTGCGCATAAGTATTTTTTTAGCGGGCCGTTATTTAGTTTCTTCACACCATTGTTAAGTTATTTCCTAACTCCTCTTTATTGAAAGGACTTCTGCACAAGTTATTTATTTTTTTTTATTTTAATTTTTTTACATGAACATTTTTGTAGCTGGCTTAAGTTATCAGATTACGGATGCCGATTTAAAAGAACTGTTTGAGGAATACGGAGACGTTTCCTCCGCCAAGATTATTACTGACCGTGAAACCCGCCGTTCAAAAGGCTATGGTTTCGTGGAAATGTCCAACGATGCAGATGGACAACGCGCCATTGAAGAACTCAACGATGCCGAATACGACGGACGTACATTGTCTGTTTCCGAAGCTCGTCCCCGTACTGAGGGTGATCGCCCCAGAAATAACAACCGTGGAGGTTACGGAAACCGCGACAGAAACAGGTATTGATCTTTTTAGATTCAAAGAAAACTGCATCACACCGATGCAGTTTTTTTGTGCCCTTTCGGTTCATCGGGAAGAAAATTTGTTATTTTTACACCGCTAATTTCTTATTAAACGTTTTCGTTTCGAGTATAGAACTATTTCGTTTTTATTTGCTTTGCCGAACGTAGAAATAGTTTAAAGCATTTGAAATAGTGCAATAGGACTTGAAATGGTCTCATCATAATTGAATTATTCCGTTTATATCCAGTAACATATTATGTGTACGCTACTTACGATTGAAACATCCACACCTGTATGCTCCTGTGCGCTCTCGCGCGACGGGGAGATACTGATGAACAAAGAGAATTATGAAGGCCGCTCACATGCAAGCCTGTCAGGTCTGTTTGTCCATGAGATAATGGAGTATGCCAGGGAACAAGATATCAGTTTGGACGCTATTGCTGTGAGTAGCGGTCCCGGATCCTATACCGGACTGCGTATCGGTGTGTCGGAGGCCAAGGGGCTGAGTTACGGTCTGGGTATCCCGCTCATTGCCATTCCCACTGCCCGTATCATGGCCTCAATGATGAAGGAGAAGGCGGATGAGAAAACCTTGCTTTGCCCGATGGTCGATGCCCGGCGGATGGAGGTGTACGCCACCTTTTTCGATCGCTCACTGAATGTGGTCCGCGAAACGTCCGCCGACATTGTAGAGGAGGGCAGTTATAGCGAGCTTCTTGAAGAACGGAAAATAATCTTCTTCGGCAACGGGGCCGAAAAATGCCGTTCCGTTATCACACATCCCAATGCTCTGTTTTTTGATAATATTCATCCCTTGGCTTCGGGAATGGTATCTTTGGCAGAAAAGGATTTTGCCGATAAATCGTTTGTGGATGTAGCTTATTTTGAACCTTTTTATCTGAAAGAGTTTGTAGCTACCCTACCCAGAAATAAAATAATCGATATCAAAAGCTGATCACTCTTCCTACCCTAACGGTGTTTTGCCGGTAATCGGCTTGTATTTTGAAAGGTATGGAATGGTGAGGGCTTTTCAGGGAGCTAACCGTTGCATACTCCAACCTTTATCGACTTTATAATATGCTATGCGATCATGCATCCGGTTGGGACGCCCCTGCCAGAATTCAATCAGGGTCGGCCGGATCACGAAACCACCCCAGTGAGGAGGTCGGGGAACCTCTTTACCCGCGAATTGCGCCGTATATCTTTTTTGTAACTCTTCCAATTCTTCACGGCCTTTCACTATCCTGCTTTGGGGCGATGCCCATGCGCCTATTTTGGCATCATTAGGCCGCACGTTGAAATAAGCATCCGACTCTTCATCCTCTAACTTTTCAACAAGCCCTTCGATTCTTACCTGGCGCTCTATCTCATGCCAGTCCAAGACCGCTGCTGTAAAAGGGTTAGCAAGTAATTCCCGCCCTTTTCGGCTCATATAGTTGGTATAAAATACAAATCCTTTCTCATTCACCTCTTTTAGTAGTACCACGCGCGCAGAAGGTCTTCCGTCGGGGGTGGCGGAAGCCACGATCATGGCATTGGGTTCCGGCAAGCCGGAGGCAATAGCCGTTTCCAACCACACTCTGAATTCATCGAACGGATTTGATGCCATCTCCGTTTTGTTCAGGCTTCCTGCCCTGTATTCCTGCCTCATTCTACTTAATTCATCCATCTGCTGTGAAATTTTTTCGATTCTGCTTTCATTCTTTCTTAGCCATATAATGCATATATTGATTAGGGAAAAATATCGATACCGGAAAGTATCGCCCCAAAGGGAGTCGTTGGCAAATGTACAGGAAAAAACCGGATTTTTATGCGTGTTACCATAAAAACAAACTGAATTCCACATAGATTCCACAGATATTCTTTCTAATAATGCTGCATTTTCTTATCTTCGCAGATTGATATGTGTGGTAAACGGATCAGATGATAAAAGCAGAGAAAATTTTCAAGAGTTTCGGCCCGCTTCAGGTCCTGAAAGGGATCGATCTGGAGGTGCGGAAGGGTGAGATAGTTTCTATCGTGGGGCCGAGCGGCGCTGGTAAAACAACCTTACTGATGATCATGGGGACATTGGAAAAAGCCGACGCCGGCAGGATTTATATCGATAATCAGGAGTTAAGTTCCCTGAGTGAGAAAAAACTGTCTGATTTCCGGAACCGGAACATCGGGTTTGTTTTTCAGTTTCACCAGTTGTTGCCCGAATTTACCGCCCTCGAAAATGTGATGATCCCGGCGCTGATAGGGCGTGCGAAACATGCCGAAGCAGAAGCGGGAGCCAAGGAATTGCTGCACATGATGGGCCTCTCCGGACGTATCTCACATAAACCGGCGGAACTGTCGGGGGGTGAAAAACAACGCGTGGCGGTAGCCCGGGCGCTGATCAACGATCCTCTTGTGGTATTTGCCGATGAGCCTTCCGGAAGCCTTGACTCCGATAATAAGGAAGAACTCCATAAGCTTTTTTTCGAACTGCGGGATAAACTTAACCAGACCTTCATCATCGTGACGCATGATGAACAACTGGCATCGATCACTGACAGAACCATTCACATGATAGACGGACAGATTGTCGATCAATAGAAATTATAAGTATAACCATCAAGTATATCGATCCAAACCGTATGAAGAGTAAATCACTATTTATGGCAATTATTATCACCGGAAGCTTGCTGGCCTGCAACGAGACTTCTCAGACGCCGGCTTCCAAAGAGACAGGGAAAAAAGGAAGCAAAGAACTGACGGAAACGATAGGTAAAGCAAGGCCCAGTATAGAGAACGGGATCATGACACCTGAAGTGCTTTACAGCTTCGGTAGGGTAGGGAATGTGGAGGTGTCGCCCGACAAATCGTATATACTTTATCAGGTGACCTATGTGAGTATTACTCAGAATAAAACGAATTCGGAGTTGTTCATTATGAAAAGTGATGGTTCGGAGAAGAAACAACTCACCATCACCAACACACAGGAGAGCAATCCGCATTGGATCGCGAACGGTAAAAAGATAGCCTTCCTGAGCAACGAAACCGGTTCTTCACAGATATGGACCATCAATCCCGATGGGGGAGGGATGAAACAGATATCCAACGTGGAAGGCGGAATAGATGGATTTAAATATTCACCCGATGGGAAGAAAGTACTGTTCATCAAAAATGTGAAAACGGTGGAGACGGCAGCCGAAAAATATCCCGACCTGCCCGATGCGTCGGGACGGATAGTGGATAACCTGATGTACAAGCATTGGGACACGTGGGTGGAGAGTGTGCCTCATCCCTTTGTCGCCGATCTTTCAGGCAATAAGTTATCGAATATAAAAGACCTGTTGGAAGGAGAATCTTATGAAGCGCCGCTGGCGCCTTTCGGAGGCATAGAGCAATTAGCCTGGAGCCCCGACGGTAAAACCATTGCCTATACATCCCGTAAAAAGATTGGAAAGGAATACTCCCTCTCCACCAATTCCGATATCTATTTTTATGATGTGGAAACCGGTCAAACCCAAAACATGACTGAAGGGATGAAGGGGTACGATGTAAATCCGCAGTTCTCGCCTGACTGAAAATACCTTGCCTGGCAGAGTATGGAGCGCGAGGGGTATGAATCGGATAAGAACCGGTTATTCGTGATGGATCTGACGACGGGAGGGAAAACTTACGTAACGGAACAATTCGATTATAATACCGATGACTTCGTCTGGAACAGCGACAACCGTACCGTTTATATGGTGTCGCCTGTGAAAGGAACCACCCATCTCTACGCGGCGGATATCATTACCAGAGAGATTACCCCTATCACTCAGGGAAAATACGACTACACGTCTGTTGCCCTAGGCAATGGCAAATTGATTGCGAAACGGCAGTCCATGTCGCAACCCGCGGAGATTTACAGTGTGGATATTGCGTCGGGACAAGCTATCGAAATATCACTTGAAAACAAGGAAATACTGGATCAGTTGCGGATGGGAGAGGTAGAGGAGCGATGGATCGCCACTACCGACGGTAAAGAGATGCTTACCTGGGTGGTCTATCCGCCCGATTTCGATCCCGCGAAGAGCTATCCCGCCCTTTTGTATTGCCAGGGGGGGCCGCAGAGCATGGTGAGTCAGTTCTGGTCGTATCGCTGGAATATCCAGATGATGGCAGCCAACGGTTACATTGTGGTGGCGCCCAACCGCCGCGGTTTGCCCGGATTCGGGCAAGAGTGGCTGGAACAGATCAGTGGCGATTATAGTGGACAAAATATGAAAGATTACCTTTCGGCTATTGATGCAGTAGCAAAAGAACCTTATGTGGATGAGAATCGGCTCGGTTGTACCGGTGCCAGCTATGGAGGCTTTTCTGTCTATTGGCTTGCCGGAAACCACGAAGGACGTTTCAAGGCCTTTCTGTCGCATGCCGGTATTTTTAACCTGGAAGCGCAATATCTGGAAACTGAAGAGATGTGGTTCGCCGACTGGGATTTGGGCGGGCCGTTCTGGGATAAGTCAAATGCCGTTGCGCAACGGTCGTATGCCAATTCCCCCCATAAGTTCGTGGATAGATGGGATACGCCGATCATGATCACTCACGGTGAATATGATTACCGTATTCTGGCGTCGCAGGGCATGATGGCATTCAATGCCGCCCAGTTGCGCGGTATCCCGTCGCGTATGCTTATCTTCCCCGATGAGAACCATTGGATCAGTAAGCCGCAGAACGGTGTCCTGTTCCAGCGTGAGTTCTTCCGGTGGTTCGACGAATGGCTGAAATGTAAATTTTTGATAGAAAAAATCCCGTCAAAAGTTTTGTAATTCTGAAAATATCGTTACCTTTGCACTCGCTATCGAAATGATTAACCACAGTGGTGGATTAGGTCTCGGATAGTATAAAAATGGTGTGGTAGTTCAGTTGGTTAGAATA
>NZ_CALNAT010000071.1 GCF_937873925.1 uncultured Proteiniphilum sp. | reverse complement strand
GGTTTCTCGAGCATGGGCATGAGTCTCCGTGCGATGAAGCAGTACAGCAACGGATTAGATGAAAATCGGGACGAAGAGGGGAATGTGATCTACGGGTAATATTCCGTTAATTATGAATAAATTAGCTTCGATCGATAAGGTTGAAGCTATTTTTTTATACATTTGCACCCTATGTTAGTGAAATTATATAATGAAAATCCCAGTCCGCGGGAAATTGAAAAAGTGGTCTCCGTACTTCGTGACGGTGGCATCGTGATCTATCCTACCGATACGCTGTACGGCATGGGATGCGATGCCCTGAACGTGCGGGCGGTAGAGAGAATATGCGACCTGAAAGGGATCAATCCGCAAAAAAGTAATTTATCGATCATCTGCAACGACCTGAGTGTCATCAGCGAATACGCCAAAGTGAGTACTCCCGTCTTTAAACTGATGAAGCGGAATCTACCGGGACCCTTCACGTTCATTTTGCCTACTACCTCGTCATTACCCAAAATCTACAAGAACAAGAAGACTGTCGGTATCCGCGTGCCCGACAACAATATCATCCGGGAGATCGTGGCCCAGCTTGGGAACCCGGTGCTGAGCACATCGGTAAAAGATGAAGATGATGAAATCGAATACACCACCGATCCGGAACTGATCCACGAAAAATGGGGAGAGATCGCCGATATCGTGATCGACGGCGGGTTCGGGGGGATGGAGCCTTCGACGGTAGTGGACTGTACTTCCGACGAACCGGAGATTATTCGGCAGGGCAAAGGAATGTTAAACTTCTGAAATTGTATAAATGGCGCTCAATTCTTTTCTATTTTCGCAATCTCACAATCTAATTGGATTCCACAAAAACTATAATTATGAAACGATTATTTTTCATTTTTCCGCTTATTGCCACATTGATAATCGTGGTTTCATCCTGCGATCCCAAAGATACTCCGGATACAAAACTGGGAGATATTGTTTCGGCTCAATACGATGCCACAACCCAGTCGTTCATAGTAAAATACAGTGAAGGGTCTGATAAAACCTACCCGGCTGTAATAGACAACACAGTAAGCCCCCCGGCTGCAGGCTATGCGCTTGACGATAAAACTTATCTTTATGCGGTCAATGCAGCAGTTTCCGGAGAGGCAACTATTTCAAAAGATGTAAATATTGTTTCTCAGTTTGTGTATGACGGGATGTCTCTTTACTATTACTGGGCGGATAATGTAACAAACAAGCAGCCAAAACTTACCGATGTTGATCCCGAAAATTATTTCTATAAGATCTTACATTCCACAGATACCCGGAACGGTTGGTCATGGATTACGGATGATGTAAATGCTCTTTTAGCCGAGTTTTCAGGTAAAGCATTATCGTTTGGCTATGATCTTAGTTTTATTATGGATAATAATGTTGTGTATGCTGTCGTTAAATATATACATCCCAATACCCCAGCAGCAAAAGCAGGCCTACAGCGGCTCGATTTAATCGGAAAACTCAACGGGCAACCTATTACCACTGAACAGCGAAACGGGAATGTTTATATCAGTGATCAATCGATCGACCTGCTTTATGGCAATAACGCCGTCAAATTCTCCACTTATAAAATTTCCGGAAACCAGATAGTAGCGAATAAAGAGGTAACCATTACCCCTGATGAAAGTGATAAAGATCCGGTTCTCTACGACCATATTTACACCGCCGGCAGTAAAAAGATCGGTTATCTTTTTTATACTAATTTCTATGATAATTTTAATCATCGTCTGTATGAGGTATTCAATAGGTTTAAACAAGAGGGTGTAACCGACCTGGTGCTGGATTTGCGTTATAATACGGGTGGATCTGTTTCAGCTGCTATCTATCTGGCTTCTTTAATAGCTCCAAGAACTACCGTGGAAAACAGATCCCCCTATGTAGTGATGGATTACAACAATTCATTGAATACCTCATTCGATGAATGGTATGATGAAGCAAAACCGGCAGATAAATATAAATATGACAGGAAAGAATATTTAGGCGTTTATGATACCGCCGAAGATAATAATCCTTTGAATGCAAACCTCGATTTAAATAAAGTTTACATTATCGCGACAGGAAACTCTTATTCCGCTTCAGAGCTCACGATGTTCTGTCTAGAACCCTATATAGATGTGGTTCACATTGGAGGCAATACAGGCGGAAAATATACCGCTTCCTGGACTATTCACGGATACGACGATGAATTAGGAGTACCGATATATGATGAAACGAAACTTTCATCTTCCCAAAAAACCAAACTGAAAAATTGGGCAATGCAACCCATCGTAGCCATGTATACCGATAAGGATAGTAAAAATTTCAGTAATCCCGGATATTTAGTTCCTGATTATAAATTGCAGGAAGGATTTGGCTACATCGATTACTGGGTTCCCATTGGCGATACCAAAGATGTTTTATTGGGACAAGCCTTGTATTTAATTTCGGGAGATGAGAGTTACTTACCCCTCCAACCCAGATCAACACGAAGTATTCAAACCATTATCAAAGAAGTTATTAATCCTCAAGATGCAGCCAAACCTGTAATTATGGATAATATGAAATTAACAGCGGAAGATTTCCAAAAACTTAAGGAATTACGAAACTGAAAAATATTACAGAGAAAGACAGTGTGAAAACAAAGAGGTCTTTTGGGCCTCTCTGTTTTTCACTCTATCAGTTTGCCCATAACGGACGTTTTTGTATCCTTTCATTTTCAATAGCGTCATATTTGATATATTGGTCGCGTTCCAGGATTTTTTGTAATTCCGTATCACGTTTTTGTTTCAGTTTTTTGATACGTTTTTGCTTGTTGCATAAGAAGCAACGTTCGGCTTTATTGACTTCCTGTAAAAAATTCAGTTCCACTTGACGGAGTTGTTGTGCCTGCGCATCATCAAAGCCGATCAATTTCTGCATAGAAGAAACTTTTTCTTCTACACTGTTTACCAATACATTTTCTATAATGGATCGTTGTTGAGCTGAAATTTCCAAAATCGTCAACAATAATAAAGCCAATACTAAAATCTTCTTCCTCATATCCATGCTTTTTCAGTAAGACTTCCCCTATTCCGGTTTGTTTAATCCACCTGAAATTTTTCCGGGATCTCATCCATGATAGAGAACAGTTCCGCGAGGGTATTGGCACGGAGCATGGCGATGCGTGTGGCTTTGAAATCGGGGATACCTTTGAACAGAGGGGTAGCGGCCAGGTGGCGGCGCATATGGAGGATACCCCGCATTTCGTCGATCCGCCCCACACTTTCAAGCACCTGCTGTTTCAGGATATTCAGATACCAGCGGAACGGCTCTTTGGGAAGGTGTTCGCCGGTCTGCAGATAATGCTTTACCTCCCTGAATAACCAGGGTGCGCCGATACTTCCGCGGCCAATCATTACAGCATCCACCCCGGTTTCATCGAAACGCTGCCGGCATCGCTCTACCGTATCTACATCACCATTGCCAATAATAGGTATATGCATACGCGGGTTATTTTTCACCTCCCGGATCAATGTCCAGTCGGCCTCTCCCTTATACATCTGCGAGCGGGTACGCCCGTGAATGGTCAGCGCTCCAATACCGCAATCCTGTAACTGTTCAGCCAACCGCACGATAATCTTCGAGTTCTCATCCCATCCCAGACGGGTTTTGACCGATACGGGTTTGTTCACCGCTTTGACCACTTTTTCGGTGATCTCCAGCATCACATCGGGTGTACGCATCATTCCCGAACCGGCACCCTTACCGGCTATCTTCCTTACCGGACAGCCGAAATTAATGTCAATAAGATCAGGATCGGCCTCTTCGCAGATTTTTGCGGCCTCCACCATGGCATCGGGATCGCACCCATAGATCTGTATCCCGATAGGACGCTCCTCCTCACTGAAAAGAATCTTCTCCTTTGTTTTCTTTATATCGCGGATAAGAGCGTCACTCGACACAAACTCAGTATAGACCATATCAGCTCCGAACTGCTTGCATAGCAGCCGAAACCCGATATCACTCACATCCTCCATCGGAGCGAGAAAAACGGGGTTATCCGGAAATTCTATATCGCCAATTTTCATACGATCATTTTATTTGTTTCCTTTATGTGTATGGAATTCGCGATAGTCCTTGTGTGAAAATGGTTCTCATACCCGTTTCATCGTAACTTCTCCTGCCACTCTATCTCGTTAAAGCCGACCAACACAAAGTCGTCAGCCACGATAATAGGACGCTTTACCACCATACCATTGGAAGCCAGGACCTCGATCAACTCGTCTCGGGTAGCTGTTTTCACCTTTTCCTTCAGATTCTGTTCCTTGTAGATCATCCCCGACGTGTTGAAGAAACGGCTGACAGGCAGACCGCTTCTGTCGATCCACACCGAAAGCTCCTCGCAGGTAGGGTTGTCTTCTGCGATATGTCTCGAAGTTACGTCTACATTATTTTCTTCCAGCCATTTAGCGGCTTTGCGACAAGTGCCGCATTTGGGATATTGTATAAATAATGGTTTCATTCTGTGATTTTTGCGGTGCAAAGATAATCAATGAGATGTGAATAATAAAATTTCGGGAAGCAGGGAAGTCTGCAACTATCTAACGGAAAATCACACTGATATTATTCAAACGCAAGGGCGAAACATTCGAGGGTGAATCGCCGGAACGAATGGAAACCCGGTGATTATCACCTCTTTCCAATGTGACAGGAGAAAGTTTCCGCGTATGGACCGTCCACTCATCCAATGGAGTTATGCCGTGGGAAAACTCTTCTTCAAATCCGTTATAATATTTAATTATAAGTTGATTACGACCTTCTTTCAACGGTAACAACACGATCTCTTCCTGTTGCTCTATTCTGTCGGGTGAGAAATGGGCTGTGATATACTCGCCGTTAAGGAGGATATAGACGGCATTGCCGCTCCCGATCTTCACTGCGACGGTTTGTGGGTTTGTGGATTCTATTTCCTGCAGGAAAACAACGCTTGCACGCGGAAGCATATGTTCGGTCTGCTTTTCCCCGTAACGGAAATCATCGACTGCAACCCAACCTGAACCGGCGACGTTCACATCAACCTCTTGCATGCCCTCTTCTTCTACATTCCCGAAAACACCCCTACCCGGTTTCCTGTATAAATTACCCCATTTCAGGCTGTTTTCGGGTAGCTTTACCGTTTCGGATGCATCTGCCTGAAAGGTTACGGATTGTTTCCGGCCGTCAATTTCCAGTTCAACCTCTCTCCCTTTCTCATTCTCCGTGAAAGTGATTTGCGGTGAAACGGAAGGTTTACGGGAACGAAACACCCAATCGTAACCTATCACACTTTTGTAGCCGGCGTAGTAATTAAGGCTCGAATGACCAAAAAGGGAAACAGCGTTCCGGGGGGTTAAAATCCCGTTCGTCACCACCGACAGAGGAATGAGGGTGTATCCGTCCTCAAACGTGATCTCCAACACGGGAATGGTTTTATCGGTAGAAACAGCGGACAAGTCGATCTGCAACTGCTCTTTGTTTTGTGAGTAAGGCAAAACATCTCCCGAAGACAACAGGGTCACTCCGTTTACTTTGCCATTGAACCCGGACAGATCGATTTTCCGGGATGCAGGCATCCTCTCCACAAAGGCAAACAAACGATCTTCTTTCGTAGTGATATCGCCCCAGGCGAACGCATGATGGAACGGGTTGGCACGGGTACCATAGATAGCTTCACTATTTGTTTTCACCCATTGTCCGATTTCCAGCAATACCTCACGTTCGAACTCTACCACTGCGCCGTCCCCCCGCGGCCCGATATTGAGCAGGAAATTCCCTCCCCTGCTGATCACTTTAATGAGACTCTCTATTTTTTCTTTCACCTTTAGTTGCACTTCCCCCCTTTCCTGCCAGGAACGGTACCCCCAGGTTTCATCGAACATGGAAGCGGCCGTCTGCCAAGGCACGCCGATTTGGTAATCGGGATACTCGTTATCGGCCATCACCGAGAAATCCACATAATCGTTCCCCAATCGTCCGCTGATCATACATTCCGGTTGCAGCCGGTTGACCAGTTCATACAGTCCTTTACTTTGTTCAGGCGTAAGGGAACCCATATCGAACCAGATTTCGGAGAGAGGCCCGTAATTCGTCATGATCTCCTCCACCTGTTTCAGATTGAACGCGAAATGCTCCGGTGTAAGCGGGTCGGCATTATGGCTTGAAATAGGGTATGCCTGCGGGAAATGCCAGTCGATCAATGAAAAATAGACAGCGAACCCTATCCCTCCCCGTTCACAGGCATCGGCCAGTTCTTTCATCAAATCCCTGCCGTAAGGCGTAGCATCCACGATATTGAAATCGGTATGGGCTGAATGGTACATGCAGAAGCCATCGTGGTGCTTGGAAGTGAAAACGATCGATCTCATCCCGGCTGCTCGGGCCAGCGCCACGATGCTGTCCGGATTCCATTCGATGGGATTAAATTCGTTGGCCGTATTGCCATACCAGTCGCTGAAAATCCCTGCGAACGACTGGATCTGTTCGCTATACCCGCGCGTTACGGGTTTACCTTCATACACGCCTCCGTATACGGAATACAACCCAAAATGGATGAACATGGAAAACTTACGGTCAAGCCATTGCTGCGACGGTTTCTCCTGCGCCGCAAGAGTGGTTGCCATAAACAAGGAAACAATTAAAAGACAGTACTTCATACGATTATTTTATTATTTCACATCGAGGTGTATGGAAGAGGAACGATTATCTGTTTAGGAAAAACAAAAATAGGAAATTAAACAAAAACAGGCAAATCAGAATAATTTGCCTGTCTGCTTTTCGATCTACTTACTTCACCACCAACAGCAACGTCCCGGAAACGATCAATACCGCTGCCAGGGCTGTACGCAAGGTAATGGTTTCCCCCAGAAACATAGCTGCCAACAAGATAGTCAGCACTATACTGAGTTTATCCAACATGGCTACCTGCGTAACATTACCGAGTTGTAACGCTTTGAAATAAAAGATCCATGAGAGACCGGTAGCTACTCCCGAGATAACCAGAAAAAAAATATTTTGCCAGGAGAGGGTGTGGATCCCTCTCGCTTCGCCGCGACTGAAAACGATGAGCCATATCATGATAAGGATGACAATGGTACGTATTCCGGTAGCGAGATTAGAATTGATATTCGCCACGCCTACTTTGGCAAAGATGGCCGTAAGCGCAGCGAATAAAGCGGAAAGGAGAGCGTAGATCCACCACATGCCTTCTACTTTAGAGTGCCTGTGACACTTCATCTATCATCATATTCACGGATGCAATTCCACCTCCGGCAAGATACCATACCTCGGGATTGAGGTAAAAGATCTTTCCGTTTTGGGCGGCATTGGTCTGCCTCACGAGTTTATTTTCCACCTCTTCTTTGTCCATGACGGCATTTCCCACGATCATGCTCCGATCGACAATAAAAATAATATCGGGGTTGGCCTTCTGGACAAATTCGCTCGATACGGGAGTTCCGTGGATATGTGTTCCCAATCCTTTTTCGGCCTCCTGAAAACCCAGTACATCATGGATAATACCGAAACGAGAGCCGCTGCCGTAGGCGCTGAACCGTCCCCTGTTGTGCAGCAGGATAAGCGCTCTTTCGTCCGCGGATTCCACTTTTGTTTTCACTTCCCCGACCTTCGTTTCGATCCCCGCGAATGCCCGGTCCAATTCGTCCTGTTTACCGAATATCCGCCCGAGATCATCCAGATTGGCTTTAAAAGCGCCAAGGAAATCGGTGGTTCCCATCACGGTAGGATAGATTACCGGAGCGATGGCGGAGAGGTCTTTATAGAAATCGGCCAACCTCCCGCCGATGATGATCAGGTCGGGCTGCAGTTCATTGATTTTTTCCAGGTTAACTTCCACTACCGTTCCTACATCTACTATGGAAGGGTCGTCTTTGTACTTGCTCAGGTGGCTCGGCACTCCTGATTTAGGAATGGCGACGGGTTTAATGCCCAGATAATCGAGATTTTCCAGGGCAGAAAAATCGAGCACGACTACCCGCTGGGGGTTCACGGGAACCTCTACGGTATCTAAACTATGGACCACTGTAACAGTCTCTCCTGCTGTCTCTCTCTGTTGATGATTGCCGGTACAACCGGACAGGGCGATAATCACGCCCAATGCGAAAAGGAATATTCTTGTTTTCATACCTCTTTGATTTGTTGATTGATTAATTTGATGATTTGTTGGCTGAGAAGTTAGAAATTGGAACTAAGAAATTAGAAGTTAGAACTAAAAACTAAGAAATCAGAAGTTCAAGAAGTGGAGAAGTGAAGAATGATTTCCTCCAATTATCAAATCCCAAATCTTGAATCTTAAATCTTGAATTTTAAACAAAATAATTGCAGACTTTCTTCTGATTAAATTCCGATACAGTGATCGCGATATCGAACACATCTTCCAACACTTTCTCGTTGATAATGTTATCGGTCGTATCACAATATTTCACTTTGCCATCCTTCAGGGCGACAATATAATCGGAATAATGCGATGCGAAATTAATGTCGTGCAGCACGATGATGATGGTTTTCTCCCACTCATCCGCCAGCCTGCGCAAGGTCTTCATTGTTTGTACCGAGTGCTTCATATCCAGGTTGTTCAGCGGTTCGTCGAGCAAAACATATTCCGTATCCTGCGCCACCACCATCGCCATGTAGGCCCGCTGTTTCTGCCCCCCGCTCAATTCGTCGATATAGGCATCTTCAATATCTTTCATATCCAAAAAACGGATCGCCCTGTCCACTTTTTCCTTGTCCTCGTCGGTCAGCTTGTCCTGCGAATAGGGGAACCGGCCGAATGACACCAGTTCCCGCACGGTCAGCTTCAGTCGCACGTGATTGGATTGCTTGAGTATGGAGAGCCGCTGTGCCAATACCTTGTTCTTATAGTCCGTCACGTTCTTTCCGTCCACCATCACAACGCCCCCGTCTTGTGCCAACAGCCGGCTGACAATGGAGAGCAGCGTACTTTTCCCGGCGCCGTTACTCCCGATGAGTGAGGTGATCTTTCCTCTGGGAAACTGCAGGTCGACACCGTCCAGCACAATTTTTTTCCCATAGTGTTTCGATATCTCTTTTACTTCAATCATAATTTCCTTACGCGTAACAATAAAAACATAAAATACAATCCGCCCACCAGATTGATAATGGCGCTTACAGGGATGGAGAGGTGGAAGAGCCGCTCCATCACGAACTGCCCGCTCAGCAACGTGACGGCAGTGACAAGACAACAGGCGGCAATGATAATACCATGCCGGTGGGTTTTAAACAACTCGTAGGTAAGATTGGTTACCAGCAAACCCAGGAAAGTGATCGGACCGACCAGTGCGGTAGAAACCGATACCAACACAGCGATAATCACTAAGAAGAGCTGCACCGTGCGATTGTAATTCAATCCGAGGTTAATCGCCTGATCCCTGCCCAATGCCAGCACGTCTAAGTATTTGGTGGTACGGAAACCAACGGTCAGAAGCACGAGCAACACGGCCGTTGAAGGCCACAGCAAATCACGGTTTATCTTGTTGAACGTGGCGAACATCTTCCCCTGCACGATAAAATAGTCGTTCGGATCGATCAGTAACTGCATAAACGAGCTGAGGCTATTGAACAGCGTACCCAGTATAATCCCGACTAATAGTAGCAAATAGAGATTGTCCTTGCCTTTTTTATAGATCAATATATAGAGCAGAAAGGCAAATCCTATCATGCCCAGCACCGACAATGAAAAGTTGTCCAGGCTGCTGAGCACCCGGTATGTTTGATCACCGTAAACGAAGACGATCACGGTCTGGATCAACAGGTATACTGACTCGAACCCCATGATGGAAGGGGTGAGTATACGGTTATTCGTAAGCGTCTGGAAAGCGACGGAAGAGTAGGCCACACAACAGGAAACGACAAGGATAGCTGCCACTTTTACACTACGCAGGCGCAACGCGAACTCCCAATTATTCCCCATATTATAGAAAAGGAAAAGGACTGCCGCCACCAATAGCAGCAAGGTCACGATCAGAAAATTCTTCTTTATCCTTTTCATACAATTGTTTTATTTCTTTACATCAAGGTGGATGGAACTCGCAATAATAAGATGTGTCAATTTACTGATTTATTGATTAAATAATTATCAAATCGTTACATCACCACATCATTAAATCGACTTACATATCTCCTTCATCGTTTCCTGATTATCAAGATGAGAAAAATGACTGCCCCGATAATACTTACTGTCACCCCGATCGGAACCTCGTAGGGATAGATCACCACCCGCCCCGCAATATCGCACAACAGCAGGAAAATGGCTCCCGACAAGGCGACTAAAGGCAATGTTTTCTTCAGGTTATCTCCAAAGAGGAGGCTCACCACATTCGGGACGATCAGTCCCAGAAAGGGAATGGCCCCAGCGGTAATCACCACGGCGCTTACCGTGAGCGATACACAGAAAAGGCCGATATTCATGATCGCCGCGTAATTCAATCCCAGGTTCCTGGAAAAATCCTCACCCATCCCTACTACGGTGAATTTGTTCGCATAAAGGTAGGTGATGATGATGGCAGGCAGGCTCAGGTATATCATTTCGTAGCGCCCCTGCAGGATACCTGAAAAATCACCCATCATCCAGGCATTGGTATCCTGCACGATGTTCAGCCTCACGGCGAAGAAGGTGGATATCGAACCGATAATCCCCCCGAACATCAATCCCACCAACGGCACAAACACCATGTTGCGGTAGCGTATCTTCCGCACGATGGCCAGAAAGATCAGGCTGGCAACAAATGTAAAGAGGAAGGCAAGCATCATTTTTATAGCCGATCCTGCCGTGGGAATAAAGATCAGGAAAATAAGCAGTCCCATTTTGGCTGCTTCGAGCGTACCGGCCGTAGTAGGAGAGACGAACTTGTTCTGTGTCATCTGTTGCATGATTACCCCGGACACACTCATCCCTACCCCGGCCAATATCAATGCAGCGGTCCGGGGGATACGGCTGATGGAAATAAGCGCCAGCTTTTCCGCATTCCAATGGAAAATATCAGCAATAGAGATATCTGCCACCCCTACAAACAGGGACAACACAGAACAGACGAGTAAAATAAATGTAAGAACAAGCGTCTTCAAACAACCTCCTTTGTATTATCGGCATGAAATCGCACACAACCACTTTCCACAACGTGATTGTCATAGAAAAACGATGAAAAGCCGATTGATCAAACTACAAAGGTACAAGCAGACTTTATTCCTTACAATAGCAACAAATAAGGATTATTTCCCTTTTTATGTCACTTTGAGTACCTATTATATAGGATAAGAGGACCTCACCTGATCAATTGATAAGGAATTCCTGATATTTTTCATAATAATATATTCAAAGTATGCTGCTGATATTCGATTCTCCCCTATCCCACTCAATAGTGGAAAGATGAAGGTGATAGTGATAGATTAATACATCAACTATATACCGTTGCGAACGGACTCTATTTTGTAGGTAAATGAATCCGCGCGATACCAACCGATATTGTATTCTATCGGCAGTCCGTTTGTATCAGTCACTGCCCTTTTCCGGATTAATATGGGGTCACCGGTTTCGATTTCCAGTTTTGAAGCGATAAAGTTATTGGCAGGCGCAGCACTTATTTCTTCTCTTGATGTTTTTACGACAATGTGATAGTCGTTTCTTAGTATCTCATAGAGCGGCCTGTTGAAATTTTCCGTTCCGTTTAAAGGGACTTCCGGATTAAATTCAGAGACAAAATAGACAAATGGAAAATTGACTTTCCCTCTTAACCTCTCTATACGCAGCACTTTAGTGTTCTCAGGAACTGAAAAAAAAGATCTTGCTTCTGCACTGGCCATCTGTTTGCTGATATGCAGTTCAAAATTCTCAATTTCCATGCCTAAAATTTTCATTTCCTGCGAAAAACTCAACCAATTAGTGGCTTCGCTATAGATATTTTTTTCTGCCACCCTTGTGCCGACGCCTCTTTTACGAATAAGGAGCCCTTCCCCAACCAGTGTGTTGATGGCCTGTCTTAGGGTATTCCGGGACATTTTCAATTGTTCAGACAATTCGATTTCATTGGGAATCAACTCCCCATCGCTGAATTCCTCCTGTTCTATCAATTTTCTGAGGTAGGACTCAGCTTGTTTGTGCAAAGGTATCTTGTTATTACCCATATTTTTTTGACAAAGTAATAGAAAAATAAAAAAAAATCAAAATAATTTGGAGTTATTTATTTTCTTTTATACATTTGCCGCATCTATATGTTCAAACAAATATAAAACATGTTCAACCATATGTGTAAAAACAACTCTCAGTATGACAAATACCCCGCCACTTCCATTGAAAATGGAACCCTTATTAAAGGCTGGGAAAATATTCTGAATCAAATCACTCCGGTAACCGACACCCATATAGTCGCTATTGAATGTTATACCGGCATTTACTACGAGCAACTCATCTCTTATTTCAGAAATATCCCCCACGCATTATTTGTGGATACCGCTCAACTTTTCAAAGCTGAAAGTGAAATTCTTCGGATTACAGAAAACTTTATGAAGGAAGATATTTTGTTCGGCTATTTGAGCAATCTATCTATCTGGGATTATTTTGATGAAGAGAAAATAATTGCCATCCATCAGGAAATAAAATCCGCACAAAAAAACGGGAATATCATTCTATTTGGTTATGGAAGCTCATACGTCATAGAACCGGATACGCTGGTATATGCCGATATGCCTCGCTGGGAAATACAGCAAAGGATGCGAAAAAATGAAGTTACAGGTTTAGGCGTTGATAACAAAAATGAGGCATTTTCTCTTCAATATAAACGGGGCTATTTCAATGACTGGAGAGTGTTGGACAAGCACAAAAGGACATTGTACCAACATATAGATTATTGGTTGGATACTACCGGAAAAGAGCCGAAGCTTATCGACAAAAAAACATTTTTTGAGGGTATTGAAAAGACAGCGCATAAACCATTCAGGGTGGTCCCTTTCTTTGACCCGGCACCGTGGGGAGGACAATGGATGAAAGAAGTCTGCAATCTGGACAAATCAGTCAGCAATTTCGGCTGGTGTTTCGATTGTGTTCCCGAAGAAAACAGTTTACTATTAGAGATTGACGGAGAGACTTTTGAAATGCCATCGGTCAACCTGGTATATTTGAAAAGCAAAGAATTATTGGGTGAACCGGTCGAAGCAAGGTTCGGGCAGGATTTCCCTATTCGTTTTGATATTCTGGATACAATGGGAGGAGGAAACTTAAGCCTTCAGGTGCACCCTACTACTCAATTTGCAAGAGATCGCTTCGGATTACCATACACGCAGGACGAAAGCTATTACATGATCGATGTAAAAGAGGATGCAAATGTTTATTTGGGATTAAAAAAGGGAATTGATCGCAATGCCATGATCGATGATATCGAGAATGCGAATAAAGACCCAAAACTAAATTTCGATGATGAGAAGTACATTCATACTATTCCCGCAAAGAAACATGATCATTTTCTGATACCTGCAGGCACCATTCATTGCTCAGGAAAAAATTCAGTCGTGCTTGAAATCAGCGCTACTCCCAACCTGTTTACTTTTAAGCTATGGGACTGGAGCCGGCTGGGGCTGGACGGAAAACCGAGGCCCATCAATATAGAAAAGGGAAAACAGGTCATTCAATGGAACAGAGATACCGATTACGTTACCTCCCAATTAGTGAACCGGTTTAAAGAGATTGCCCGGGGCGAAGGATGGGCAGAAGAAAAAACCGGCTTGCACCAAACGCAGTTTATAGAAACAAGGAGGCACATCTTTACAGGGCCGGTACCGCATATGACAAACGATTCGGTCAATGTTTTGAATTTGGTGGAAGGTGACGAGATCATCGTGGAAAGTCCGGATGGTAGATTTGAACCCCTTATCGTACACTATGCAGAAACCTTCATCGTACCGGCTTCTGTAAAAGAATATACCATCAGGCCACATGGCAAATCTGCCAGCCGGAAATGCGTAACCATTAAGGCAAGTGTCAGATTTTAAACAGATACAAGATGAACAACGACAATGCAAAATCAGGTTGGGTTCCTAAAGTAGCCGTATTCTTCGGTTTCTTTATCATGGGATTTGTGGATGTAGTAGGTATTGCTACCAATTATATAAAAATAGATTTTGATTTATCGAGCACACTTGCAAATACCATTCCCATGATGGTATTCCTGTGGTTCGCGGTTTTCTCTATTCCTGCCGGGATCCTGATGGGACGGATCGGCAAGAAAAAAACGGTTTTACTCTCTCTTGCTCTCACGACCTTAGCGATGATCATACCGTTTATCAGTTACACTTTCCCTACGGTTTTGACAGCCTTTGCATTACTTGGTATCAGCAATACGGTCCTGCAGGTCTCACTCAATCCATTGGTGGCATCCATGTTTAAAAAAGAGAAAACGGCAAGCGTACTGACTGCGGGGCAGTTCATCAAGTCCATCTCATCGCTGTCAGGCCCCATTATCGCGGGTGCCACGGCAAGTTATTTCCTAGATTGGAAAATGACTTTCGTCGTTTTTTCCGTTATCTCCTTGCTTTCCGTTTTACTATTACTATTCTCAAAAACAGAAGAATACGGGCTTGAGAACAGGCAAAGTACTTTCAAGAGTGCATTGACTCTTTTGAAAGATAAGTACATTTTGTATTGCTTTCTAAGCATTTTATTTATTGTCGGTCTGGATGTAGGAATAAACACCTCGGCCCCCGAATTGCTGATGAAGCGGATGGGATTGGAGCTAAGCCGTGCCGGGCTGGGTAGCAGTGTCTATTTCGCGGCAAAGACAATAGGCGCTTTCGCGGGAACCCTACTTCTTTTAAAATTTCGACCCCTTCGTTTTTTAAGGTATTCACTCATCTTTGCCATTATTGCTTTTGCTGCATTGATGTTTGTCCAAAATCTTTGGCTCTTACTGATCCTTATATTCATTATCGGGTTTACCTGTGCGAATGTTTTTTCGATCGTTTTCTCGTTTGCTCTACAGAAAGACAGGCAACGTTCAAACGAGATCTCGGCACTAATGATCATGGGTGTTTCGGGCGGAGCCGTTATTTTACCCCTCCAGGGTTTGATGAATGACAACTTCGGATTTTCGGCCGCCCTGTCCGTCCTTCTTCTCTGCTTGGTTATAAATCTATTACTCACAAATATTTTCAAAGAAAATGGACAATAGAGATAAACGAACGGTATTAACTCTCGATGCGGGAGGAACCAACTTTATATTTTCGGCCATACAAGATAATCAGGAGATCATTGATCCGGTAGATTTTCCGGCGCATCCGGACAATTTGCAAAAATGTTTACATTCTATTGCTACCGGCTTTAGGGAAGTAATGGGAAGAATAAATGATGAACCTATAGCCATCAGTTTTGCATTTCCCGGCCCGGCCGACTACGAAAACGGCATTATTGGCGATTTGCCCAATTTTCCTGCTTTCAGGGGAGGTATCGCATTAGGACCTTATCTGGAAGAAAAATTCGGATTACCGGTCTTTATCAATAACGACGGGAATCTCTTCGCCTATGGTGAAGCGCTTGCAGGGGCATTACCGGAAGTCAACCAACAACTGGAAGCTACCGGAAACCCCAAAAGATACCGCAACCTGCTCGCTGTCACCCTTGGTACAGGTTTCGGTGGCGGCGTGGTAATAGATAACAGGCTTTTATCGGGCGACAATGGCTGCGGCGGCGATGTCTGGTTATCAGCAAACAAATACGACCATCGTCTCCTCGCCGAAGAGGGCGTAAGTATCCGCGCCGTGAAACGGGAATACCGTGAACTTTCGGGAGATGAATCGAATATCTCTCCGAAAGAGATTTTCGAAATTGCCGAAGGAACAAACCCAGGTAACAGGGAAGCCGCGATAAAGAGTTTTGAAAAACTAGGAGAAATTGCCGGCTTCACTCTTTCCGAATCGCTGAATATTGTGGATGGAATAGTTGTCATTGGCGGAGGGATCGCGAATGCGCATAAATATATCCTTCCCGCGATAATCAAAGAAATGAACGGAGTCAGAAAAACCGTCAAAGGTGATACTTTTCCCCGGTTGCAAATGAAATCCTATAATCTGGAAGATGAAAACGAGAAGGCGCTCTTTCTGAAGACCGAATCAAAAATCGTAACCGTCCCCGAAAGCAAGAACACCGCGATATATCATGCGGTAAAGAAGATCGGCGTAAAAACAAGTAAGTTGGGAACCAGCAAGGCCATTGCAATTGGGGCGTATAATTTTGCTCTGAATCAGTTAAATAGATGAACCTATAAATAAAATAAATTAGTAAAATTAATTATTGCATGAAAAATCAAAATGTAAATTTAAAGACGTACTGTCATGATAAGAAAATAAAATTACCTGTTATTCTTATTATGTTGTATTTTGCAATTACCCTACAAATGATGGGGCAGAGCAGTCAAACATTGAATGGAAAAGTAATTGGGACTAATAATGAGCCAATTATCGGAGCTACTATTAGGGAAGTGGGTACAGACCGGGGTACCGTGACAAATATTGATGGAGATTTTTCTTTGACTATCGCTCTTGGGAGTCAGATTCAAATCTCATATATCGGCTATCAAACACAGACAATTACCGTAACAAATTACAATAATATGGTCATTAATTTGGAAGAAGACCGGCAATTATTGGATGAGGTGGTAGTTGTAGGCTATGGAACCCAAAGGAGGATTAATCTAACAGGGGCTGTTTCTACCATTTCCACAAGGGATCTGGATGGGAAACCTATCGTAAATGTAGTTGAAGCCCTTCAAGGAACAACCCCCGGACTCATTATCCAGCAACAAAATTCTCAACCGGGAGCAAGATTAGGAATCCGCATCAGAGGTGAGAGAACGATGAATGATAATAATCCCTTGGTTATTGTGGATGGGATTGTCAATGAAGATATCCAAAACGTAAACCCTTCCGATATTGAGAGCATTTCCATACTAAAAGATGCGGCATCCACTGCTATATACGGTTCAAGGGCATCAAACGGAGTAATACTTATAACCACCAAAAAAGGCATAAAGGGAAAAGCCAACATACAATATGATTTCATTCATGGAATTCAGACGGCAACTTTTTTACCCAGAATTGTCGATTCCTGGATATATGCCGAACTACGCAACGAAGCATTGGTCAACTCGGGAAGAAACATCCGTTTTACTCCCGAAGAAATCCGGAATTTCCGGGAAAATGGCCCTAACGTAAACTGGATGAAAGAGATTTACCGGGATTCAGCACCTCAACAAACGCACAATTTGTCCGTAAATGGGGGCAATGAGAACACCTCTTATTTAATATCCGCCGGATATATGGATCAAAATAGTTTGTTTAAAGGGGACGATTACGGACATAAAAGATATAATACAAGGCTGAACCTTGAAACACAGGTTTCAGAAAAACTCAAATTGAGTACAAACCTATCGTATGTCCGCAATCAGATTCAGGATCATGCCTATTGGACAGAATGGATCATAGAGCAGGCAACACGAATGCCTTCCATTTATCCTGTAAAAGATGAGAATGGTAATTATACGTTACCAAGTGGCAGCAACACCAACGCTTTGGCAAGATTAGAGACAGGTGGTTACCGCCAAAATAAAAACGATGCGCTTTCTGCAACCATATCGGCAGAATATACTATTTTGGAAGGATTGTCATTAAAGGGGATGATCGGAGGTAAATTGAATAACGATGTGATGCATGAAAACAGGAAAGCAATCCCCGGTACCGGAGACCAGGAAAATCGTTTGACCGAAGATTTCGGACGAACCCAAAATATTATAGGGAATATACTTCTCACATACGATAAAAAAATAGAAAACCATTTATTTGGATTTTTGGCCGGATACAGTTATGAAGGCCTTAATCATAAGAGATTTCAAACATATCGTATAGATCAAACTGATTACGATATCCTGGTAGGTGAACAAAGAGATAACACCGGAAACGTCGGATGGGCTCACGATTGGACATTACCTTCTATCCTGTACAGATTCACCTACAATTATAAAGACAGGTACATGTTTGAATTCAATGGAAGAAATGACTGGTCATCCAGATTTTCTCCTAAAAACAGGCATGGGTTTTTCCCCTCGGTTTCGGCCGCATGGAACATTGCAGAAGAAGAATTCTTCGCTAATGTAAAAGAAACAATACCCTTTATGAAGATCAGAACATCGTGGGGATTATCAGGGAATAATAATGTAATGACTGATGGCAGTATCGATAACTATCAATATTTGGCAGGCATATCAGTTTTAAATGGATATAATTTCGGCTCTGCTATGGTGCCGATTGCTAATTATACTGTTTACAATCCCGATATAAAATGGGAAACAACACGTATGTTCAATATCGGAACAGATATAGCCCTATTAAACAATGCATTGAGATTCACAGCCGATTACTTTAACGATAAAACATATAACATTCTTGTAAATCTGCCTTTGACCGGATTATACGGATACGGAAGAAATTTCCCCGCACAAAATGCCGCAGTGGTAGGAAATCGTGGATGGGAACTATCTGCTGAATATAATTTTAAAACAGGAACAGTAAATCATCTTATCAGTGGAAGAGTATCGGACTCTCAAAACAAAGTTATTGATATGAAGGGAACTGAAAGAATAGACGGATTTGATGTAAATACGATCCTGAAAGAAGGTTACCCGATGTTTTCATATTACGCTTACAGATGGGATGGAATATTCCAAAACGAACAGGAAGTCCAGGCCGGTCCCTGGTTAGACGGAATCACTCCCAAGCCCGGAGATTTAAGATACATAGATAAAGATGGTGATGGCTTGGTAAAAGAAAGCGATGACCGTTTTATATTGGGTAACAGATTTCCTCGTTATAATTATGGTTTTAACTACGGTTTTAACTGGAAAGGATTGGATTTCTCTATGCTTTGGCAAGGAGTTGGAATGAGAAGTGTTTGGTTAAGAGGAGAATCGGTGGAAGCATTCCATAATAACAATGAAGGACCTGTCTTTGATTTTCATATCGACCGATGGACACCAAATAATCCCAATGCAACATACCCTCGATTGACCGTAGGAGCAGAATCTGCAAACAACGCGGCAAAATCCGGATTCTGGATTGACGATGCTGCTTACTTAAGGCTTAAAAACATCCAATTGGGATATACCTTTCCACAAAATATCACCAATAAATTGTCAATTAACTCCTTAAGAGTTTTTACAAGTTTACAAAATGCACTGACTTTTACACAAATGAAAGGCGGATGGGATCCTGAAACAGCAGATGGTAGTGGACGCATTTATCCGGTAAACAGAGTATTGGCTTTTGGATTAAATGTTAAATTTTAAAATATCATCACTATGAAACTAAATAAAAACCTGATTAAATCATTAATTGTCATATTCCTGGCGACTTCTTGTCAAGATTTAGACCTGTTGCCTTATGATAGAGAAACCGATGCGAGTTTCTGGAAAAAACCCGAATCGGCTTTGTATATGGTCAACAAATGCTACTCTGAAATAACAGATGCATTTGAGATTCTGTATTCCGATGCAATGACGGATAACGGATACACAAAAGTTTCCAATGCATTCAATCAAAGTATCGGAAACGGATCTTATTCCACTTCAGACCAATATGTTGCTGCCGTGTGGGATGGAAAATACAGTGGAATTAGAAATTGTAATCTTTTACTCACCAATATTGACAATGTCCCTAATTTGAATGATGAATTAAAGAACAGATATAAAGCAGAAGCTATGTTTATCAGGGCTTTTCATTATTTCGAACTGTATTCAAAGTTTGGAGATATACCCTATTTTACCCATGTATTATCTGTAAATGAATCTGAGACTATCGGACGTACGCCAAAAGCGGAAATTGTTGAAAATATTTTAATTGATCTGAATGCAATTATTGATAACAACCATCTTCCTACATCCTATTCCGGTAACGACACAGGTAGGGCGACCATTTGGGCTGCTATGGCTTTAAAGGCCCGTATACTTTTATTTGAAGGTCGATACAACGAAGTGAAAACCGTTACCGGTAATATTATTTCCGACGGGGGATTTACATTGTTTCCAAGTTATGAGGGTTTATTTAAAATTGAAAATGAGAATAATCAGGAAGTAATTTTCGATTATCAGTATATGCCCATAACCCGTGAACATAATGTTCAATATCATTTCGTACCACCTTCTTTGGATGGCTATTCCCAATTATCTCCCCTTCAGGAATTAATAGATTCTTATATAACTTTGGACGGGTACAATATCGATAATGCACCGCAAGGAAGTTTCAACATCAATGATGAATTTAACAACAGGGATCCCCGCTTAAAGGCAGCGGTTGTATATACAGGCAACAGCTACGTAAAAGCTGACGGTACTGAGGCTGTTATTAATTGCGATCAGGGAGCCAACCCCGACGGGTATGGGTACTCATCGAATAGTACTGCAACAGGATATTATCTTAAAAAATACTGGGACAATACGTACAGAGCCAATTTAATGTCCGGATTGAATATCATACTTATTCGATATGCTGATGTTTTGTTGATGAATGCGGAAGCGCTCGCTGAATTAGGAGAGTTGGATGAAACAGCCTGGAATAATACAATAAGGATTCTTCGTCAAAGAGCCGGGTTTAGCGACAATCGGGCATTGAGTTTTCCTGCATCCGGCAACCTTGTTGAAATCGTTCGTAATGAAAGAAGAAACGAGTTGGCTTTCGAAGGATTAAGGCATAAAGACATCATCAGGTGGAAAATTGCCGAAAACGTATTAAATGGCTGGGCACACGGTTTACATACAGGAGAAGTAATAGGAACGGATAACGGCTATATCCGTGTAGAAAACCGGACATTCGACCCGGCCAAACACTACTTATGGCCTATTCCCCAAAAAGACAGGGATATCAACAAGAATTTAACCCAAAATCCAAAATGGTAATTAAAAATTGAAGTTTATGAAACGAGCGTATAAATCATTTTACACAAGAGCAGGAATTACGAAGTAATCGACGTAGTCAATATTGCGAGTTCCATACACATTAACGTAAAAAATAAAATAATCGTATGAAAAGAATTATATACTTAAGTTTTATCTTCGTTTTACTGATAAGCTGCGAGAAACAATATGAACTCTCAACCGGGTTCACACCTCCCACTGATTTAGAATCTCCTTTAAAAGTGGATATTGATGTAAAATCAACAGAAAACATTCTCTTAAAATGGACGGGGGGTAGTGCAGAGGACGGATCTTATGTAACTTATGAAGTTTTGTTTGACAAAACCGGCGGTGATTTTTCGAATCCTGTCTATCGTACATTTAGCGACAATGGTGTGGAATCTGTTTTAACACTCACTCATGTAGCTTTAAACAGTATCGCGCGTAACCTCGGGATTATACCCGGAGAAACAGGAAACATCATCTGGACCGTAGTTGCTTCTAAAGCAGGAGAAATAAAACAATCGGGGCTTACTGAAACAATAAGTGTTACCCGCGGTGAGGGATTGGAAATACCGGCTACATTATTTCTGTACGGATCGGGCTCTGAAAACGAAGGGCAGCAAGGATTCGAATTTCGACAAGAATCGGAAGGGAAGTTTGTTATATACACCAAAGTACAAGGAGATGGACAATTAATTTTAAGATCTGCCGAAGACGAAAACGCCATACAATATTATTATGCCGACGATAAACTAATGGAAGGTACCCAAACAATATCCTTATCTTCAAATGAATTTCCCTACAGAATTACAGTAGATTTCAATACACTATCGTTAAAGACTGAAATAATTTCCGGAGTACGTGCTATTTGGGGTGCAAATTATGATACTTTCGGGGAACTGAATTATATTGGAAATGGCATATTCCAAGCCGACAACTGTGAAATTAGATTTATTCAGCAAAGCAGGCCCGAAACCAATCCGCCAAGCTGGTTGAGCTGGATAGAAGAACGTTACTATTTTATTGCAACAATAGACGGCAATGAGTGGTGTTGGGGACGAAAAGACGGGATCAGCCCCGAAAGACCTACCGGGGGTGAACCTTTATCATTCTATGAAATAGGAGAATTCCCATGGAGCCAATGGGATCATCTATGGAAGATGAGCGGCTCATTGGACTTAAGGAAATGTACAATTATCATAAATACGAATCTCGAAAATATGGTCGTACATCAATTTTCTAATATAACTCCGTTGTAAATCTCACGGAAGACATAAGAGCGGGACACGACGTCTTTGGTTTCAGATGTACTACATGAAATTGAAAACTTCGTGTCCCATACAACAATTAAAAACTAAACAAATAGTATACAAATGAAAAAATACATCTTGTTTATACTCGTTCTATCCATATTTTCTCCCATCATTGCATGCAATGATGGATCGGAACCCTATACTCCTCCAAAAGAAAAAGAAAATCCTGATAATCCCGTACCAGTAAACTCTGGAGAAAGGGCGAAGGAAGTTTTTGATCTTATAAATGCAAAATATTCAATCGGTCAAACAGGTTTTTACAAAGAAAGTCATCCGTCGCAACCTGGAGATCCTCAATATGCATACTTATGGCCCGTGGTAGCGATCAATAATGCAGCCGCTACATTAGAAAAATTGGGATATGATATTCCTTATGAAAAAATGATAGGTACATTTCAAAGTTATTTGAGTACAGGCCGTGCAGGAAACAACATATCCGCTTACAGTTCATCGACAAATGGCTCAACCGGACAAGGGACCAGATTCTACGATGACAATTCCATAGTGGGTTTGAGCTTATTAGAGGCTTATTCCATCACCAATGACGAATCTTACAAAGAATTGGCAAAAGATATAATTCCTTTTCTTAAAAGTGGGATCGATCCGATTTTAGGCGGGGCATTATGGTGGAATGAAGACGAAAAAAACATGATGGATAATCCTAACTCAAATAAACCCACTTGCTCAAATGGGTACGCAACACTTTTTCTTTTGAGATATTTCCACGTTTGCGACGATTCTGAAAAACAAGAGATTTTAAATTTAGCAAGAGATTTATATAACTGGCTTAGTGATAACTTATTTGACCCAACAACAAAATGTTACTGGAACGATAAAAATGTAAAAGGAGAGATAAACTATACTATTTGGACATACAATACAGGGGTAATGATTCAAAATGGAATAGAGTTATATAAAATAACAAGCGACAGAAAATATTTAGACCAGGCGATTGAATCAGCTATTGGTTCATACGATTATTTTGCAAAAATAAGAAATGGAATCTTATCTTTTCCCGATCATGATCCCTGGTTTAATACGAAACTATTGCGTGCTTACATTGATATTCTACCCTATCATTCGACTGCCAAAACGTATATAGAAACTTATTCCAAATTGATAAATTATGCATATGACAACGCCCGTACTTCAGATAAATTATTTTATGAAGACTGGACCGGAAAACAACCGAACCGGTATTATTTATTGTTGATGCAAGCGGCTGTGGTAGAATCTTATGGTGCTATCGCGTTATATGAAGAACAGTCTGAAGATAATTGATCATAACTTGCAGCAAGATATTCAGAGAATTGCGGCCTGTTATTGTTTCAATTTCCTATTCTCAATTCATACGGGCGATCTGTCGGAAAAAATAGTACACGAACCTGTATTAGTGTTCAATAGAGATAGGAATAACGAAAATGATCAATAATTTTGTCTAAAAGCCAGATAATAAAGATAATAACTTCAACAATATAAAAATGAAAAAAATAATTTTTCTTACATTATGGTGTATCATATTCATGAACTGTACATCCGGACATGATAAAAACAACAATTTTGAAGAAGATTTCACGCAATACGTCGATCCAAATATCGGAACAGTGCACAGCCGCTGGTTTTTCTACACCCCGGCCTCCTTGCCCTTCGGAATGGCAAAATTAGCACCCTCTACAAACGGATCTTATGGAAATAAAGAGGGGTGGGAAGCAGTTGGTTATGAAGATGGTCACACCTCTATTGAAGGCTTTGCCTGTTTTCATGAGTTCCAGGTCGGAGGTGTTATGTTGATGCCGGTGGTAGGGGAAGTCAAAACCCAACCCGGCAGTTTTGAAAATCCTGAAGAAGGATACCGTTCCTACTTTGAAAAAGCTACTGAAACCGCTACTCCAGGGTATTATAGTGTTACACTTAATGATTATAATACCAAAGTTGAGCTTACCGCAACTGAGAGAGTCGGCTTACAACGATATATTTTTCCCGAAAGCGACAGTTCATATATCATTTTCGATATCGGAAACCGCCTGGGTGAAAGTGGTGCGGTGAAAGATGCTCATATCCGGTTAATAGACAACCAAACCATAGAAGGGTTTGTAACTACCATTCCTGAATACATTAAAAAATATCAAAGCGGAGCCGATCTCACCATGTACTTTTACGCGAAGTTAGATAAACCCATCGAAGAAAGCATTGTATTCCATCGCGGGGAAACACCGGTACAAGAAAATGAAATAAACGGTATCGGCAGTACAATGGCCGTTAGATTCAATACAGTCCAAAATGAAAATATCCTTGTAAAAATTGGCCTTTCATATACTTCTGTCGAAAATGCCAAGTTGAATTACGAAACCGAAGCGGCGTCCAAAACATTTGAAGAAGTAAAATTAAATGCTCACACAATTTGGAAAGAAAAACTCGGAAGAATAAAGGTATCAGGAGGAACAAAGGAGGATAAAGTTAAATTCTACACCGGGCTTTATCACGCCATTTTAGGAAGAGGTATAGCCAGCGATGTGAATGGTGCCTATCCGAAGAATGACGGTGGGATCGGACAAATTGAAACTGATGCCAAAGGAAAACCCGCTCACAACTATTACAATACCGATGCTATATGGGGTGCCTTTTGGAATCTTACTCAATTATGGACACTCGTTTATCCCGAATATTTTTCAGATTGGATAAAAAGCCAGCTATTGGTATATAGAGAAACAGGTTGGCTGGGTGATGGTATTGCCAATAGTAAATATGTTTCCGGCGTAGGCACCAATTTTACAAGTCTGGCCATTGCTGCAGCCCATAACTGCGGCATTCGGGATTTCGATGTAAATATAGGTTATGAAGCTGCACTTAAGAACGAAATTGAAAGCAAAAACCGTATAAAAGGTGCTGGAAAAATGGATGTAGGATTATTTGTTGACATGGGATATGCTCCCTATGTTCCCGAAATTCAATGGACAACTACGCCCGAAGGTTCCATGTTCGGAACATCGCACACGTTGGAATACGCTTTCAGCTGTTTTGCCGTTTCCGAATTTGCCAAAGCGCTTGGGAAAGAAGAAGACAGGAAACTCCTACAACGACTTTCGAAAGGATGGGAACTGGTTTTCGATGAAAAAATGAAGCTGATGAGGCCTCGATTGAAAAACGGTGAATTTCTGGAACCTTTCGACAAACTTGCGCCCTGGGTAGGCTTTCAGGAAGGAAATGCAGTACAATACACGTTTTATGTTCCGCACGATATCGAAGAACTTATTCAGCGCGTCGGAAAAGACGAATTTAACACCAGACTGGACAGCATTTTCACTCTCTCACAACTCGATGTGTTTGGCGGAGGTAAAGAAATCAATGCCTTCTCCGGCGTACAGGCACTATACAATCACGGTAATCAGCCCAATTTACACATTTCCTGGTTATTTAATTTCTCGGAAAAACCATACTTAACTCAAAAATGGACACGCGCCATTTGCGATGAATTTTACGGAACGGGCGGAGTTCACGGTTATGGCTACGGACAAGATGAAGACCAGGGACAGTTGGGCGCCTGGTATGTGATGGCCACGATGGGACTATTCGATGTAAAAGGGTTGACTGAAACAAATCCTCAAATGCAATTGGGGAGTCCGCTTTTTGACAGGATAGAAATTACATTAAACGACAAGTACTATAATGGGAAGTCGTTTATAATAGAAACAGAAAACAACTCGAAAGAGAACAAATACATTCAATCCATAACGCTAAACGGACAAAAACAGGAATCAGTATTTATTCCTTTTAATGACATCATTTCCGGAGGAAACATAAAACTAACAATGGGGGTAGATCCAAACAAAGAATTAAAGCATTAAACGGAAAATTCTATACCCAACCTTTGATCCTCTCTACCGCCTCAGCAGTCTTCTCATGGCTGTTGAAGGCGGTCAACCGGAAATAGCCTTCACCTTTGGAACCGAAGCCTACGCCCGGTGTGCCTACGATATGGCACTCTTCGAGCAGCCGGTCGAAGAATATCCAGGAATCCGTTCGGTCGGGACATTTCAGCCAGATATACGGGGAATTTTCACCGCCGAAGAGCGTCCAGCCCTTTTCTGTCAGTCCCTTCCTGATCATCTCTGCATTGCGCATATAGTAAGAGACCATATCGCGTACTTCCTGCTGCCCTTCCGGGGAATAAACGGCTTCGGCAGCTCTTTGCACGATATAGGGCGTGCCGTTGAATTTAGTAGATTGACGGCGGTTCCACAAACTGTTTAGAGATACTTGGCTCTCCCCCGCAGACCTTGCTACCAGCGATTTCGGGACCACAGTATAGCTGCATCGTAGGCCGGTAAATCCGGCGTTTTTAGAGAAGGAGCGGAATTCGATAGCGCATTCTTTCGCCCGCTCAATTTCGTAAATACTACGGGGCACTTCCTTATTCCGGATAAAAGCCTCGTAGGCAGCATCGAACAGGATAAGACTCCTGTTTTCCAATGCATAATCCACCCATTGTTTGAGTTGTTCTCTGCTCATCACCGTTCCCGTAGGGTTATTGGGATAACAGAGATAGACCACATCCGGACGTTGCGAAGGCATTTCGGGGAGAAAGCCGTTCTCTTCGCCACAGGAAAGCAACACGATCTTCGGGGATCTGCCCAGACGCATGATATTGCTGTCAAGATAGACAGGATAGACAGGATCAGTAATGGCCACGATATTATTCTCTCCCAGAATATCGCCGATATTCCCCGTATCGCTCTTGGAGCCGTCACCTATAAAAATTTCGTCGGGCGAGATATCAATCCCTTTCTGCCTGAAATCGATTTCCGTTATTTTCTCCCGCAGAAAACCATATCCCTGTTCCGGTCCGTATCCGCGAAAAGTCTCTTTTACCGCCATTTCATCCACGGCATTGTGCATGGCACGGATGACGGCGGGAGGCAGGGGCAGCGTTACATCGCCGATCCCCAGACGGATGACATCGGCCCTGGGATGTGAAGCGCTGAATTTCTCTACCCTTTTGGCTATGGTACTGAACAGGTAACTTTCATTCAGTTGGAGATAGTTTTCGTTGATTCGGAACATATTTTTGATTTGCTGATTTGCTGATTAACTCATTAGCACATTATTCACATTGGCACATTAAAAAACTTCTCCTTTGAAAACAAAATGGGCATCGCCGATAAGGAAGACCTGGTTATTGTCTTTCTCCCACTCAACATCAAGGATACCTCCTTTTAGCCGGAGCAAGGCCTTAGGGTCGCAGCGATCCGTAATCACTCCCGCCACCAACGAAGCGCATGCGCCACTACCGCAGGCCATAGTTTCTCCGCTTCCTCTCTCCCATACGCGCATCTTCAGATGTGCCCGGTCGATCACCTCGATAAATTCCACATTCGTACGTTTCGGAAAGAGAGGATGGTGTTCGATTTTCGGCCCGATTTTTTCGATCTCCAGATCATCGATACCTTGCATAAAGATGACAGCGTGCGGATTTCCCATGGAGACAAATGTAACATAATACTCCTGACCGTCAATTTCAACGGGATAATCAATCATCTCGGGGAGCATAACCTGAGAACGGAGCAAGTCCGAAGCGGAGAACGCAGCTTTTCCCATATTCACCCTGACACTTTCTACCTCATTGTTATGCGGGTTCACCGTCAATGAAAGATGTTTTATACCCGATTTGGTATTCAGCGCAATCTCCTTTTTTGAGGTCAATCCTCTTTCATAAAGATATTTACCCACGCATCGCGCCGCATTACCGCACATCGCGCCTTCACTGCCGTCGGCATTAAACATCTTCATGGAGAAATCACCCTCTTCGTCAGGCCCGATAAGGACAAGCCCGTCACTCCCGACGCCAAAATGGCGGTCGCTCAGTCTGCGGGACAATAATGCAGGATCATCCACCCGCTCCTCGAACAGGTTGACATAGATATAGTCGTTGCCCGCACCGTGCATTTTTTCAAATTTCATACGCTTATTTTATTTTTTTCGGTGTATGGAACCTTTGATGTGTAAAATAATTATTCCCCTCGGATGTTTAATGATTATTTTAAACATGTCGGTTTCATATGAGTATATTTTACTGTCTTTATACGTTATCAATAAAAAAAAGCACATGCGTGATTTCATAGAAATCAGGCACATGCTTAAGATTAATATAACAGAAAAGAAACCTTTTATGTTTACAATCAGTTATTATAACTGCAAAAATACATCTTTTTGTCGGTTTTTTATGCGAAACATGAGCAAAAATTTATTTATATCTTATCCACTTTATCATTTCTCTGATCGATGGTTTTTTGCCGTACATCAGAATACCTACCCGGTAAATTTTGGCGGCAAGGATAGAGAGAAGCACAAATGTCCCATAAAGCAGCAGGATGGATAACAGCTTCTCCCACAAGGGAATTCCAAAGGGGATACGCACCATCATCACGATAGGCGAACTGAATGGAATCAATGATGCCCAAAAAGCCAGTGGCCCGTCGGGATTATTCACGCTATAAAATCCGGCTAAGAAAGCGAATACGATAATAAGCGTTACAGGCGTCATAAACTGGCTTGTATCCTCCTCGCTATCCACTGCCGAAGCAAACATGGCAAAAATAGACGCATACAAGATATAGCCTCCGATGAAAAAGAGGATGAAATAAAAGCCGATCTCCAGCCAGTTGACAGCCATGACCGTATTCAGGATTCCCTCCATATCGAAATTACCCATTTCGGCCGGCATAGTGTTCACCTGACCGGGAGAGGCGATAAAAAAGGATAATCCGCTGAAGAACAGACCCATTAATCCACCCCAGATAACCAACTGGGTAATTCCTACCAATCCGATCCCCACTACTTTACCCACCAGCAGGTTGACCGGCTTTACGGAAGAGACCATCACCTCTACGATCCGGCTCTTCTTCTCTTCCAGCACCGCCTGCATGACCATGTTCCCGTACATCAGTATAAACATGTAGATAAGGATCGTGAACAGCATCCCGATGATAGTAGCAAGTTCGGTAGACGATTCCGACACACCTCCGTCCCCGTCAAGGCGCAATGTCCGCAAAGATACCCTGGATCCTTCTTCCACGATTGATCGCACCTGTGTAATGGCCTCCCTGTCCACATTGCCCGACGACGAGAGTTCATCAAGTTTTTGTTGTGTCACCTTCTCGCTCAATGTCCTCACTATCATCGACTGCAACTCCTGCGGCGCCTGTTTCTGGGAGGTGAGCGAAACTGCCCGCGGGTTTTCGTTCAGATCCCCGGTAATCTGCAAAATAGCAAACAGATCCTTTCCCAGTCTCGATTCCGGCTCCTGTTGTTCCGATCCGTCTATGACCTGAAACTGGTAAGCGTCCGTAGACTTCAGCAGGGGAGCATAAATCCCCGTATTGTCTATCACAGCCACATTTTTCACACTCCCGTCGTTGAGTGTGGAAAGCCACAGGGGCACTAATGACAGGGACACCATCAATAACGGCATAAGGAGCGTAAGGATAATAAATGATTTTTTTCTTACCCTGGTAATATATTCTCTTTGGATTACTAAACCTACTCTGTTCATAATCTTTTGTTATATTGTTTTTAAAATAACGGCCCAGCCTGATAGAATTATTTTGTTACGGTTCTGATGAACACATCGTTCATCGTGGGCAGTTCTTCATCGTAACTCACCACCTCATATCTGTCGAGAATCAATCTCACCAGTTCATTGCTGCTGATATCACCCTCTTTTTGGATACGCAGATCGATAAATTCGTGGTAAGGTTCTTTGGAGAGGAGGGTGAAAGACGAATGTTCCAGGTCAAACTCATGGCCCATCAGGCGGAACCGTAAAATATTAGGACGGTGCTCCTTGCGGATATCGAACACTTTTCCCTGCAATACCACCTGCGACTTGTGGATGAGCGCGATATTATCACACAACTCCTCTACCGATTCCATATTGTGCGTGGAGAGGATAATGGTCTTTCCCTCATCTTTGAGCCGTAACATTTCCCTCTTTACAATATCCGCATTCACGGGATCGAAACCGCTGAAAGGTTCATCGAAAATCAGCAGGTCCGGATCGTGGATCACGGTGGAGATAAATTGCACTTTCTGTTGCATCCCCTTCGATAGCTCCTCTACCCTACGGTTATACCAGTCCATGATGTCGAACCGCTTGAACCATATCATCAATTCGCGGTGCGCATCCTTTTTTGACAGTCCTCTCAACTGCGCTAGATACATCGCCTGCTCTCCCACTTTCATTTTTTTGTATAATCCGCGTTCTTCGGGCAGGTAACCGATATTATATACATCTTCGGATCTTGAGGGCCGGCCGTCAATCATCACTTCTCCGCTATCGGGGGCAGTAATGCGGGTGATAATGCGGATAAGCGTGGTTTTTCCCGCACCGTTCGGTCCTAACAATCCGAAAACAGTAGCCCTGGGTACCTGAATACTCACTTTATCCAACGCCAGATGATTGGCATACTGTTTTACTACATTAGTGGTTTCTAAATACATATATTTATTTAATATTTCAGTATAATCCTTTCCCCCAGTTCTTTCGAGAGAATTTTCTTTATTTCCTGCAACTGTTGTAACCGGACGATAAGGGAGAGGGAGTCATCCGGAGTGGCCTGTTTCATCTCCTTTTGTATCTCCTTGATCTGTTGCAGGACATAGGCATTCTTCAGTTCTGTGGTTGCCCGGGGTACGTAGGAGTTCAGTAAGTTCTGTTCCAATAAACGGGAGTCTTTGTCGTCGAGTTCTTCACCCAGTATCTTCGCATGTATCTTACTCAGATGATAGCGGTCGCTCATCAATTCCGATGCCAGCCTGCTGATATCCGGATCAATATGCGACAGAAAGTGACGCCCGGAATCGAAATGCATATCTTCCATATAGGCCACAGCCTCCTCAAAAATTCGTCTGTACAGGCCGGTGGTAAACGTGATGTTGTCGCGTTCCAGGTCGAACCTCACAAATTCCGTTACGCCCGGCCCCTCTTCCACCAACACATCCTCCTCGATGACCTCTTTGCCTTCTTTGCGTTTGCGTTTTTCGAACTTGCGGAATATAGGCCTGTTACCGTAGCGGACTACATAGCGAAGGATCTCTTTTTCATATTTTTCGTAAGGATTTTTTAAAGAGATCCTGCTTTCAGTCCCCACTCCGGCTATTGGTATATTTTCCGGTTCCCGATCTTGCGTCGCAGCAGGTTCTTTCTCTTTTTGCTCCTTTTTTCTTTCGTAGTTGCGGCGACTTATTTTATTGATCTCCGAGATTAATACCCGCTCCTGCATATTCAACAACTGCGAGCAGTCCTGGATATAGACTGAACGGGTAATTGTATTAGGTATCAAAGAAATACTTTCCACCACACTCGATATCAACCCTGAGCGTTTGACGGGGTCATCCCCCACTTCTTTCAACAGTAGCTGTGTTTTAAAGCGGATGAAATCAACCTCATTTTTCTCAATATATTGATGGAAACCCTCTGCATTCTGTTTTCTGGCAAAGGAATCGGGGTCTTCCCCTTCGGGAAGGAGCACCACCTTCACGTTCATACCGTCTTCCAGTAACAGGTCGATCCCCCTCAACGCTGCTTTTATTCCCGCCGCATCGCCATCGTAAAGTACGGTAATGTTTTCGGTAAAACGGTGTATCATGCGGATCTGTCCGTAAGTAAGCGCCGTCCCCGACGATGCCACCACATTCTCAATTCCTGCCTGGTGCATGGAGATCACATCGGTATATCCTTCCACCAGAAAACACTTATCCTGTTTTACTATGGCGCTTTTGGCGAAGTAGATCCCATACAGTTCATTACTTTTGGAATAGATCTCACTTTCGGGAGAATTCACATACTTCCCTACATTGTCTACCTTTTTGAGGATACGTCCGCCGAAAGCCACTACCTTTCCGGAGAGTGTATGGACAGGAAAAAGCACCCTCCCGCGGAAACGGTCGAAAAGCGGCTGATGGTCGTTGCCGGTGGACAATCCTGTTTTCAACAGGTAATCGCGTTTGTATCCGGCTTTCTGCGCTTCGACCGAGAAAGCGTCACGTTGCTCCAGGCTGTAACCGAGTTGAAATTTTTTCACAATATCGTCCCGGAATCCCCTCTCGCGGAAATAAGTGAGTCCGACCGCTTTCCCTTCGGGATGCGTATGAAGTATCTTCACAAAATAATCGCGGGCATACTCATTGAGAATAAACATACTGTCCCGGTCGCTCTGGGCCTGTTTCTCCTCATCGGTAAACTCTTTTTCCACCACCTCGATATTGTACTTGCGGGCAAGGTACTTCAAGGCCTCGTAATAGGAGAGTTGCTCATGCTTCATCACGAAGTGTATGGGCGATCCTCCCTCGTTACAGGCAAAACATTTACAGATATTTTTGGCAGGCGAAACATAAAATGAAGGCGTGCGGTCGTCATGGAACGGGCACAAACCCACATAATTCACTCCCCTGCGACGGAGCGTGACAAAGTCGGATACGACATCCACAATTTGTGCCGCATCCTGAATACGTCCTATAGTTATTTGGTCGATCATTTGGCAGTACGAAATTAATGATTTTTCCTGTAAAAGAATCCTAATTACAAAAATAAAACCCTATATTTGCAGGGGCTTAGTCTAACTCAAATACTATTAAATATTAGAAAATGGATGCAATCGATTGGTCGAATTTATCCTTCGGCTACATGAAGACAGACTACAACGTCCGCAGTCATTACCGCGACGACAAATGGAGCGATCCCGAACTGGAAACATCGGAGCAGATAACCCTCCATATGGCGGCCACCTGCCTGCATTATGGGCAGGAAGTTTTTGAAGGGTTGAAGGCCTTCCGTGGGAAAGACGGGAAGATCCGCATTTTCCGTATGCGGGAGAATGCACTGCGTTTGCAATCCTCTTGCCGCGGTATTATGATGGCGGAACTGCCGGTGGAACTCTTTGAAGAGATGGTGCTGTTGGCCGTGAAAAAGAACGCCCGTTTTGTGCCGCCCTATGAAAGCGGAGCATCGCTCTATATTCGTCCGCTGCTTATCGGTACCAGCGCCCAGGTGGGAGTGAAACCGGCCAAAGAATACACTTTCCTGATCTTCGTGACACCGGTAGGTCCCTATTTCAAAGAAGGATTCAAGCCTACTCCCATGGTAATTATGCGTGAATACGATCGTGCAGCTCCTCTCGGCACAGGCACTTTCAAGGTGGGAGGAAACTATGCCGCCAGCCTGCGCTCGGGTGAAAAAGCACACAGTATGGGCTATTCCGCGGTGCTTTATCTCGACGCCAGGGAGAAGAAATATATCGACGAGTGCGGTCCTGCCAACTTCTTCGGGATCAGGGACAATACCTATATCACCCCGAAATCGGAATCCATTTTACCTTCCATCACCAACAAAAGCCTGATGCAACTGGCTGAAGATATGGGGCTCAAGGTAGAACGCCGGCCGGTTTTGGAAGAGGAACTCGCCACTTTCGAGGAGGCGGGAGCCTGCGGCACAGCCGCCGTGATCAGTCCCATTTTGCGGATCGATGACCTGAATGAAAACAAAAGTTACGAGTTTTCCAAAGACGGCAAAGCAGGCCCGGTGAGCGAGAAGCTATACCGCAAACTGCGTGCTATTCAATATGGCGATGAGCCGGATAAATACGGGTGGGTAACGATTGTGGAGTGATCTACTCACCACTCCACTCTTTATATGGATGTGCGGATAGGAAAGAGTTGTAATACCGCACATTTCCGGTCACCTCATCTCCCAGCCAACCGGGGCGGTCAAACGGCTCATCTTCGTCCTCCAGTTCTATTTCGGCAATAACCAATCCTTCGTTATCGCCGTAGAACTCGTCCACTTCGAACAGATGGCTGCCGTAATCAACCAGGTACCTGGTTTTCTCGACCCTAGTATTTTCACATAATAAAAGCATCTCTTCGGCATCTTTTACAGGAATCTCGTATTCCCATTCATGGCGTTTTATTTTGCCTTCCGCCAAAGCGCTTTTAACGGTGATGAATGCTTTTTCACCCTTGATCCGTATACGGATCACGCTTATTCCGGACAGGGACAGGTAACCCTGTTTGATAGAAAAACTATTGAAAGATTGTGATTTATAATCGCCCCTGACCAGAAATTTACGTTCAATTTCGTATCCCATACATGTGAGGTATATGGTAGTTATAACAAAGAAAACGGGAAAGTGTTGAACCTGCAAATGCCGGTAATTTCTTTTGAAAACCGCACATGGAAATAAAAAGAACCCTTTTGGCTTACAAACCCTTTAACTTACAGGGGGAAATATAAAAAATAACTATGTCTTTAAGATCGCGTAACCTCTACGAGAAAATAAAAACATAGTTAAGATTTTGGTTGGATTAAAAAATCAATGCGCGTAATTCTATTTTTCAATGAATCCGCAACAAAAATATGGCATTCTTTCCAAGTGAAGGAGATATTCATATAACTATTGAACATCCGGGGAAATTTTCCACAATTGTATCTTTACAGTATATTTTTCAGCTGCGGATACGTATTGTTGCCTTTTGAGGTGTCTTCATTTAAAATCCGTTGGATGCAACGAACCGGATCCGACATACAACAATTATTCACCCGCATAAAAGAGGGTGATAAAGAGGCATTCAATCGTTTATTCCGATTGAAATACGAGGCGCTTTCCTGTTTTGCGAAAAGCTACCTGGGCGATACAGGAAAAGCCGGAGAGGTTGTTTCCGACCTGTTCGTCTGGCTTTGGCTGAACCGTGAGCGCATTTCCGGGATTGACTCGCCCGAAATTTACCTTTTTAAGAGTGTGAAAAACCGTTGTCTGAACGCATTGAGGGATACGGACAAGGTCGTACCGCTTGACGAACAACCCATAACGACACAGCCATCGGCCGACACCACTCCCCTCTCACGGATGGAACACAAGGAATTATCGGCAAGACTGCATAAGCTCATCGAAAATCTCCCTGCCCAACAAAAACAGGTTTTCAGAATGATAAAGGAAAGCGGTTTGTCCGCCCGGCAAACGGCTGAAATTCTTCATCTTTCACAACGAACCGTCGAAACACATCTTTACAAAGCCGTGAAAAAACTCGAAGAGGAAATCACCCTCTATCTGGGCTATTCTCCCCGCAAAAAGCAGATAAAAAAGATGATGACCGTATTGTTGTAGTTTTTATCCGCATATCAAAATTTTTTTCTTATCACTACGTATTTTTTGTCGCTGCTGTGTCCTTATTATAAACGACAAACTTTACAGTAATGACAAAAAAAACGTTCGCCGCTTTGTTATCAAAGGAAATAGGCGGCAATATATCGAAAAAAGAACGGACGGAATTACAGCAGACGCTGACAGAAGACCGTCGAATGAAGGAGATATACGATGAAATACATATATTCATGCAGGAAAGAGAGTCGCGCAACGATATGGATATCGATGCCAAACTGGATGAAGTATGGGATAAGATCGGCGGAATGTCCGAAGTACAATACCGGACATCACCATCCCGGAAACATATAATACCCGTATGGGGACGGATTGCCGTTACGGCAGCCATTCTGGTCGGATTGGGCTGGCTGGCGTACTATTATTATCTGCCCGGAGAAGATCTGTATAGCCAGGTAATGGATTCAGGAGATGAGAACCTGTACGCCGTGCTTGATGACGGCACGCAGGTATGGCTCAACAAACACTCCCGGATCGCTTATAATGACCGCTTCGGCGAGAAACACCGCAAAATACGCCTTACAGGTAAAGCGTTCTTCGATGTGGCGTATCGTCCCGGAGTTCCCCTGACGGTGACGGCACGCGATGTGGACGTCATGGTAAAAGGAACCGCCTTCAACATAGATGCCGTCTCGCCGGACATTGAAGTGGCGCTGATACGTGGATTGGTTGCGGTGAAAGACAACCGCAAGAAAAACACCAAAGAGATACTGTTACAGCCCAACCAGAAAATAGTGGTGCGCGACGGCCATATCCTCTCCAGCGACAGCAGTTATGTCGTCCGCGATTTGGTGCAGGAAAACGATACCATTATCCCCGAAACACAATGGCTGAAAGGTTCGCTGGTTTTCCAAAAACAACGGTTCTCCGATTTAGTCAAACTCATGGAAGAACGTTACCGGGTAACCATAAAAATAAAAAATGCCGCATTGGCAGAACAACGTTTCACGGGCAGTATCAAGAGCGAGACGCTGCAACAGATGCTCGACGCCCTGAAACAATCCTATCCGTTCACCTACGAAATAAACGGCAAAGAAGTCATTATCCGGTAAATTGAGAAATCCCTGCCGTTCCGAATGCAGGAGAAATCTAAAACAGTCCAGACATGCAACATGCCAACACACAATATTTGAGAACAATTCTACTTTTAATTACTCTACTTTCTCTGACAGCCGGTTTGCAGGCGCAAACCGGATCCGTCAGCATTTCGGCAACGAACGCGCCCGTAAAGGACGTGTTCGCCGAAATACAACAGAAAAGCGGTTACCGCATCCTCTACAACGACGAAATTGTACCCGACGATCTGCGTGTAACTATCAATACCAAGGACAGGCCGGTGAAAGAGGTACTCGATACCCTGTTGCGGAATACCGAATTAGCATATATCATGCAATCGGATGAATTGATTGTGATCACAGATAGAAAATTCAGGCGAAAAAACAGCAGGATAACCGGTATTGTGAAAGATGACCTATCCGGAGAACCTTTGCCCTATGTGAATGTTGTCTTATCGGATCCCGATTCCACTTTTGCAGGAGGTGTAGCCACAGACGACAAAGGTGTTTTTATCCTGGATAAGATCATTTTGGATGACGCTATCCTGACACTGTCAATGATGGGTTATGATACCCGGTTCATTCAATTGCGGGGATTGGATGGAGAGGTTGATCTGGGAGAATTATTACTTGTTCAGGAAGTAAAGAAACTGGACGAGGTAATTGTGGAGAGTTCCCTCCAGTTAAGAAGTATCGATAAACAGATATTCTTTCCTACGGAAGCGCAAAAAAACAAATCGACCAATGGCTTACAACTTACACAGCGGCTGTTGCTTCCCATGATATTTGTAAACCCTCAAACGGGGACTATTTCTTATGCGGGGGATAAAAAACTTAAGATACTGATCAACGGGGTAGAAGCCGTGTCACAGGAAGTACTCGCACTACAACCCGATGATGTAATCAGGATAGACTATTACGACAACCCCAGCATGCGTTACGGAGAAGATATAGGGTTAATTTTGGACTACATCGTGAAAAAGCGAACGACGGGTGGATTCCTTTCGGCAAATTTGATGGAAATAGTGAAACATGAAGTCTTAGGGAACGGGCAATTATCGGGAGGCGTCAATTTCGGAAAATCACAAATCAAATTTTATTATTACCTGAATCACAATGATAGTAAAACGTCGTCATTAAAACAGCAAACCTTCCGGTTTCCATCCGGAAATACCATTTCACGCACGGAAGACGGAAAACAAAGCAGATGGAGTGAAATTTTTCAAATGGGCGATATATCTTATACCTGCTATGGTGAAAAAAATATATTCAATGTAAAAGGAGGGCTGTTTAGCATTAATCAACGCTACAACGATTTGGAAGGAGATATTATGATCCGGGAAACCAATCAAGCAACCCATTATAAGACATACGACAGGCCACAAACATTACGTCCCTCCATAGATATTTATTTTGCACGACAAATAGATGATGAACAGATAGTTGCATTAAATATAGTAGGCACACGCAGTAAGAACATCGTCGATTACAGATACAACGAAACACTGAATGACAAAACTACTTCCGATATAACAACGTTTGTCGACGGGAAACGCCACTCATTGATCACTGAAATATTCTACGAAAAGAAATTCTCTGAAAGCGTTTTTTCCACAGGGCTACGCCACACACAAGGATATACGGAAAACCTATATACTGGCAGTTCCGATTTTAAAACGGAAATGAACGATGCCATCAGTTACGGGTTCCTGCAATATAAAGGTGAAAAAGGAAAATGGGGGTATATGGGCGGAGCAGGTATCTCCCGAACCTATTTCCAGCAAAAAAGAAAAGATGATACATATAATAGATGGACGGTTTCTCCTATGCTGAGCGTAGACTACCGGTTCAACAATACCTTTTCACTACGTTACTCATACCAGTTAAGGAATATCAATCCTTCACTATCCCATTTAAGCGATGTGGAACGTTTAAGGAACAGTTATCAATTAGACAAGGGAAATCCCTCATTAGACTCATACCTCTTTCATAATAGTGAACTACGATTCAGTATGAATCCGTCCCCGGTGAAGAGCTCCTTCTCTTTGAGATCCTATTATTTTGACAAACCCATTATGGAGGAAACCTATTATGATGATTCACGGAATATTTTTGTGACAATCAATAATAATCAGAAAAAGACTCATCAGTTGACGCTCCAATACAATATCGGCGTATCGCTGTTCAATGATCATCTGAGTATAAACGGATATGGAGGTTATAATACTACTGTTTCCGAAGGCAATAACTACCGTCATACCCAAAATGAATGGTTTTATCTGCTGCAAACCATTGCCGACTATAAGAAACTATCGCTTACAGTAACAATGGTGCAGTTGGTCCGCCCTTTCTGGGGAGAAACCGTTTCGATTGGACATTCTTATAACCATTATACGCTGAATTATCGTTTTCCCTGGGGACAATTGGGCGTTACATCAATGAATTTATTCCGTGAAAAAACAAAAAAGTATTCGTACAGCTATAATGCGTTGACAGGATATGAGAGAGAGGTTAACTCTGAAAAACTTTATCCAAGTTTAGGTATTTACGGCTCCATCAATTTAAATTGGGGAAAACAAAATAAAGAAACTAGACAAAAATTAAACAATTCCGATTCCGAAAGCGGGATCTTGTGAAATCCGCGCCGGCAAATGCAAGCGCTATAAGAATATTGCAGCAATGAAATATATAATTTTTATCACTCTACTTTTTTTTCTGACGGTCGGTTTGCACGCGCAGACGGATCCCGTCAGCATTTCGGCAACGAACGCGTCCGTGAAGGACGTGTTCGCTGAAGTGCAACAAAAAAGCGGTTACCGCATTCTCTACAACGACGAGATCGTGCCCGACGAACTGCGCGTAACCGTAAACGCCGAAAACAGGCCGGTGAAAGAGGTGCTCGATGCCCTGTTGCAGAATACGGGATTGATTTTCGTTATGCCGTCGGATGAACTGATCATCATTACAAAATCGGAATATGTACAGGATGAACAGGAGATATTCGGTACGGTTACCGATGAAAATGATGAACCGGTACCGTATGCCAACGTTGTTTTGTACCTTGCGAACGATACAGCGCAATTCGGCTATGGAGCCGTAACCGGTTACGATGGCTATTACAAACTCTCCGGTGTGGAACCGGGTGATTACCGCTTACGGATCTCGTTCATCGGCTATAAAACGGCATACACCGATTTGTCCGTTCCGGCAGACAGCCGAGAACCACTCATTCGCAATCTTAAACTGGAAAAGAATATCACCCTATTGGAGGAATTGGTAGTGGAGGGTGAACATCCCGTGATGAAAGTAGAGCGGGAGAAAATTATTTATCATATTCCCTCGCTGCTGAAAAACAAGCCGGTAACGAATGCCTACGAAGCTATCAGGGAAATTCCCGGCGTAATGGAACAGCAAGGCGTTCTGGCGCTCATCGGCACAAACGGAATGACCATTCTGCTGAACGGGCAAAAAACCTCTATGTCCTATGAGCAATTAATGGAAACGCTGCGCGGTATTCCGGTTTCGCGCATCGAAAATATCGAGGTCATGTACAGCGCGCCGCCACAATACAATGTGCGGGGTGCGGCGATCAACGTAGTGCTCAAACAGGCTGCGGACGAAAATATAGAACAGGGCATATGGCAGGGCGAAGTAGCGGGCGAATACAGGCAACGGAGTTACACGGACGGCAACGGACGGGTCAATTTACTCTATTTGGGAAAACGCACGTCGGTAGATGCATCCTATTCTTACAGGAACAGTAAAAGATTCAATTCTGAAGACCTGACGGCAGAGCATACCCTACACGGCACGGTACATGATATTGTCCAATACAGTGAGGGCACAACAAAAGGTGGAAGCCACAATACCCGCCTGGCTTTACAGCACACTTTCAGCAACAAAGACAAAGTCGATATCGCCTACACCGGCATTTTTGATGATACAAAGTCCGACCGTATAGCATCTACCGACATTTCAGGGGAGGTAACCGATATGAAAATGGGGCTTGACGGACCTTCTTCCACCCACAATATAAAAGCGGATTATACCGGTCATTTCGGATTGAATATCGGAGCGGACTATACCTCCTTTCACGATGAGTCAGATTATTTTCTGCAAAATTCATTTCGGAGCTCTTCTGTACCGGCGGAAGAGATGACTTACCAATCACGACAGAAAATCGACCGCATCATGTTGTATGCCAACCGGTCGCATCCGCTTAAGAACAACTGGAATCTCAATTATGGGCTGAATTATTCGGGGGTGCGCGCCAAAAACCGTTCCGATGCATTGAAGGACGGCGCTGAATACGACGAAGCCACGTTCGATACACGGCAGCAGGAGCATATCTGGAATTTCTTTGCCGGATTTTCCAAATCGTTCACCGAAAGATTATCGGTGCAGGCATCTATCGCAGCGGAGTATTACAACGCCGAAGAGATATCCGGCGGAACCAAAAAAGAACTTTGGAACAATGTGGCGTGGTTTCCTACGGTGAACATAAGCTATCGTCCTGCCCAAGAGCATATTTTTCAGTTTGCCGTCTCTTCCGACAAAGAATATCCTTCTTACTGGAGCCTGAGCCCGAATATATTCTATTTCAGCGCCTATGGGGTAACATACGGAAATCCCTATCTACGTCCGATGAGAGATTACAGCGTAGGATTAACTTATATATTCCGGCAGAAATATGTTATCCGTCCCTATATGAACTACACCCCCGGTTATTTTGCGCAGTTGCCGTATCAGTCGCCCCACGAACTGCGGCAGGAATTTATGGAACAGAACTATACATATCGCCGGAATATCGGGTTACTGACTGTAATCCCGTTCAATATCGGCAGGCGCATTTCATCGCGATTCGTTGCCAACGGGATGTATTGGCGCGAGAAAGACGATGCGTTCTTTGATATTTCGTTCGACCGAAAAACCGTTGTCGGGATATTTCAGATGAACCACGATATCTCCCTCGCTTCAAAACCCGACCTGAAAATGAATGTTTCGGGATATATCTCCACGCCGGGCGCCATACAGGGTATTTACGACCTGGGGGTTTCGGGCAATCTTTCCACAGCGCTTACATGGACATTCCATAAAGACCGCGCCAGATTGATCCTGAAAGCCGATGATATTTTTAATACAAGAATACCCGCAGCATCCGTTAACTACAAAGGGCAGAAAAGTACCCTGAAAGCATTTCAGGACACACGGACAGTTTCCCTCTCCTTCGTCTACCGCTTTGGAGGATACAAGGAAACCGAACGCAAAGAGGTAGACACTTCACGATTCGGCGGGCTTTAGCTCTCCTTTAGAAAGCTATAATAATATGTCACTCTTTGTTTTTTCAGATACCCATAAATTTAAATGCGGGTGCGGACTTAAAAGAGCTGTTTGCCTTTCCGCTGTATGTCTCAAAATTATCCAAATTCAGTTTCATCACTTCTCCTTTCTCGCTCAGATCGAAATCTTTCAGGTTCACCCAGAATGTATTGGGAGTAAGCGCAGTCTCGAAGAAATAGACTAAATTCTTTTGATCCGATACAGACCGCCAACGGGTAGATGAAATGTTAGGTTCTGTTTCGGAAGAAATACCGAACGGAACAGAGCAGTTTCGAATGACGCTAAAGACACTGGCTATTGAAGTGCGGATATCATTGGTCTGAGGAATAGCATGAATGTAATAGAAGGCACGGACAAAACGGTCGGCAGCCCGGTTAGTCCCCGGAAGCATCATCGTCCCGGGTATTCCTTTCCAATATTCATTCAAAGCCAGTTGTTGATCAAAGGTAGGGGAGTTGGTCATAACCACATAAGAAGGATCATGATGAATGACCAACTTTCCATTGATATATTCAAAAATGGCATTGTCTCCCTGAGCATCGGATATAGATAAATGCAAGGTCGTAAATTTATCAGTACCGGGTATGTAATCACTCACCAGGATGAATGGTTCATCTTTCAACCGGTTAACAGCTTCTTCTACGGTTGCAAAATTATCTAACACATACTGGGCCCATAGAGAGATCGCTATCCCTTGTTTTGCGCCGTTGGGATCGAATTGGGGATATTCTGACTCAACAAGCCACAATATATTGGTCACTAATCCTTTTTCGTTCATGCCGTCAGCCGTTGCAATATCCCATGCACTCGTAATGATGCTCCCATACTTCGATGTCCATTCTACAGAAAGTGGACCTACCTCTCCGTTGCGTTGCATCCCCTTGGGAAATACCCATAGATTAGCGTCTATTTCAGTCTTCCAATCCATCGAGCGCGCTGTTATCACAGTATTCTCCGGCCCTTTATATACAACACGGGTACAAGCGTAAGCGGACGGATCAAGTATCGGACTTACCAAAGTCAGAAAAACCACCAAACTGATAATCTTCATAATAGTATATCTTTTATTTAAGTTAATATGAGATTAGATTCTTTAACACTGAAACACTTTGAATTTCATTTTGTTCACCCCAAACAATATCACATACTATCTTAACTAGTCCATTTCGATATCCCATATCCCGCAGGCGCGTTCCAACTCGACCAAAGCGACCGCACATGCAAAAAGGGTTTCGTTGTAGCTTACCTGTACCTCGTTATGGGTACGTTGTGCATTCAGCACTTCAAGGATACTGGTCTCACCCCGCTCATAACTGTACCTCTTTTTTTGGAAGATTGTCTCCGCGTCCTGCAAAAATCCGGTGTTAAATTGCTCTACCTGGCGGCAGGTGGTCATATATTTATGGTAAGCCTGTACCACTTCCGAACTGATCTGCAACTGAACGGCTTCATACTGTCTTTCCTGCTGTTCCGCAGCAAATTGGGCAGCCCGCAATTCGCCTTTGTTTGTATTGGAGAATTTCAGAGGGATGGTGACCCCGGCCATAATACCTTTAAATGCGGGTGCGGGCGCTATTTCATTCCGTACTATCGAAGAATAGGTACCACCCAGACTTATGCCAAGGTCAATAGCCCGGTTTGCTTTAGCCAGTCGCAGGTTGTTTTGTGAAACCTCATTGTTTTTCAAAGCAGCCTGCAAATCGGCACGGTTATTCTGTGCTGTCGTGATCAGTACCGGCAGGTCGAAATGACGTTTATAATAGGCAAGGGCACCCCCTATCGAATCCGGTAATACCCCATTCACACTCCCTTGCAATAAAGCCAATTGGATCAGAGCCTCATGCAATTCTCCCTCGCTCTCATACAAATCGTTTAGCATGGTGGAGGCTTCGAGTTTTGACTGGAGAGCATCGACTTCCGTGATATCGCCCAGCCGGAAACGTATGCTGTCCGCCTGGGCAAGGCGTGCCATTTGAGTGTAGGATGATCCTTGGATCTCCAACAGGGCCTTTTGCTTCAGCGCCGCCAGGTATGCGATGGTCGCATCTGCCTGTAAGTTGCGGAAATAGTCTTCCAGCAACGCTTCGGTCATCTCTTTTTCACTTTGTGCCAACCGTATGCGCGCTTTCCGCTTACCGCCCAGTTCAAGCATATAGCTCAATTCAGCATCGATACCGTATCCCATTTGCAGGTCCCAATTTTGATTGTTCGCATAGCTGACCGACAATTCGGGGTCGGGAAAGACTTTCGAGGCTTTCACCGCCGCATCGGCAATATCCACATTATACTTTTCAGCCAGATAGCTGACATTGGAGTTTTTGACATTGTCTAAGTATTCATTGAATGTCAGTATCCGTTTTTCCTGTGCATGAACTGCAACAGCCATGAAGCAGAGTATACACAACAGGATGGATTTCCAAAAATTTATTTTATTTGTCATTGGTCAGTCGTTTGAGTTGTTTTTCCTTTTTCCAGGATGTAGTAGAGCGCCGGCAATATATAGAGGATGAGAATGGTTCCGAACAACAAACCGTACACAATTACAGTCGCAAGCGGGCGCTGCACGTCAGAACCGATACCGGTCGATAATGATGCCGGTAGTAGTCCCAGGACCGCTACGGTAGCAGTCATCAGTACCGGCCGTAGCCTGTGTGATGAACCTGAGATCACGGCTTCTTTCAGTTCGACCCCCCTTTTCCGCATTATATTGATATGGGAGATCATGATAACGCCGTTCTGTATAAAGACCCCGAACAAGGCGATAAATCCCACCGCCGACGACACATTAAACGTCATCCCGCGCACTACCAGTGCAAGCATCCCTCCGAAAACCGCGAGCGGCAACATCCCGATAAGCAAACCCGCCTGACGGAATTTCCCAAAGGCAAAGAACAGAAGGAGGAACATCACCGCCAATGTGATGGGCATGATGACGGCAAGGCGGCCGAACGCCCGGTGCTGGTTTTCCAACTGTCCTGCCCAGTGAAACTGAAATTGGGAGCGGTCGTATTGCACTTCTTTTTCTATTGTCGATTGGGCTTCCTTGACGAATGAGGTCAGATCCCTGCCCCGCAGGTTCATACGCACGGTAGTAAAACGCTGGTTCATTTCACGGGAGATCATACTGGGGCCTGTCGTCGTTTTTACCTCTGCCACGGTGGAAAGCGGCACCCTTGTTCCGGAAGCCGAAGTAAGCATCAACGCCCCGATCCTCTCCGGGGTATCACGCGATTCTTCATTGTAACGGCAGATCACATCATACACCCGGCTGTCGATAAACACCTGTGAAATGGCTTTGCCGCCAATGGCTACCTCTATCAGTTCAGCCACATCGGAAACATTCAGTCCGTATTGGGCGATCTTATCGCGGTCGGCGACGATCTGCAGTTGCGGCAGGAAAGGTTCTTCCATAATACCGACATCGGCCACGCCATCCACGCCTCCGATGACTGTTTTCACCTGTTCGGCTATGCGGCGGCTTTCGGTCAGGTCCTCCCCATAGATCTTGATCGCCAGATCGCTATGCGCTCCTGCAATCTGATCCATCACCATATCGATAATGGGTTGCGAAAAGCCTACACTATACCCCGGCATCGTTGCAATCACCTCTGCCATATCATCGATCAGATCCGATTTCTTACGGCCATTCTTCCATGTTTTATACGGTTTAAGGCCGATCATCACTTCGATATGCGAGAAGGAGAACGGGCAAACCCCTTCGTCGTCACGGCCAGTCTGTGTCATTATATAGGTCACCTCATCAAAATGTTTGAGTTTATCCCTGAGCACCGTAGCCATTTCGGAGGATTTCTCGAGCGACATCCCGGGAGGCAGTTGCACCTGTATCCAGATACTTCCTTCGTCAAGGGCCGGCATAAAGTCTTTTCCCACATAGATTGAAAGCCCGACGACTGCCGCCAGTACACCCGCGATAGGTGCGATCAGCTTTTTCGGAGTCGCGATAATTCTTGTAGTCTGCTTCTTGTATGTTTCTGTCAGCTTTTCGAGCCAGCGGTTATGGTATACCTTTTGTGGTTTTCTATAGACGGCAAAAGCCAATCCGGGAATCAGGATCATTGCCGAAGCCAGGGCTCCCAACAGAGCAAAGCACAGTGTGAATGCCATGGGTGTGAAAAGCTTGCGTTCCACACGGTCGAATGCGAACAGCGGCAGGTAGGCCACGATGATGATCAAGGTAGCGAACAGTATCGGCTTTGCAACCTCGGCAGCCCGTTTTGCGATGCTCGATTCCTCCAGATGGATATTGGGATTATCCTCCCGCTTTTTGAGAATCGTCTCCATCATCACAATGGTGCCGTCCACGATAATGCCGAAGTCAATAGCGCCCAGGGAGAGTAGGTTGGCGGGAATATCGGTCAGCCACATCAGGATAAAAGCTATCAGCAGCGAAACAGGAATGGTAATGGTGGCCAGCAGCGCTCCTTTGGGGCTTCCGAGGAAAATGATCAACACCCCTATAACCAGTAAAATGCCGAATGAGAGCGTATGCGAAATAGTGTGCAAGGTGGCATCTACCAGTTCGGTACGGTCATAAAAGGTATGGATCTTTACGTCTTTCGGCAAGATATTGTTGTTCAGGTCATCCACTGCACGCTGTATCTCTTCCAGTACCCACGAAGGGTTCTGATACCGCAGTAGTTGCACCATGCCCTGCACCCCGTCTTCATAGTCTATCTCCTGATCGACATAGCCCATGATACCTTTGCGTTCGAGGTTCCCGTATTTCAATTCGCCCAGATCCTTTAAGTACACAGGCGCCCCGGAAACGGTCTTCACCACGATATTGCCCATATCCTGCAAGTCGCGTACAAGCCCCACACCACGCACCACATAACTCAAATCCCCACGGCTGAACGTACTTCCCCCGGCATTCGAATTGTTGCGCTCTATCGACTCGGTCACTTCGCTGAGTGAAAGATTGTATTTCGTCAGTTTATTGGGATCTATCTCTATCTGAAATTGTGTAGTGATACCGCCGAAATTGGACACATCCGCAATACCGTGAATTTGTCTCAGACGGGGAATAATGACCCAGTGATTGAGCTCGGTAAGTTCACGCAGGCTCTTGTTTCCCTTTACAACATACCGGTATATTTCTCCCGTAGGCGAAGTCAGCGGGTCGAGCCCGGGCTGCGCGTCGAAGGGCAGATCAATATCATTGATGCGTTCCAGCACTCTTTGGCGCGCCCAGTAGTCGTCTGTTCCGTCTTCAAAGACAAGCGTGATCTTAGACAGCCCAAAAAAGTTTTTACTCCGCATGATTTTCAGACGCGGGATACCATTCAATTCCCGTTCGAGGGGAATGGTGATCTGCTGCTCTATCTCGGTGACTGCAAGTCCGGGAACTTGCGTGGCAATGCCGACCGACACATCGGCGATATCAGGATAGGCATCAATGGCAAGCTGCCGCCATGCATAAATACCAATAACCGACAAGATGATAAATATGGTCAGCATCAACCAACGGCGATGGATCAGGGTGTTCATTAATTTTTCCATCGGTTTACATATTTAGAAAGATTCCACCCTTGATAACTACATTTTCTCCCTCGCTTATGCCACTGATGATACGCACCTCGTCCATACTCACCGTTTCGGTTTCCACCTTACGGCGAAGATATCTGCCTTTTGACGCCTCAATCAGGACATAATCATTCTCCTGTTCCTGCATGACGGCGGTAGCGGGTAAGACGATGGCTTTTGTCGGGGAGCTCAGGAAATGCACCTTGCAGAACATACCGGGTTTCAGTTCCCTGTCGGCATTATCGCAGGCAATGATCACTTGAAGCGAACGGGTTTCCTCGTCCAACATTTCACCTATATGATAAATGGTACCCCAGATGGTTTTGTCGGGATGTGCATCGGTAAATACCTTTACCCGTTCGCCCTTTTTGATTGTTCCGAAGTTTTTTTCCTTCACTAATGCGGTAACCCAGACCGTTGTCAGGTCGGCCACCACGGCCAGAGGCTCCGCATCTTCCCTTATGTAGCTTCCGATGGTGATATCGTACTTCACCACTTCGCCGGCGATAGGCGATACGACTTTCAAGGCTTGCCCCATTTGAAGCGAACCTGCCTCTATGTTGAATATCTGCAAGGTCACCTTTGCCTGCTCCCATTCCTTGGCAGTAATATTTGCTTCGTTTTGCGCCTGTTCCAGTTCTTTTTGGGAAGCCACGCCGTTGGCTTCCAACTCTTTCTGGCGATTATAGTTCTTTTGGGCAAGCTCATTGGCCGATTGAGCGGCAAAGTAAGCCTTCACTGCTTCGTAAAACTCGGATGAACTCAGTTCGAAAACCGGCGAACCGGCGCTCACTTTTTTCCCTAATTCAACAAATGTTTTTGTGATGCGCCCTGAGAAGGGAGGAGCGATCTCCGCATATTTACCCGCCACGGGACGGATGGTTCCAACGGTTCTGAATTCGGCCGAAAAATCTTGTGACTGCGACTTCCCGGTGATTATTTGCTCCAGAATGGACGAGCCTTCCTTTACGACCAGGGTATCGCCTCTATATTGAATATCAACACTTTCTTGTGTCGCATTGTTTTGTTTGCACGAAGCCAATAAAAAGAACAGGCTCGCTAATATGAATAATTTATTCATAGCGGTATAATGATTTTAAAATAAAATGATGGAATGTACCCCGGTTGTCAGGGGTGTAGTTGACTGATTGTAAATGTCCTGAAACCCCCTCGCATGGAAAAACGGTAAAACTGTTCACCGATACCAATAGAGAGGCAGCGCTACTTGTCTGGAATAAATGTGTTTATAATAAGGCAGGGGGCGCCCGCAAAGAGATACAGGCGGCGGGGTTGGAGATAATTCTTTCCTCGAAAAAAGGCAGGATAAATACCTGTAATAATAATAATAAGATTCCCAGGCTGACAGCGCACACATCTGCCGGAAGTGTCTGAAAAGCAGACAAAGATGAAATCAGCGTTAACTCACTGTCGGTATGTGTACCTGTTTGAGCATGGGCTTTATTGTGGAAATGCGAGTGGACAACGGTGGTACCGTTGATGATATGGCTATGGGAAAAGAAACAGATGTCCACATAGTAGAATGTGAAAACCACAAATAAAATATAGGCAATTAACCGTTTACTTCTCCGAAGCATTCCAATATTTTTGATTTGCAAAAATAAGGTTTTTTATTGAATAGCAAACATTCCACCAGTATTATACGAGCAGAAGACAAGTAAACTTGTCTTCTGCCGTTGCGAGAATTGGAAATCGAGAAGCGAAAGCGACTCAAAATGCCTAATTTGAATGAACATTCATCTTACTTCTTAAAAAAATCGCAAAAAAATTTGCGGAACCGAAAAGTTGCACTTATATTTGCAACCAAATAATTGCATAATGGAGATCAGACGAGATATTTTTCAAGCGATTGCAGACCCTACAAGAAGGACAATCATCACCTTGATCGCTTTACAGGCAATGACACCCAATGCCATTGCCGAACACTTCGACACAACCCGACAAGCTATATCCAAACATCTCCGGATTTTGACAGAGTGCGAACTGATAAAGCGGGAACAGAAAGG
>NZ_CALNAT010000070.1 GCF_937873925.1 uncultured Proteiniphilum sp. | reverse complement strand
TCGGGGAAAATGTACCGCCGTTCGCCGTTCTCACGGATTGATCGGCTGTCATACCCCTCAAAGGAGAGAGCATATACTATTCCGTACACATCCCCGAAGTCATCCATTACAATGGAAGGGGAAGCGCCCTCGGGCAGGCTGCCCTGCACATCGGTTACCTTGCGGCGAAGGAGATCCCAGTACTGTTCCACTTCATTGTTCTGGACCAGGGTCGACAGCTCGACTGTGACCATTGACATATCACTCATCGAACGGCTGGTCACCTCCCCGATACCTTTCATCGAACGGATGCTCTTCTCTAATATATCAGTCACTTCCAACTCCACCTGATGCGCCGAAGCACCCGGGTAAAGCGTAATGACGGTCGCCTGTTTGACCTTTAACTCCGGATCTTCCAGCTTACTCATATTATAGTATGCAGATATTCCGCCGGCTACCAGTACGACTATGAGAAAATAGACCAGTTTCCGGTTACCCAATGCCCAATTTCCTGCATCATTCATAATAAACCTCCCACATTGGTTGTAGTAGCCCGGGGCAACAATTTCACTTTTTCGCCGTCCGACACACTATGGACTCCCGCCGAAACCACCTGCTCGCCTGCGTTCAATCCTTCGGAAACGATCAGGGTGCCGTCGGTCAATATCTCTGCTATGCGGATCTTACGGGCATTGATTTTTTGCTGCTCTTCATCATATACCCATACTGTTGGTGTGTTATCTATCTCGAATATGGCTGTAAGAAGAATGGAAACCATGGTCGTGTGCTCCGGCTTGAATTGAATCGTGACCATAGTCGACATGCCGGGGGAAGGCATTGAGGAATGAGGTTCCTCTTTGAACCGGAGACGAACAGCATACAACTGGTTCAGGTTCGCTTTCCGGTTGATGGAGATCAGTTCCAGCGGGAAAGTGCGGCCGGGATAGAGTTCAAAATAACAGCTATAGGAATCGAATTGATCGCGTTGAATGAATTCACCGGCGGGAATATTGATCTCCACTTCCGGTGTTTCAGCGCTGATCATTGAAAAGACGGGCATCCCGGCGCTGATCGTTTCATTCCTGTTAAAATAGCGCTTTTGGATATAACCGTCGAAGGGCGCTCTCAGTTTTGTATCGGACAAGGCATTTTGATGAGCGTTGTACTTGGCCGTGATCTGTTTCAAACCCGACACGGCTTTATCATAATCGTTTTCCGATATGCTTTGTTTTTCATACAGCCGGATAATGCGCTCCGCTTCGGCCTTTACCTGTTTATATTCAGCTTCCGTAGCTGAAAGTTGTACGGCATAATCGCGGGAGTCCATCTCGGCCAATACCTGGTCTTTACGCACAAATTGTCCTTCCGTCACATTGATTTGTGTGATCGGCCCGCTGATGCGGAAAGCCAGGTCTATCTCCGATGCCGCCTTTACCTTACCGGGAAAGGAGACCGCTCTCTTCTCTCCGTAAGTTACGGCCGTATCGACTTTTACCGTTTTGATAACCTCTTTTTGTTCTTTTTGCTGCTTGCATCCGGTGGTGATCAGGAGCAATCCGCATAAAGACATACATACAATCTTCTTCATATTATTTAAAATTTTAAGATTCAAGATTCGAAATTCAAGATTTAAGATTCAAAATTCAAAATTCAAAATTCAAAATTTCAAATCCAACATCCATATCCCATATCCCAAATTGATATTTTTAGTTTTTTACTATCTTACTTCTTTTCAGTTTCTGATTATTGAATCATCAAATTCTTAAATCATTTTTCTTTTTTGCCGGCAAAGGTATGGGTTAGGTTTTGTATAAAGATGTCGATTCTTTCTACAAAAATGTTCAAATACGGAAATATCGATGTAATTTGAGTGTTTTTTGTGTAAATAATGTTTATTTTTGGAATATAATTAAAAGTATCATGCTCTATAGCCAATCAAAACAGCATACATTTGAACGTCTTTCCTTTGAGGAAGAAGACGTCCTTTTTGGTAGTTTCCTACTGAAAGGAAGTGAGAACGATATGCTCGGGGTGGAACAGTTTCCCCGTGTTGTGGATGCGGCAGGTTTGTGCATTTGCCTGGAAGGGGAGGGGGAAATTGTTATCGGTGCTCAGGGTTACCATATGCAAAAAGGAGATATATGTGTGATCCTTCCCAACGACATTCTATATATAAGAAGAAAAAGTACGGATTTTAAAGGATATACCCTGGCATGCACTCCCGATTTTTTGATCAATTCCGAGATCCCCATTCCTTCCAGAACTCCGATCTACCTGTTTATAAAAGATAATCCCTGTATTTCTTTGAAAGAGAAAGAACAGAAGGACCTGATCAAAATGTGTGAATTCCTGAAAGAACACGATTCCAGGGAAGATCATCCCTGCAGGGAGGAAATTTCGAGAAACCTGGGATATGCGATTATTTATGAGGTGATCGGCATCTACAGAAAAAAAGAGCCGTTGCACCAACAGCCTTATTCCCGGAAACAAACATTGTATTTTGAATTTATACAATTGATAACAAAATACTATAGGGAACAAAAGGATATTGAATTTTACGCCGGACAACTATGCATCACCTCCCGGTATTTATCGGCGGTGTGCAGAGAGACCAGCGGGTTGACAGCCAAAGAATGCATTGACCAACACATCATGATCAATGCACGTATTTTGCTCACCTCGACAGATATGACCGTGCTGCAAATATCGGATGAACTGAATTTTGCCAACCCTTCGTTCTTTACGCAATATTTCAAAAAACGAACGGGAGTAACTCCAAAAAGATACAGGAGTATGAATGAAAGGGCATGATGAAAGATGGGATAATTACCGGATCGATGACGGGCACAAAGAAAGTAACCGATAAACTTTCGGGATATTGTCTTTTTGACGTATTTTTGCGCCAATGGATAAAAAGATCTTCAGGCTTGCCCTTCCCAATATCATCACCAATATCACCGTCCCTCTGCTGGGGATGATCGATATTGCCATTGCCGGACGGCTTGGGTCCGCAGTATATATCGGCGCCATCGCGCTTGGCGCCAATATTTTCAATATGATCTACTGGAACTTCGGGTTTCTCCGGATGAGTTCCAGCGGTTTTGCTTCCCAGGCGTTGGGAGCCAGGAATTTCCCGGAAGTGATGAATGCTTTTATCCGTTCGCTGGCCATCGGCCTGGGGGCAGGGATGCTGATCATCCTTTTGCAGTATCCCCTTGGGATATTGGCTGCCAGCCTGATACAGTCCGGTCCCGAATCTATAGAACATGTGATGACCTATTTCCGTATCGTGGTGTGGGGAGCGCCGGCGGTACTGGGTATGTATGCTTTCAAGGGATGGTTTATCGGCATGCAGAACGCGAGGATTCCCATGATCGTCGCCATACTGAACAATCTGCTGAATATTATCCTGAGCGTACTTTTTGTGTTCGGCTTTGGGATGAAGATCGAAGGGATTGCTTTGGGAACAACATTGTCACAAGTTATCTCGCTGATGGTAGCCGCGGGCTTCTGGTGGAAATATTATCGTCGCCTGCGGAAATATATCCGTAAAGAGACTATTTGGGACAGACAAGCCATACGGCAATACTTCAGGGTGAACAGTGATATTTTTGTTCGTACTTTCTTGTTAACCTTAGTGACCACTTTCTTCACCTTTGCCTCTTCGGGCATGGGAGAGACTATTCTGGCGGTGAACGCATTACTGATGCAGTTTTTTATGCTCTTCTCCTACTTTATGGATGGCTTTGCCTATGCGGGAGAAGCGCTGACCGGCCGTTTTTATGGAGCAAAGAACCGGGAGTACCTGCAATGGATGATCCGCAGGATCTTTTTCTGGGGATTAATAGTGAGTCTTGCTGCCGTAATAATTTATATGCTGTTTCCCGATCCGATACTGCATATCATGACCAATGATCTCGATATTATTGAGCACACCAAAGATTTTATGTTCTGGACGGTGCTGATTCCCGTTGTCGGCTTTGCCGCTTTCCTGTGGGACGGCATCTTTATCGGTGCGACGGCGTCCGCCGAGATGCGGAACGCGATGATCCTTTCGTCCGCCGTCTTTTTCGCATGCTATTTTCTCATGACCCCGCTGTGGGGGAATAACGGCCTCTGGCTGTCGTTTATCCTTTATCTTTTTGTGCGGGGCGTCACACAAACCCTCTGGGCAAAGAATGCATTACGGTTTGAAGGTAGAAAGGTGGAAAGGCGGTTTGGTACAAAAAACGGCTAAAAGGTCCGGAATAGATTGCCGTTCTCATGTATAAATCCTATATTTGCCATTACGTGCGGATAATATGTAATTATTCACACTTTACACAGGAAAAATGTGATTAGGGTAAAGATTTGCAGGGATATTATCGACTATTTACATCGAGAATAGTGATAAATCGAAAAAGATATATCCTGTTTCATCAGCAAAGCATTTAGTAGCTGAGAGGAATATTCTTCTTGACTATTTTAAAAGAACACACTGTCTAGTATCAAGCATGACAAAGATCGGATAATAATGATAAAAAGACTTCCGGTTAAGATAAAATTAATTTTCATCCTCCTTTTTAATTTTGCCTTTCTCTCTTTTCCACAGCAAACATATAATATAAAGGGGAGGATAACAGATGAAAATGGCCATCCGTTTTCTAATATCAGTCTCTTTTTACCGATATCAAAAACCGGAACCATAACCAATAACGATGGCCTTTTTTCTTTGAACTTTTCGGGAAACGAAGAGAATTTGAGAGTGTCTTTTATCGGTTACGAGACACAATCCGTGAATATAAACAAAATCTTCCGGATTCATTGATATTCAACTGAAGCCTTCATTCAACTCAACGAAGTGGTGATAAGTAATCTGTCTGCCGCGGACTTACTGAAGAAAGCCATTGAAAAAATACCGGAAAATTATCCGTTAGAACCTTTTTTATCAGGAGTTTATTATTGCGCCAAAGTTTCGGAAAAAGATACATTGTTCTACCTGGAAGAAACAGCTTTTAATATAATAAAATCATATCGACCCTCCTTTTCCGATAAATATTATCTGGTAAAGAACAGGAATTTTAGATTTGCTTCGACTCCATTAGTTTTGAAGGGAATTGCTGATTTTGATATCGTTAAAAGGATAGACAAAATTTTCGATGCGGGATTTTTTCGTAATTATATTGTCAGCTATAGGTCGGGCACGACTTTCGACAACAGGCCAGTATATGTTTTGTCCTTTACCCGGAAGAATAGAGTGAAAGGCAACGAAGGTGAGATTTATATAGATGCGGAAGATTTGGCTTTTGTCCGTTTTGATATCCATTACGAACGTGGCAATACGAGATTGGCACAATACAGGAAGATTGAAGGTAAATACTATTTAATGAGCGGAAATTTGGTTCACTTGAATAAACGTCTGAACAGGGTTTTTCCGGCAGAAGGCGATATCGTTATTACAAATATCGCCCACTCATTTTCTATGGATAATATAGCCGGGACGCCGGTGGATAGTGAGGATATTCTGGAAACATATGCTACCCAAACGGAAGATTCTCTTTTTTGGCAAGAGCATAATACTATTCTTCCTGATTCCACCATCTTGCAGGATTTGGAAAGATACGCGGTAAAACAAAAAGACAGTGCTATCATCAGAAATAGCGCGCAATATGCGGCATATATCAAACGGTTGTATACACCCAATCTTTCACTTATTATATCATCCGGTTTGACGGAAGATTTTCAACACTCCACTATAACTCAAACTCGGTGAACCGTTATATGGCGTCTCTTTTACAGAGAAATCTGGGCAGCGCATTACAGCAACAACTGGGTATTTATCTTTACTCTACGTTTATATCTATCCCCGTTGAAGAGGTAATGTCGGAGTGGTTACTGCTCAACAGGAACGGAATCGATGCAAAGGTAAATCCTTTCATGATCAACAAATACAATACCCCGTATTTTTATAATATCGATAATCAGGTTTTATCGGATTTTAAAAATGAGAACTATGGGGATTTTATACGGTTACATACAGTCAGGAATGAAAGTCACTATGTGAAATCGAATATGATTGAAGAAGAATTGGCAAAAATAGATTTATCCAATAAAAACAATTGGTTCAATTATTTGCAGTTGTATGCAATGGAATTATTGGGACATCGGGGAACGAATATTTATAACCCTTTCAAAAAAGATGTGAAACAGATAAACAAGCCGGAGGAACAACAACCGCTCATTATCGACCATAACCGTAGTTGGGTAAAATACCTGTTCAATCCGGACGTGGAGTATCAACGTCACGTTCAAAATAATGACCTTACGGATGAAGAGCGGAACTACCTGAAACGATCTTCCGGTTGGTCATGGATCAATCTGCTATCGCCTCAAATGTACGGAATTCCGAAATTCAGGCTGGGTGCAAAGAATAGTTTTACATTCAGCCTTAATTACCTGCGAACGCCGTTCGGCGAACTGTTCGGGCAGAATATCTGGGTAATGCACAATTACAACCAACTGCATGGTGTTTCCCTAAAACAATATCGAAACTTTGAAAAAACTTCTTTGGGTATCGGGTATAAGCTGTACGATTTGAATTTGTTCGGAAATGCATATGTAACCACATCGTTGGAAGCATGGAGGCAACCGACAGATTTCCGATTCAGGACAAATTCATCTTTCGCCGGCTTCCATATCGGCCAGATGTTTGAATATCAATCCCTACCCGCTAAATATATCGAAAGGAACAACTTTTCGCTCTTTATCGGTTACGATTACAAGACTAAGGTTATATGCCCGAAAGTTTCTTTTTGAATAACAATTTTAGTATAAAAGGCGGATGTAAGGTGAATTTATGATAGTGTGAACTGTTGTTTCCAGACAACAAAAATGACTGTATACTGTTGTTTGTAAAAAACATTTATATCTTTACCATCTAAAGGACAAGAAATCAAATAATCCTGACATATGTTCTTTCATCAATAAAAAATTCTTTTATAAATGTCTGCTCCATAACTGGGACTAAGAGGCATAGCTTCTTTGATTCTGAAAGTTCGTGTACCGTCTTCTCTTCTTTCCGCACGCAGGAATATAGTATCTTCGGCATAATTGTGATAAAAATTATTGGCAATTAAAATTTTTTTGTATGCCATTGTAGTATATTGTTTTAGATGAAAAACTTCCGGGCTATCTCTTCCTAAGGTTATCAACGCCAATTGTTTGACCATACATCAACGAACATGCTTAAATGTTTTCTTGCCTGCGAAAACAGAGTTTCCTTTCAGTTGATGCTCGATGCGCAGAAACTGATTGAATTTTTCGATACGTTCGCCGCGACATCCGCTACCTGTTTTGAGGTGACCTGCATTTAATCCGACTGTCAGGTCGGCAATAAATGTATCGACCGTTTCCCCGCTACGGTGTGAAACGAAACAGTTATACCCGTTATTACGGGCCAATTCCATTGTTTCCAAGGTCTCTGTTACCGTTCCGATCTGGTTCAGTTTGATAAGTATGGAATTTGCCGCGCCTTTATCAATACCTTCCTGTAATATTTTTTTGTTAGTACAGAACAGGTCATCTCCCACAAGTTCTATTTTACCGCCTAATTCTTTGGTGAGAGCCTGCCATCCTGTCCAGTCATTTTCAGCCAGTCCGTCTTCAAGCAAAACAATAGGGTATTGTTTTATCCAGTTTTCCCATAATTTTATCATTTCATCGCTCGACAGAATTTCCCCCGTGCTTTTAAACAGCTTATATTTGCCATTATCCCATAATTCGCTGGTGGCCGGATCGAGGCAGATATTTATATCCGTTTCGGGTTTATAGCCTGCTTTGACAATAGCTTCAAGAATAACTTCCACGGCTTCCTCATTTGACTTTAGATTAGGGGCAAAGCCGCCTTCATCGCCCACTCCCGTACTATAACCTTTTCCATTAAGGACAGATTTCAGAGAGTGAAATACTTCTTCGCCCATACGTATAGCCTCCCTGAAAGTCGGCGCATTATGCGGAGCGATCATAAATTCCTGAAAATCCACATTGTTATCGGCATGTTTTCCTCCGTTGATCACATTCATGCAGGGTACGGGCAGTACATAGGCATTGCTCCCGCCAAGATATTGGTACAACGGCAGTCCCATACTCATCGCTTTTGCACGGGCATAAGCCATCGACACGGCAAGTATTGCGTTTGCGCCAAGTTTGGACTTGTTTGGCGTACCGTCCAGATCAATCATTAAGAAATCAATTTCCCGCTGGCTGATAAAGCATCTGCCGGTAATTTCTTTAGCAATAAGTCCGTTTACATTTTCTACCGCTTTGAGAACGCCTTTACCTCCATAACGGTTTTTGTCTCTATCGCGAAGTTCGGTTGCTTCCCGTTCCCCTGTCGATGCACCGCTGGGAACCATGGCACAGGCATGTGCCCCGCCTTCTAATGTTAAATCTACTTCTATTGTTGGATTTCCTCTTGAATCGAGCACTTCGATCGCTTCTACTTTTGTAATCTTCATAAGTCAATTATTTTAAAATAAATATATACAAACAGGTATAGCCCATGTAGTTACTACATGAGCAGATATTATTCCTTTATTTCCGGGAGTCTTACCGCCAACCGGGAAGTCTACAAATACAAAATTCCTACTCATAATCTTTATTTTTATTGATTAATCAAGTAGGAACTATCAGCTATTTATATTAGCGGTTTATAACAGGGAAGTTCCATTCCCTTATATACTTTGCAAAGGTAAAAAGTTTTTTGTTCATAGTATATAATTCAGAAGTTAAGTTTTATCTTTGCTATAAAGAGTGTGAAACAATGCAGTCTCAATGAGGCCAATGTTGCTAAAACAGTTGCTACTCATATTACAATTAAAGTGGACAGTGTGTAAACGGTTCCTTATACAGGTGCCGTTTCCTTATGCTTTCCTCTTATCGGCTATGGCGCTGCTGTTGGGGTATGTTTTATTGAAAATTGATATCCCCGTAACGTGGCAATCGATCGCCGGGGCAATTGTTATACAGTTTTTCCTTTGCAGCCGGATAAATTACAGGGCAGATAAGCGGCTTTTTCTGAGGCAATATCGGGATCTGTACCCTTTGTCGGTTTTTATAGATTCTTTTTTCCTTTCTCTTCCGTTTGTATTGGTAAACGGATATTTATGGATGACGGCTGTCATTGTTGCTTTCTTATATTCGGCGCTTGATCTGTCCGCACGACGTAGTGTAAAGCTCAGACCCGTTTTGCCGTCTCCCTTTTTTATGAAAAGCAGTTATTTGTGGCATGCTCAACAGCGATATATATTGCCTGTGATTTGGATTTTAATTGCCCTGTTTATCGTAATTGCCTATATACATGACAACTACAATTTAGGGATAGTCGTTCTGGGCGGGGGGACGTTTATCGGATTTTTGGCTACTATAATGGAAACCGAAGAAGCCGATTTTGTACAGATGTACATAAACACAAAACATTTTATTACGAGAACACTTTTAGAAACTCTTTATAACACTGCCCTGTACCTGTTTCCATTGGTGGCAGCGCTGTTCTTCCTTTTTCCGGCCGAACGGATGGTTACGTTATTGTTCTTCCCGGCCGTTTTACTGATAAATGTACAATTGCTTTGGACGAAGTACGCATTCTATCCTTCCGCTCCGTTGGCGACAGTTATCTTTTTCTTTGGACTATTGCTACAGGGAGCCTTGAGTATTACGCTTTACGGCATTATCATAGTGCCGGTTTATACGGTAATATTGTATTTTCTCTTTATAAAAAATATTCGCGCAATTATTTCCGTCTATGAAAAACGTTTATAAGTTGTTTGTATGCTGCGGACGGACAAAAAATGAAAGGAATTGGTGAAGAATGATCGAAAGGAACACTCATGAAATACAGATTCACACACAAGTAGGATTGAAATGTCTTGCGTCTTGATTCTTGGCTCTTGCGTCTAATTTTTAATCGAATGAAAGAACTAATCGTTGAATTACTAAGTAAATCGTATGGTAAAACCACGGTTTTGGAGAATGTAAACCTGCGCTATCGTTCAGGCGCTATAAATGGCGTTATAGGTAATAATGGGGCAGGAAAGAGTACTCTTTTGAATTGCGTTGCGGGATATATTCCTTACAATGGAAATATTGAGCGGAAGAATATCAAAACGATCGGACTGTTGACGGCTAATCCCTATATTTTTCCACGCATTACCGGCTACGAATTCATTCGTTTTTGCCTTTCGGCAAAGAACTGCAAAGAGGACAAAGAGAAAACGGATCGGTTGAACCGGCTCTTTGAATTGCCTTTGCATAAGTTTGCCGATGAGTATTCAACGGGTATGCTCAAAAAACTACACCTTTTGGCGCTCTTGTTACAACAAAATGACGTGCTGTTGCTGGATGAACCATTCAACGGACTGGATGTTTTGTCATCAGCCTATTTGTCGGAACTATTATCGGAATTAAAAAAGCAGGATACTTTAATTCTTATCTCTTCTCACGATCTGGATCAACTGGTCAAAATTGCCGGTACACTCACCGTGATAGAGGACGGCAGAACTTATATGAGGTCGGACCAATTGTCGGATATACAGCGGGAAATTGAGAAGCATGCTTACGATAAAGTAAGAAGTTTAAATTTATCTTTTTGACAATGAAAAGTTTTGACAATTACGAAAAAGAGCTGAGGACGATCAATATGTATACCGCAAGCGGTGTGGCTCTGGCGATCACCGGCGCTGCGGCGGTACTGTTCGGCGTTCCTTTTTACTTTATTTGGAAACCAGATCTCTCACTCTCAATGCAGCAAAGCCTTTTATTCATATTGTTATTTGTGGTCGGTATTATCATTCATGAACTGATCCACGGGCTTTTTTTCGGGTTATTTGCCAAAAACGGGCTTAAAAGCATCCGCTTCGGGGTGATGTGGCAGATGCTTACGCCTTATTGCCACTGCAAAGAACCGCTAAAGATAAAACATTACTTCCTTGGGGCATTGATGCCGGCGCTGCTGCTGGGGATTGTCCCGGCTGTTATATCCCTTTTCAACGGAAGTGGACTGCTGCTGTTATTGGGGGTTATTTTTACCGGCGCTGCGGCGGGGGATTTTATGGTGGTGTGGATACTGAGAAAGGAGCATCCGGAAACTTATGTGCAGGATCACCCGTCGGAAGCCGGTTGTTACGTCTACCGGAAAAGCTAGATAATTTGTGCAAGGTCTACGGAGAATTTAATTCCAGGTTTATAGAGCTCAACTGTTAGGTATTCTTTCAGGATATCGATTATAATTGTTTGATTATCAATAAAAAATATGCCTTCTTGGATGTGTTTTTTAATTTCTTGATTTATCTGTATTAAGTAAAAATCTACCGGACTATTATTGAGTTTTGAACCAAAATATATCCGGCATGATACATGGGATTTTAGAAAAAGCAGTATTTTTGATAACATGATGTCAAAACATGGTGATAGAGTGCAAAAGCGACAATTCATGCTTTTGCTGATAATTGCAGGCGCATTATTTGCGATGATCTTTGTATTTAGCCTTAGCGCGACGCTTTCCGAATGGTATATAAGCGTGATTTACCCTGTTGTGGGTGCCATACTCTCTTCTGTCTCGACCCTCTTCCCCTTTTCATTATACGATATATTCCTGATCCTGGCGGTGCTGCTGTTGGTAAAGTTGATCCTGTTCGCCATCATACGTAAGATCACTTTTTCAAAGTTCCTTTTTTCGCTGATCCGGTTCGTGACCGTCATTGTGGCCTGGTTCTATTTTAGCTGGGGAATCGCTTATTTCCGGGAAGATTTCTACGAGCGGAGCGACGTGGCGGAGATGACATTCGATCCGGAAATTTTCAGGGATTTTGCTGTCCGGTTCATTGATCATGCGAACCGTTATTATGCCGATTGCACGGATATGGCGAAGAACGATGTCCGGCGTAAAGTTGAATTATCGTATCAGGCGTTGCATCAGTCGTTAAAGGTATCTTATCCCAATGGAAAAAGGAGGGTAAAACCGATGATGTTCGAAACGGTATATTCGAAAATGGGTGTTTCCGGGTATTTCGGACCGTTTTTCAATGAGATCCATGTGAATAACTACAGCCTGAATTTTACCTATCCGTTCACCCTGGCGCATGAAATGGCGCATCAGTTCGGTATTGCACCCGAATCGGAAGCGAACCTGTATGCTTTTGTTGTTTGTGCCCGCAGTAGCGACGAAAGGATCCGGTACAGTGCGTACGCATCTACGCTCCGGTATGTATTGAACGATATACGCCGGTTTCTGCCGGAGGAATATGAATCGCTGGCTTTGTCTATCCGGACGGAGATCATTGCGGATCTGCAACGAAACCGGGAGCATTGGCTCGCGGCGAGAGACGAATCTCTGTCGGAGATGCAGGATAAAATGTATGATGCGTACCTGAAGACAAATAAGGTGAGTTCGGGACAGGCTAACTATTCCGAAGTGGTCGGTTTATTGGTTTCGTATGGTATTTTAGCGGAACTACCTCAATAAATTTTCGTTTTTATCTCCCTTATCTTCTATCCTTTATCCTTTATCCTTTATCACCAATTCCCACATCCCACATCCCACATCCGGGATCCCAAATCCCAACATCTTACTCCAAATATTCCCCGACTTTACCGCTGATCTGTAACAGAGATATTTCGTAGAGTTTGGTATTGTACTGTGCGGTGAGAAGCCGCTGTTCCGCTTCGAGCAGGCTGTTTTGCGCTTCCCGTAATTCCAGTCCCGACAGGTCTCCGATCTTGTATCTCTCCATGGCGATCTCGTAATTCAGCTCTGCATTTTCGAGGCTTTCGAGTTCCAGATTGGTCAGCTCTATGTTATTCTGATAGGCCATCCACATATTGGCGAAGTCACTTTCCAGCGCCAGTTTATTCCTTTCAATCTCCAATTGCCGGTTTTGAATGGTGATCTCCGCGTTTTTCTGCTCCCTTCTGCGATTGAACCCCTCGAAGAGGGTATAGCCGAGCGTGAGTCCCGCGTTCGGTCCCCAGGTACGTTGCCTGTCGAGTGTTCCCGTATTATAGTTATAGTGCGTAAAACCATAACCTGCATTCAACCGCAGGTAAGGATAATTGCGGCTTCTCAGGCTTTTCAGATCCAGTTCGCTCAGCGTTTTGTTCTTCCCGGTCAGCAAAAGAACCGTGTTGTGCTGCATCGTCTGGTTGAACAATTCTTCTTTCGACAGGGCGGTATCGAAAAGAATGGTAGTGTCCTTCGCCAGGAAGTCTTGCTCCACATTGCCCCCCATCATCTCATTCAACCGTATCCGGGAACTGTTGAGTATCTCGTACTGCTGGATGAGCAGTGAGCTGTCCGCATTGAAATCGACCTTCGCCTGTTGCAGGTCGAGCCTTGAAAGGGAACCCACCTGATAACGCGCTTCCACGATGCGCAACCGTTCTTTGGAAAGCGATACCGCGTATTGGAGATTTCCCAGCCGTATCTGCTGTTGTACATAGTTGTAATACTCCGCCGTAAGGTTGGCAATGAATTCTTCCATAGCCAGCCGCGTATTCAATTCTCCGACGGTCTGCAGTTCCTTTAGCCGTTGATAGTTGGTCTGCACCCGGAACCCTTCGAAAAGTGTCCAGTTGAGGTTCAACCCGGCATCCAGCGTCTGTGTATTGGAATTACGACTCTCTATGACACTTTCTCCTTCCGCCGGGTACTGGTCGGAATTACTGTTGCGTAGGTCATAACCGGAGTTCAGGCTGACTTCCGGCAGGAATCCGGCATTCCCTAATGTGACATTATTGTCCGAGATCAACTCTTCGTTGCGTACGATGCGCAGATCGTAGTTGTTCTCGAGTCCTTTTCTCAGACATTCCAGCAGATCCATCACAGGCTGTGCGGATGATGCAACCGTAGAAAGCAGAAGAAAGAGCAATACCGGCACACTTTTTATCATCATATTGTGAATTATCAATTACAAATTATTAATTACCAATTATTTCTGAGATTGAATATTACATCACATTAGTCTCATTGACATATTATTCACATTGGCACATTGATATACATTCATTATCGCATCAGCAAATCATCACATCAACGAACTACTCTTGTTCCCCAGCTCCTTGCTCTTTCTTTTTCACCCTTTTCATCTCTTTTACTTCCCTGTCGGTAGAGAGATAGATATACATGGCCGGGATGAGGTAGAGGGTGAGCAGGGTAGAGATGAGTAATCCACCCACTACGGCCGTACCCATGGCGATCCGCCCGTTGGCTCCTTCACCGGAGGCGAACATAAGGGGCAGGGATCCGAGGATGGTGGAGATACTGGTCATCAGGATAGGGCGCAGCCGCTGGATAGAGGCTTGAAGGATAGCGCTGAACTTATCGATGCCTGCGTTCTGCCGTTGATTGGCAAACTCCACGATCAGGATCCCATTCTTGGTCACCAGGCCGATCAGCATAATGATACCGATCTGGCTGTAGATGTTCATCGTGATCCCCAACATCCACATGAACAGCAGTGCGCCGAACAGCGCCAGGGGAACCGTGAACATGATGACGAACGGGTCTTTGAAACTTTCGAACTGCGCAGCCATCACGAGGAAGATCAACACGATGGCCAGTGCAAAAGCAAAAAGCAGGCTGGAGGAACTCTCCCGGAAATTTCTGGATTCGCCTTCCAGGGCGGTCCTGAAGGTGTCGTCCAGCACATCGGCAGCGATCCGGTCCATTTCTTCCAACCCTTCTCCCAGTGAATAACCCGGTGCTATCCCTGCCGAGATGGTAGCGGAATTGAAGCGGTTGTAGCGGTAGAGTTGGGGTGGGGCGACCGACTCTTCAAGCTTTACCAGATTGTCCATCTGGATCATCTGGCCGGCGGAGTTTTTGATGTATATGGTTTTCAGGTCGACCGGCGTGTTGCGTTGCTGACGGTTGATCTCACCCAGGATCTCATACTGTTTACCGTTCATATAAAAATAACCCATCCGCTGGCCGCTGAGCGCATATTGCAGGGTTTGGCCGATGTCACGGGTACTTACCCCTAACATGGCCGCTTTGTCGCGGTCGATGATTATCCGTGTCTCCGGTTTGGTAAACTTCAGGTCTACGTCACTCATCTGGAAGTAGGGACTTGCGTTCATCCTCTCCATAAAAGGAGGAATAAACTCCTGCAATTTTTCAATATTGGGTGCCTGTAATACATACCGTATGGGCATGCCGGCACGGCGGCCGCCGAAGGTGGATTGTTGCTGCACGAAAGCGCGGGCGGCGGTCTCATCCCTTACGGCAAGGGTAAGGGCATCGGCTATTTCCATCTGGCTGCGTTCACGTTGATTCATATCGGGCAAAACTAAGCGTACCATACCGAAACTGCCGCGGGTCATGGTGATGTTCGATTCCTTTTCGGGGGCGACAGAATCGGCTATGTCTGAGATACGGTCGGTATAGTCCCTGATAAATTCGTAGGTAGCCCCTTCCGGAGCGGAGCTTCTGACCATCACTACGGAGCGGTCTTCTAAAGGAGCCATCTCCGCGGGGATCATATTCCAGAAAAGGACGATAAACAGTCCGGAAACGATGATGACAGGCAGGACCAGCCATTTGCGACGCAGGAATGAATGTAACGATCTGTCATAAAACCGGTTCATGCCATCGAAGAACTTGTCGGTCTTTTTGTAAAGTTTACTCTTTTCCCGTCTCCTGGTGAGCATTTTGGATGAAAGCATCGGCACAAAAGATAAGGCGGCAAAAGAGGAGATAAGCACCGCACCGGAAATCACAATACTGAATTCGCGGAATAATCGGCCCGTCATCCCTTCCAGAAAAACAATCGGGAAAAATATCGCCACCAGCGTAATGGTGGTGGAGATCACGGCAAAGAATATCTCCTTGGATCCCATGATGGATGCTTCCTCCGGATCCATTCCACTCTCTACTTTCTGAAAGATGTTCTCAGTCACCACGATGGCGTCATCCACTACAAGCCCTACCGCCAGTACCACTGCCAACATCGATAATACGTTGATGGAGAATCCCGCCAGGTACATCACAAAAAAGATGCCGATGAGCGAGATAGGGATCACCAATGCGGGGATCAGCGTTACGCGCCAGTTCCTTAAGAAAATAAAGATGATGGCTACGACCAGAATGAAGGCGATGACCACGGGACTCTCTACCTCACTGATAGAGGCCCTTATAAATTTGGTGTTATCGAATGCCACGTCAATGGTCACATCTTCGGGAAGGTCTTTGCGCATTTGTTCCATACGGACCCTTACCTCGTCGGCAATACTGATATGGTTGGCGCCCGGTTGCGGGATGATCACGCAGCTTACCATAGGCACTCCGTTCCTTTTGAGGATATTCTGGCGGTTGGCCGCATCCAGCTCGGCATATCCCACATCGCGGAAGCGCACAATACGGAAGTCATTCTCCACCAGGATCAGATTGTTGAAATCTTCCGGCGTCTGCATCAATCCCATAGTACGTATGGATTGTGCTATATGGTCGCCCTCAATGCTCCCGGCGGGAAGTTCTATGTTTTCCCTGTCCAGTGCATTTTTAATATCTATGGGTGTGATATTGTATGCGGCCATCCTGAGGGGATCGAGCCACAGACGCATGGCGTACCGGTATTCACCCCAGATTTCCACGGCGCTTACGTTGGAAATAGTTTGCAGCCGTTCTTTTACAGTGAGATCGGCGATTTCCGAGAGTTCCAGCATTGATCGGACAGGGCTCTGTATGGTGATTTGCATGATGGGATCGGAGTCGGCATCGGCTTTTGATACCGTGGGTGGATCGACATCGCGGGGCAGGTATCTTTGCGCGATAGAGACTTTATCCCTCACGTCGTTTGCGGCAGTCTCCATATCCACGCTCAACTCAAACTCCACGGTGATCCGTGAACTGCCCTGGCTACTCTGGCTCATGAGCGAACGGATTCCCGGAATACCGTTGATATTCTGTTCCAGCGGTTCCGTGATCTGGTTCTCGATCACCTCCGCATTGGCGCCCGGATAGGATACCTGTACGGTAATGATGGGATTGTCCACGTTGGGGTATTCCCGGACGGGAAGACTGGTGTAGCCGATCAGGCCGAAGATGATGATGATCAGCACCATCACCGTGGCCAGAACAGGCCGTTTTATACTTAATTCCGATAAGTTCATCTCGTTAATCTGCTCTGTTTTCAACCATCTGGCCGATCTGCACCGGCATGCCGTTTCGTAACTGCATTACACCGGTGGTCAGAAGCGTGTCGCCGATATTCAGACCGTCGATCACTTCAACCGACGCGGATGTACGCATACCTGTAATAATCTCCACCTCCCTTGCCCTGCCGTTGTTATACAGATAGGCAATATCACGACCCATCTCCTTGATGCTGGAAATACTCGGGATGACGATAGCATTGTCGATCTGATCCAGATTGATCCGGACGCTGGCGGACTGACCCGGTTTAATTCTCCCGTCGGTATTGGGATAGCGGGCGCGCGCAAAGAGGTTGAGCGTTTGTACATCTAACCGGGATTCTATGGCGTAAACCGTAGCATTGTATACTGTCAGGTCATTTTCCACCGTGAAAGAAATTTCCGTTCCCGGTTGGATCATATTTACAAAATTCTGGGTAAGAGAGAATTCGACTTTCAGGGGGGAGATTTTGGTGAGATTGGTTACCACTACCGATGATGAAGCGTAGGCTCCTTCGCTCACTTGTCTTAACCCGATCATTCCGTTGAAAGGGGCTCTCAGTTCAGTCTGCCGGATACGTGCTTTCACCAGATCTATATCGGCTTTCAGTGTTTCTAGCTGGGTAGCGACCGATTGATATGTTTCCTGACTGATGGCATCTTTCTCAAGGAGCGTCTGTTGCCGATACAGCCTGTCTTCTGCCAGCGGCAACTGGGCTTCGAGTTTCTTGAGTTCGGCCTGTAACGGAGCATCGTTTACCTTTGCCAATAATGCTCCCTCTTGCACATAGGAACCCTCCTCGAAATAGATATCGGTTATCTTTCCTGCCGACTCGAAAGTGAGGTCAACCTCCTCGTCCGGTAGCAAAATCCCTGTGATCCGGAACATATTGTTCAATGTTTGGGGTTTCAGTACGGTCGCGTTTACCATGAGTGCCGACCTGCCGGCTTCCCCGGCCGCACCACGCTGAGCGGGAGCATCGTCCTGCCCACCGGATGTAAAAAGTTGTTTGATCTTTGGGAAGAATGCCATCCCCAGAATCACCACTGCGATGGAGGCAAATACAATTATTTTTGTTTTTCTGTTCATATAATTGTGTTACTTTTTTTTGCCGGTTGACCTTTGTAGCGCGCATTACCACATGGGTACATTAACCCGTTAACAGATTAATAAATCGTCACCTCAAATACAATATCTTTTCTTATCCTTTGCTCTATATCCGTGCGCAAAAAAATCTCTCAAAAGTACCTATTAAAGTAGAGAAAAAGTAACCCTGAGACTGTTTTTAGTTTTTTTTAGGTCTAAAAATCGATATACCATTCAAATAAGTCGATGAATCCTGCTCCGGATCAACAATTAATAACTATTTTTGACATTCGAAAATGAGATTTATTATAATTAAAAAATATAAATAGGATGAAGGTGAAAAAAATATTTCTTGCATTGGTATTCATGATGGGTGGTATATTTTTGGCCGAGGCCCAGGATTGGGCGAACCTGAGCCGTTTTAGGGAAGAGAATGTAAAGTTGGGAGCCGCCAGGACGTGTGACGACCGGGTGGTCTTTATGGGTAACTCAATTACGCAGGGCTGGATAGAAAAGGTACCTGAGTTTTTTGACGGCCGCCCCTATATCAATCGGGGTATTAGCGGACAGACCACGCCGCAGATGCTGCTCCGTTTTCGTCAGGATGTACTCAAATTATGGCCTAAAGTAGTGGTGATCCTGGCCGGTACAAATGATATCGCAGGTAATACAGGTCCGTCGACGCTGGAGATGATCGAAGACAATATCCACTCTATGACGGAGCTGGCGCAGGCACACGGTATACAGGTGGTGCTGTGCTCCGTTCTTCCGGCATATGAGTTTCCCTGGCGCCCCGGTCTGGAACCGGCTCCTAAGATTGTGGAACTGAACAAACGGATAAAACAGTATGCCGGTACAAGGGGAGCTGTCTATTGCGATTTCTTTTCCGCCATGGCCGATGAACGCGACGGGTTGCCGAAAGAACTGTCGGAAGACGGTGTGCATCCCAACAAAGAGGGATACGCCATCATGGGGCCTTTGGTGGAAAATGCCATTGCCCGGGCACTTCTTATGTGGAAGGAGTTTAAATAGTGGTCATGCCATTGTGTGGAGCGAATTATATACTCGTTTCAGAAGCGATCAATGTTAGGATTATATTGATTGCGGGCTTGATTTGATGCGAAAAGGGTTTGATACTCCCATCAAACCCTTTTTGAAATTAAAATGGAAACTGTAGTTTTTTTACAGTTTTTCGATTTCTTCAACGGAAAGGCCGGTGGCTTTGGAAATAATGCCAACCGGTATTCCTTCAGTTTTCAGGTTCCGGGCGATTGCCAGTTGTTTATTCCTTTCACCTTCTTCTCTGCCTTCTTCCCTGCCTTTCTGCTCGGCATAGGCGAGGGTAGCCAGATGGTCGCGATAGACTTTGATACTCTCGTCATATCTCTCGCGCTCCTCTTTGCTCATCGAGGCGATGTCGGCTATCTGTTCCAGCTTTTCAAAGACCGCCTTACGGGCCTTGAATGGTATTCTTTCCAGTGTTTCCATATTCTTCAATACGTAAATCCATCGTTCAAAATCTGTTTTACATTCCCTTTCCTCTTTGGCGAAAGAGGGAAGTTCTATAAAGATAAAACGCAGCTTGTCGCTGAATTGTTCATGCGTCTCCCGGTCGGACAGGATAATGTCGGTGCGCAGTTTATTCGGGGTGTCATGCAAACGGAAATTCATAAAAAATACCCCGTATACCGCATTCAGGTCAAACAGCCACTTTCCTCCCTGTTGACCCTGTCGGGCAATCGTCTGCGAAAGGTAATACAATGCTCGGTCGGCAAACTGAACCTGACGGATATTTTGCATCTCCACGATGAAGTATTCACCACTCTCAGTGGTACAATAAATATCGTAAATAGTCCCACGGTCCCCTTCGAATTCCGGCAAAAGTTCCTTGTCGAGGAAACGGATATCTCTGATACTTCTCTCTCCTTCCAGCAGGTCGTTCAAAAAGTCGATAATCAACTCTTTGCTGATCTCCTGGCCGAAGATCTTTTTAAATCCCACGTCGGTAAACGGATTGATAAATCGTACCATTTTTCTCAATCTTTAGGGTTCTGATCCTATCAAAACGTATTCTTCGAGTTCTCTTAGGCCGGGGACGGAAAAATAGTTTGCCAGATCACCTTTGATTATTACCATCTTATTAATATTATCTGGGTTGCCGGGTATATTCAATGCGGCTCTGATGGCTCCCGATGAAGGCAATTGTACCGGGATCATTTTGTCGGTATCGGTTTCGCCCGGAATATTCGCTAAAGCGATATTACTTGCTACCGCACCCTCCACACCGGGTATAAAATTAGTGATTGAATTGCTGAATGATCCTACAATAAATCCTTCTACCCATACACCTGTTTTTCCCTGATTGGCTTGTGCCTCCGCTACGGTGTAAGGATCCTTCTTCGATCCCTCGATGAGGGGTGGCGTTTCGGTGGTGCGGTCCGCTTGCACGTCTGCTGACGGCCCATCGATCCACGCTGTGATATTGCTTTCCGTAACGGCGACTATTTTTTCGGTAAACAGGGTGACGTTATAGGTATATTTGGTCGCTTTCTCGAAAGCATTGATCTCAATGGCATCAACCAAAGGAAAATTATACACTTCAGTTTCTTCTCCGATAATAAACCACAGATACATTCCCGACAAATCGGCTTCCGGCAACAGGATCGCCTCGGCAACCGAACCGTCGTTATTCACTCTGAGTTGGATATCCCCTCGCTCAGAGGCAGGAGAGAGTGTGCCTGTACCCAGGTCGAACGTGGCTCGGGTAGCGGCATGGGTAATGATTACCGACAGGTCGTTCAAATTGATCGATTCATCCTGACCGATATTCAATACAATTTTGGATAACTGATGGGAAAACTGCATTTGTACGTTCGGATTTTTCGAATTGAAGTTTTTTGCATTGTTGGAGTACATAAGGTCGATAGCAGCCTGCACCGACTGATTACTCAAATCAATAGGATAGGAGAAGTTGCCTATATCTTCCCGATAAGGGTAATAGCTGATGAAATCAACATTGGATTCGTCGAAAGGAAGAATAATCTCTTCCGCTTCGTTGGCCGGTGCGAAAGATGAGGAGCCGGAAGTCACATATTTTACATTTTGACGGAGGGCGGAAGAATTGAGCGGTTGCCCTGCTTTTACCATATAAACGCCAATGGCGTCATCTTTTTCCCAGGAGGAGTCGGAGACACGGGTTTTTAACCCATATATCTCTGCTTGTAGCTGAAGAGCCCTTCCGCCCTTATCGGGATCTATCGTGTCTCCTTCGCACGAGAAGATAAGGATGCAGAGGCATGATAATACGAGCCTAAAAAAAGTCCGGTGGTTGTTTTTTGCTTTCATGATTTGTAAATTTGATGTAATTGTAAAATTTACCTTACTGTGGTGGTTTGAATAGATTAAATAATCTGTAATTAAGGCAATACTATAGGATGAAGGGAGACAAATTGGGTGGACTGAATGACCCAAACAGAACTCAAACACCGTATCTCAACTATTATACGGCGAAAAAGGGACTTATAACAAAATTCCCGGATAATCATCCATAAAAATTATCCTTTCTCGTTTCAAAAATGAAACGAATTGCAATAATCAAACAATATTTTTAAAAACCAATTTTTTTAACAAAGAAAATATTAAAAAAATATAATTTACGGTCAATTTGTTTTAGAACCAAATAACAAAAAACCACCTCCCTTGACGAGGAGATGGTTTTCTGCGGTTTTTGTATGAGAAATGACAAATTTGTCTGCCGGAAAGAGTAACTTCCGGCTTCCAATTCAATTTCTAAACCGGTTTTATTTGCCGGCCAGGTGGTAATTCCCGGAGCCTAGTTCTATTTCAATTCCGGTATCCGTTTCCGTAACATTCCTTACGCCTTCCCCCGCGGGCGCCGACATGTTCAGCTCTTTTGGCAGCCTGACAATCGCCGAAGTATTTCCGGGTAGGGTGATATCCCAACTGAATGTTTCGTTTTCCTTCCGCCATTCACTTTTTATCTCTCCGTAAACCGATTTATAGGTGGCTTTTACGTGCGACAATCCTTGGGGGAATTTCGGCTCCATCAACAGTTTTTTATACGCTACACTTTCGGGATGGTTTCTGATCCCTGCCAGATCCTCGTAAAACCAGATAAGCAGATCTCCCAGCAGCATCACATGATTGGCGGAGTTCATCGCCGGATCGGCCGTATCTCCGTTCCATAGTTCCCAAATGGTGGTCGCCCCTTTTTCGATCATATATCCCCAACTGGGATAGGTCCGGTTGGTGACGATACTGTAGGCCAGATCCACATTCCCCTGTTCTGTCAGTCCCCGCATAAGGTGTTGTATTCCCAGTACCCCTGTACTTACATGGCCGTTGAAATCTACCTCGGTCTTTTTCACAATATTATCGAATACCTTTTGTTCATATCCCTCGGGAACCATCCCTAAGCGAAGCGAAAGGATATTGGCCGTAACGGTATTATTGTCATAAAGAGCCGAATCGGCATTGAAAAAACGGGTATTGTAAGCCTCTCTGATCTTCGATGCCAACTCTTTATATCCTGCTATATCTCCCGTGTTACCGGTGAGTTGGGCGAATTCGGTCATCAGGTTCAGTAGGCTGTAGTACACGGTGGTGCTTAAAACGGCTCCGGCTGTTTTCCGGGAAGGATCCTGCGAATGGATAAGTTCCTGCGATTCGGGCGGCATGCACCAGTCGCCATAGGTGTCTTTTGTAAGGATGTAATCCTGCATCGATACCTGTTGAATGCGTTCCAGATAGCGTTTCATGGAGGAATAATGTCTTTTTATCGGCTCCATATCTCCATACTGCTGCCACAGCATCTTTGCCCCGTAAAAATAGGCGGCAGGCCAGGTCACGTCGTCGTTGTAGATCGTCCAGTAGCGGGGGGAGACTACCGAGATGCTTCCCTCCGGGTTTTGGGAATCTTCGATGTCCTGCAACCATTTGCCGTAAAGCAGGGCATTGTTAAACACGAACGCTTCCCCGAAACAGCCGGTCGCCCGGTCGCCCAGCCAACCCTGGCGCTCGTCGCGTTGCGGACAGTCGGTAGGCATACCCCTGTAGTTCCCGCGGATACCCCAATAGGCGTTTTTGAATATCTGATTGATGGTTTCGTCGGATGTTTCGAATTTTCCGGTCATTTCCATTTGGTCATAGATGACCCTGCCGGTGAAATCGGTCGGTGCCGGTTGGTAATCCAACCCCGAGATCTCCACGAAACGGAAGCCATGGAAGACGAAAGAAGGCTCCCAACTAAAATCCCCGTCTTTTGAAGGCGTATAGATATCGGTTACCTTTGCACTCCGGAGGTTTGCCAGATAGAGGGTACCGTCAGGATTGAGTATTTCCGCAAACCGGAGGGTGACGGGCTGATCCTTTTTACCTTTCAAGCGGTTGATCTTTATCCATCCCACCATATTCTGTCCCATATCCAGTATAAATTTCCCGTCGGGTAGTTTTGTGATGGCTAGGGGCGTCAGTTCATCCTGTACCCGGATGTTCGGATTGGGCTGTACGGTGAGTATTCCTTCGGGTGCGGTCATTATATCGGCCTGCTTCCATGCGGCGTCATCATAATGGTTCTTATCCCACCCGGGAAGTTCCAGACGGGCGTCGTATTCCTCCCCGTCGAATTCGTTATTGGCGATGATGGGTCCTTTGGAGATGACTTTCCATGATTCGTCGCTGACAATGATGTCGGTTGAACCGTCGCTGTATTCGATTTCCAATTGCGCCAGCAGGCGAGGTGATCCGAAGACCTGGCTCCATGATTCCCGCATGCCGAAAAAGCGGCCATTGCCCAGTTTTACACCCAACACATTGTTGTCTTTCCGGATAAGGGAGGTAACATCATAGACGTTGTAATATACTTTTTCGGGATACCATGAGACCGTGGGGGAGAGGACATCGTCCGAAACGCGTTCTCCGTTTATATAAGCTTCGTATACACCTAATCCTGAAATGTAGAGTACGGCGCGTTCTACTTTGTGTTTACTGTCGAATGGTTTCCGTAGATAGCGGGCAGCCAGGCGGGTATTTCCCTTGTCTGTCTCGCCGGGGTTAGAGAATGTATCTTCGCCGATCCATTTGGCTTGCCAGTCGGATGCCTCGAGAAAGGTCATCGACCAGTGATTGGCTGTGCTCCAACCCGTATCTCCCTGGTTAGTGGTTACTTTTACCCGCCAGTAATATATTCCTTTTGAAGCAAGCGCTTCGCCTTCATAGGGAATAAGTACCGACTCCCCACCTGTAACGATTCCCGAATCCCATAACAGATTCTCTCCTTTTTTCAGATCCTTTTCCGACCGGGCAACCTGGATGCGGTATGCTTCCTGTCGTAGATCGGGTTTGCCGGAATTAATTTGCCACGAGAACCGGGGTGTTGATGTTCCCAATCCCTGCGGGTTTTCCTGCATTTCCACTTTCGGGGAGGCTACTTTCACCGCTGCTCCCTGACATCCGGCCATTAGCGTGGCCAGTATAAGTCCGATTAAAAAATAAGCGTGTTTCATATGTTTTTATTTAGAGTAAAGAGTAAAGAACAAAGAACAAAGAGTAAAGAACAAAGACATTTAGATACAAGAGCCAAGACAATGAAAACTAAAAGTGAAAAACTAAAAACTTAATCATCGCTATCCCTTATCGTGCGAAGCACACTATCCTTTTTTCACATTATTCACATTGGCACATCATCACATTATCTAATCATTAAATCGATACCTTCCCGCCGGGATCTCAAAGAGGATATATCCGTCTTTCCTGCCTGTTTCTTTTACATGTTCAGCGTTTATTACACGTACGGCTTTTCCGTTGTCATCGGGAAACAGGACTGTTGCCATGCAATTGGGCGGTATGGTTACGTTTAATTCTGTCTTGCCGTTTTCCCGGTTCCAGGACGATTCGATCAACCCCGCGGGGGAGTCGAACGAAGCTTTTGCGCCGGAAATTGGTGTTTCGGTGAGTTGCGGCACCCGTATCTCAAATTTTCTGAAGCCGGGAACATCCGCATCTTTCCGGATGCCGGCCAAACCATCGATATACCACGCACCGGGGTAGAGATAGGAACTGTGCAGCAGTGAGTGCCCCGGAAGATCTTTTTCCCACATCTCCCAAATGGTAGTGGCGCCGCTGTCGCGCATAAGTCCCCAACCCGGATAAGTGGTTTGGGATGTCATGGAATAGATGAGATCGTTTCGTCCTTCTTCGCGCAATACTTTAAAAAGCATCGCTCCTCCGGTAATCCCCACGTCTATATGTCCATTCCGGTTGACAAGGATTTCATCCGCCAGCCTCTCCATCACCTTCGGGCGCAGTTCTGCCGGCATGATATCGCCGTACAGGGCAGCTGCAAGGCTTCGCATCGAGCTGTCGGAGTAGTTATGATCATCCGGGTGGTAATATTTCGCATGAATAGCTTTTGCCGACCGTTCCGCCTGGCGTGCCCATTGATCCGCTTCTTCGGTTCTTCCGATTACCCTTGCGATCTGTACTGCCGTTTTCAGGTTATATACCCAGTAGCAGTTGTTGAAAAAAATGTTTTCATCGGAATAATTATTCATTCCCTCTGCTGTTGCTCCCGGCCAGAGCCAGTCGCCCAGAAAATCCCACTGAGCGCCATACCGTTTGAGCATATCGTTCTCCACGTGGGTATCCAGGAACTCCAACCATCCTTTGACCATTTCGAAATTTTCTTCGAGAACCCGCATATCGCCGTGGTATTGATACATGAACCACGGGAGGGTGACCACTATTCCGCCCCATGCAGGGCCGCCGCCGCCATGATAGGTAGGCGCTGTCTGGGGCAGTATGCCTCCCCCCAGTCTCCTGCCGCTTCCTTCTTGTTTGCGTGCCCACTCCGGATTGTTCATATTCCCTGTCATCGGCTCTGTTCCCTGCACATCACGCCAGTCTTCCAGCCATTTGTTATAGAAAGCGCCCAGCTTGTAATTGAGTAGGCCGGTTTCGGAAGTGGCATGCGCATCACCCCCGTATCCGAACCGTTCGCGTTGCGGACAGTCGACGATAAATCCGCCAAGCGACAGATTCTCAAATGTCCACTTCACGGTATTGTAGATCCAGTTCTGCAACGGATCGGAACATTCGAACCGGGCCGCATCTTGGAAACCGGTGCGCACCATCCAACCTTTGATATCCTCTTTTCGCGGAGCCGATTTCAACCCTTTGATCGTGACCCATCTTCCCGAACTGTAATTGAACCGGTTTTCAAAGGTTCCTTTTCCCGAAGCGCCGATCACGTAAGCGTTCATTAACCCGAACGTCATATCATCCTGCTCTCTTTCCGAAAACAGGAAATAGACGGTATCTCCGGGATTACCCTCTACGGGAATATGTGTCCATCCCGCAAAATTCACACCCAAATCTACCCGATAAGTGCCATCAGGGCGGGATTTGACAGCGACGGGGTGAATCTCATCGATCAGGTTATTGGTCTCTACTCTCTGCGCCGATAGGTTCAGCGCCGGGGTGTACACGCTGGCATTTTTCCAGTCGCGGTCATTCAAGGTTGCCAGGTTCCACCCTTTCACCTCTTTGCCGGCATCCCAGATCTCGCCTCCGTATCCGCCTACTCCGAACCCCCAGTTTCCGATCAGCTTATTGGGACTGGGGTGCGTTTTCCATGACTCATCGGTAATGATCCTCACTGGTTTTTGGTTGTTTTTACCGTAGATGTCTGTCTGGGCGATCACGAGGGGAGCGCGGGGTTTATCGGATGTTGCATAAGGTCCGAAAATAGACCAGGAGGTTCCCAGCCATAGAGCAATGACGTTTGTGCCGGGTGTGAGTGCGGTGGCAATATCGTAGGCAATGTAACGGGCCCTTTTGGTGTGATCCGTTACTGCCGGTGCAAGTACGTGATCGTCTATTTTTTTTCCGTTGACATATACTTCATGATATCCTACCGATGCGACAAACAGTGTCGCTTTAGACGGCTTTTCCTTTAAACTGAAAGTTTTCCGGAACCATGGATCGTACATCTTATTGGGCCCTTGCATCGGATTGTATGCTTCGTTCGTGCCGATCCACTTCGCTGTCCATTCTTCCTGTGAGAACAATCCTGTACTCCACCCGGCTACCTTGCTGTAACCCGATTCAATGCCCTTTTCATCCTTTACGGCTACTTTCCAGAAATACTTCTCATCAGATCGTAGCGGTTTGCCGTTGTATTCGACCAGTTGCATATCATCCGACTGCACCCAGCCCGAATTCCATATGTCACCTTGGTTCTTAGCCAGTGTCTTTATGGAATTACTCACGAGAATACGGTACGCCGTTTGTCGCTGTCCGTAAGCGGATTTGTCCGTTGGCTGCAGTATCCAACTGAAACGTGGATATGCTACATCCAGACCGGTCGGGTTCGTCAGGTATTCGCAGGTGAGATTGACGGGTATCACCGATGATTGTTTGTTTCCCAAAACGGTTATAACGCTAAGAGTCAGAAAGGTCAGAAAAAAGATTATTCGTTTCATTTGTTTAGAATAAAGAGTAAAGAACAAAGAATAAAGATAATTGAAAAATTATTTTATTTTGGGTTTGATTACATCAAATTGTAATTCATTATTTAACCACTAAATCTTCCAACCATTAAATTATGAAATTATTATTTACATTCTTCACATTGGCACATTAGTCATTTTATGGTAAATGTAAAGTGATGCGTTCCCGCATCCAGCTCCAATAATTTGTTCCCTTCCACATCATCGGGGAGATACAAGGTGGCACTGCTGTTGGCAGGTACTACAGCCCGATAATTTATCTTTCCTTTTTCCCATTTCCATCGGGAAAGGATTAATCCGTACGGAGAATTGAATTGAGCTTCGAACTGTTCCAGATCCTTCATGAAATTAGGACGCAGGATAATATGTTTGAATCCGGGTTGTGCGACATCGGGAAAGATACCGCCCAGGCCTTTGAAGAACCATGCGCCGATCTCACCGAACATCATGTGATTGTCGGAGATATCCCGCCCGGCATCCAGATCCCAGTTCTCGAGCAGGGTGGTGGCCCCGTTCACGATCCACCAGCCCCAGGAGGGATAAGTGTCCTGCACAGCTACCTTATAGGCCACCTCGGGATAGCCGTTTTCACTTAATGCATTTAAAATAGCTTTGGCTCCCAATACCCCCACATCCAGGTGGAAACCGGCTTCTTCCACTTTCTTTGCAAGATTTCGTGCAACTTGAGGTATCATGTCTTCCGGTACCACTTTCCATTGCAACGGCACACTTAATTCGGTTTGGGTTCCACTGGCGTAAATGCCGGCTTCGCGATCCAGGTATTTCTTGTTGATCGCATTTTTGATTTTCTCTGCCAATGCGGAGTAATACTGATGATCCGTTCCTTTTCCGAATAGTTTCGCAGCTTCAGCCATGATTTTCGTATCTACATAGAAATAGACGGAGGAAGTCAACTCCAGGTTGGAGCGTGATTTCACCGGCACCCAATCACCCCGTCCCCAGGAGGTGAGACCTTCAGGGCTTGTACGATCCACGTAATCCACATACCGTTTGATATTATCATAGCAGTCTGCCAATAGTTTGGCGTCGCCGTAAAATTTATATATTTCCCAGGGAATAATGGCAATTGTACTGGTCCAGTCCAATCCGTTGTGGGTACCATATCCCCATCCTCCTGTGGGAATAATGTCGGGTAATACTCCATTGGGTTGTTGCTCGTCCCGGTGGTCGGCCAGCCATTTCTCATATACGGTGATACCATCGAAATTGTACAATGCCGTTTCGACCGCAAAATGACCATCACCGGTCCAACCGTTCTTTTCGCGTTGCGGGCAATCGGTGGGATAACCCATCAGGTTCGACAGATAGGCATTATTCGTTGCCCACCATAATTTGTTGATAAGGTCACTTGAAGTTTCAATTTTCCCGATTGGTGGAACATCACTGTGCATAAAATAAGCAGTCAGGTTATTTTTATCCAGCCTGATCGGTTTACTGCTGGTCACTTCCACATAACGGAATCCTTTGTAGTTGAAGCGAGCCATAAACTCATCCTCTCCCTTTCCGCTCAATATCAATATATCGGTCTGGAAAGGATCTTTTTCCCGGTCTCCCCGGTAATACACATCGATGTTGGACATATCGATCCGTCCGTTGTCATTCAGGCGTTCTCCATGCTTTATCCGCAGTTCCGTGCCTTCTTCACCGGCGACCTTTATCCTGGTTACTCCCGACATATTTTGCCCGAAGTCGTACACATAGGTCTTTTCATCTATCTTGTTGAGGGATTTAGCAGGGATTGTCAACACATTCCGGATCGGTCTTAACTGTTGCGCAGTAATGTTTTGCGAGGGGGTGGAGCGTAATCCCACTCCCTGCCATTGTGAATCATCGAACCCCGGTTCGCTCCATCCCTCTTGTTCTAACCGTGCGTCGTAATGCTCCCCTGTGTAGATGCTGTTAAAGATCACCGGGCTGTCCGATTTTTTCCAGCTCAGGTTAGTGGGGATGGTCTCCACAGTGCCATCGGCATAGGTGATTCGCAGGTCGAGACAGAAAGCGGGGCGGTTACGCCAGGGGGCCCGGTGAAAATCCCATACGGCCATTGACTGATGGTTATACCAACCGTTGCCGAGGATCACCCCAATGGCATTTTCTCCCTTCTGCAGCTGAGCGGTCACGTCGTGGGTGACGTAAAGATTTCTTCTGTCAAAGCGGGTGTACATCGGATCGAGGCGCTGGTTGCCTATCTTTTCGCCGTTGATATAGAGTTCATACAATCCGGCGACGGCGATATATACACGGGCCGATGCGATCTCTTTGCCGGTTTGGAATTTTTTACGGAACCAGGGAGCGGGTGCATAATGGATATCCCTCCCGTCACTGATCCAGTCACCCTGCCAGTGGCTGATTTTCATTATTCCGGTTTCGAAGGATTGGATACCGGAGACGCTTTCATTCTGTCCTGCATCCCATATCATCACCTTCCAGTAATATCTTGTGAAAGGTGCGAGGCTGTTTCCCTCATAGGTAATGAGTTGCCGGTCTGAGTCCATCCTTCCGGAATCCCATATATCGCCTTCCCCGTTAAGTACTTTCAGGGAATCGGTACCGACAATGACCCTGTAGGCGGACTGCCGTGCTCCCTGCCTGTTGTCCTCAATCCTCCATGCCAATCTGGGGTTAGGGTTATCTATGCCGAGGGGATTTTCCAGATGGTCGGTTTTCAGATCGACCGGCAAGGAAGATGATTCACCTTTCAGAAAATAGCTGAACATGAGGAGTATAAGTAGGATGATGAATCTGTACAATTTTCCCATAATAAAAAGACTGTTTTAGAATAAAGAACCAAGACGATTTATCGATTTGTAGATTTACTGATTCAGATTGAAGAAGATTGACCCAGCTTGAATGAGGCTAATAAATCAACACATCAACACATCAACACATCATCACATCCACAAATCATATACACCTTCATCTTATCATATTAATTCATTGTCAATGTTGTGGTAAACGAATGATGTCCGCTCCCAACGGTCTGATAACTATTTTTCTGCGGAAGATACACTTTGGCTGTGCAATTGTGCGGAACAGACAGGTCCATTTTGAACTGGTCGCCATTGATTCTCCAATTGACGGAGATCGTTCCATACAATGTATCGTAGGATGCTTCCACAAATTTCAGGTCTCCGACCGGCTTCGGTGCGATGACGATGTTACGGAAACCGCTGTGATCATCTGTCGTTATTCCTGCCAGCGATTTATAGAACCACTCCACGATCTGCCCCATCATGAAATGATTCCATGAGGCACCTGCTCTCGGATCCCACAGTTCGGTGAGGGTGGTGGCCCCGAATTGCAATTGAAACCCGTACCCCGGCACTTCCCTGTGATTATGCATTTTGTACATGATCTCATTTAACCCGTTATCGGCCAACGTTTGGAACAGGTATCTGTTTCCGACGTCACCTGTGGAGAGCCGGTATCCTTTCTCTTTTATATCCTTTATTAAATTATCCAGAACGGCTTGTTTGTGCCGGGGCTCCACAATTCCTGCAAATAATGGCATAGCGTTTGAAGCCTGGCTCCCACTCCCGTACCGATTGGTTTGTTCATCGAAGAACTTCCGGTTGAATGCGGCCTTCACCTTCTCCCTTAACGCGGTATACCGGGCATGATCTTCGGGGTTTCCCACTATCTTCGCGGCTTGTGCCAGGTAATCGACTACCATGTAATAGTGGGCGGATGCGGATAATGGTACGGGCGTGTTATGCGATACCCCATAAGGCTTGTCCTCCCGGTAGTCGCACCAGTCACCCAGCCCGTGCGACACGATATGGTCGGTAGCGGTGGAAGAAAGGTAATCGACGTATCTTTTCATTACATCGTAGTATTTCGTGATCAGGGAGTTATCGCCGTAGAATTGATAATACATGAAGGGCAGGATCACGGCCGTGCTTCCCCACTCGGGCGAGTCCCTGAATCCCCCTTCGAAAACCACGTACTCGGGCGCGATATCGGGTACCAACCCGTTTGGTTGTTGTGCATCGCGAATGTCCTGCATGATCTTCGGCGCGAACGTGGTAAGATCGAAATTGTAGAATAATCCCGGGCCGTTGAGGTGCACTTGTTCCAGCCAACCGAGCTTCTCACGATGGGGACAATCGGTAAACACCGCGTGCATATTGCTTTTTATCGCGTTGATGATGAGCTGGTAGGCGTTATTGAATATTTCGTTCGAACAATGAAAACGGCCTGTTTGAGGGGTGGAATTATAGACAAAACAGGATTGTATTGCTGTTAGCAGAGGTATATCCCGTGGATCATCAGGATGGCTGATGAGTCGCGACTCTTCGTCATTGTTGGAGTTACCGGGTTGGAGACCGGCTCCCTTTTCCGGCTTGGCCCCCTCTATCTGGATGTACCGGTAACCGTAGTACGTGAACCGGGGGTGCCACACCTCTTCGGTTCCTCCCTTCAGGATATACTCGTAATAATAGGGTGATCCCGATTGAGATTGGTTCACCGACCCGTCTTCGTGGATATTTTCTCCCACCGTCAACCGGATTTTATCGCCAGCTTTTCCCCTTATTTTTATAAGGGGATACCCTGATAAATTCTGTCCCATGTCGAACACGTACGCGTCGCCTACTTTTCTTGCGGATTGGGCAGGGTAGGTCTCCATGATTTTGACGGAAGCGGTCGTTTGGGGTTTCAATTGTCCATTGGGGGCCGTCTGTACTACTACCGGTTGCCAGGCGGAGTCGTCGAATCCGTACCTGTCCCACCCCTCCTGTTCCAGCCGTGCATCGTAATCTTCCCCTCCGTACATGTCGTTGAAAACAAGCGGGCTGGGGGAATACTTCCAGCTCTCGTCCGAGAAGATTTCCTCATAGGTGCCATCTTCGTAGGTGATAGCCATTTTAAACAGGAGGGTGGGAGGGCCGAAACTCACCTGCATTTTCACGTACCGCCCTCCCTGTTGATTAAAAAAACCATTCCCGAGCAGGACGCCGATCGCGTTATTGTTTTCCAACTGGTCGGTCACGTTGTACGCATTGTAATAGATCGTTTTGTCGTAATCGCTCCACATCGGGTCGAACTGAGCATCTCCCAGCTTCTCCCCGTTCAGTGTCAGTTGGTAGTGCCCCAAACCACTGACATAGATGATCGCATCCTCGATTTTCTTATCAATGGAAAAATCTTTTCTCAGGTAGATGCTTCTTTTGGAGAGCGGGTGGGTTTGCTGCCACCTCTTCCCTTCTTTCGAAGAGATAGCCAACCCGTGGTAAATTCTTCCCTCAGGGATGTTGGCATCTTTTTTGTCGATCGCCCCGATCCATTTGGCCTCGGTGTTAAGGTCTGCGGGCGAGATTCTGAAGCTGTTGAGTTCGCTCCATGGCGAGGGGGTATCGTTGCTGTCCCAGATCCTCACTCTCCATAGGTACTCTTTTTCTGCCAGAAGCGCTTCAGTGCCGTTATATTCAACACGTTGACTTTGGATAGACTGTACTTTCCCTGAATTCCATACCTTCACCTCTTCCCCGTTTACACGGGTATAGATCTCAATGGTGTAGGCCGATTGGAGCGTTGCCTGATTCTTTTTACCCAATTGAATCTGCCATGCGAAATGAGGCGTTGCTGTGGCAACCAACAGCGGGTTATGTTGATACCCGCAGGTGGTTTTTACGATCTTTAATCTATCCGATCGGGTGATACCACAGGCATTGTGCGTGCAGATCATGAACACGGATAAGAGAATTGTTATTCCCGGTTTCTGCAACTTGTGTAAGGTTATGCTTAGACACTCTGATAAAGCCATATTGTTGTTTTAGACGGTTCAATATATTTGATTGTTTTCAATTATTGCTGCACTATTTCTATGCTCAACATAGTCAAAACAAGTTTTGCCTCTGTACTCGCTTATTGGAATAGTTCTCGCCCGTGAATAGTTCAACCAGGCTTGCTTCTGCTCATTCAGTTTAATGAAAACGTTGATGATAGGATCAGTTTTTAATGATTTTTCCGGCCCTTCAACTCTATTCTACAAAAATAAAACATTATTTCCATTTTATAAATCAGGCAAAATGATATAAGGACTAAGAGATTTGATATAGCAAGAGAATATATCTGAAGAAATAGGTTTTTAATCAGACTTGAATGTAAATCAGGAGCTGTTTTGTGAAGAAGGGTTGATGATTCAATCATACATGAAAGAGATGAGCGGGAGAGAAATCCCTGACAGACTTCCCCATTAACCACAAAAGTTAAAGAATTATCCCTGGAAAAGCCAAATACACAAATTAAAGTTAAAATATAGCCTTTAATAGTTAAAATGCAAATTATTTTTTGTTTATTAAAAAATATTCGCTGTATATTTGTCAGACAAATCATATAATTAATACATACCATAAAATAAAAGAGCGTGGACATGGAAAAATTGAAAATCCAGAATAATTCGGTTACGTTGGTGGATCAGGTAGAAGAGAAGCTCTTGAACTATTTCAAAGAAAAAGATCTCCAACAGGGAGATCACATCCCGAACGAGATGGAACTGTCCGCTGCCTTGGGGGTAGCCAGGAGCGTGTTGCGGGAAGCATTGAGCCGGCTAAAAATGATGGGGATGATTGAAACCCGCACCCGGCGGGGGATGATTCTTTCGGAGCCGTCTATCCTGGGAGGGATGAAGCGGGTAGTGGATCCTCGTATTTTAAGCGAGGACGCGTTGTTTGATATTTTGGGTTTCAGAATCGCCTTGGAATTGGGAATTGTCAATGATATTTTCAGAAACATTACACCAGAGGATATAGAAGACCTCGAGGAAATAGTGAAGGTGGGTATCATGTACGAGAACAACGAATATGCTCCTTTCAGTGAATTTACTTTCCACACGAAACTATACCAGATAACCGGGAATAAAACAATTGCCGAATTCCAGAGCATTGTTCATCCTGTTATGACCTTCGTGAAGGACAAATTTAAAGAGTATTTAGCGCCGATAAACATTCGACTGAACGAGGAAGGGCGTATCGTGACTCATCAGGATTTATTGAAATACTTGAAGAACCATGATGAGGAAGGATATAGAAAAGCCCTTGCACAGCACTTCGAGGTCTATAAGATTTTCATTCGACAAAAAAATGATGCTATTGATCAAAAAAAATGGGCGATAAAAAAATAATATTTTTCCTGGTTGCCATGAGCAGTGTATCCATTATAAATACAACCGGTAAGACGTCATTGCCGCCGCGGTTAAAATGGCAGATAGCGTGGAATACGGCGAATTCCCTTCCGGCGTTCCCTCATACTGAAAAAAATATCGGTGTTGCGGGTGCTTTTTCCGGGTTCGCAGGTGATGAACTAATCATTACAGGCGGAGCTAACTTTCCCCAAAAAATGCCCTGGGAAGGGGGACGGAAGAACTGGGAGCGGAGCCTCTATTACGCGAATACAGGGAGCCCGGATTTTCAATGGGGAATAATCAACGACTTCTTACCGGGGGCTGTTGCTTATGGCGTTTCCGTGCAATTGCCCGAAGGGGTATTATGTATAGGAGGATGCGATGCCCAACAATGTTTTGATGACGTGTTTCTTATTTACAAGGAGAGAGGGACATTCAAGATTTCTCACGATTGGCCATCACTTCCTGTGCCGTTAGCGAATGCCACGGGCGCGTTGCTGAATAACAGAATATATATTGCGGGGGGCCAGGAGAAAATGATCGAAGAAAACGCGACGAATCATTTTTTCATGCTGGACCTGAATCATAAAGATAAAGGATGGATTAGACTGCCTTCGTGGGATGGCGGTGCCCGGGGCTATGCAGTGAGTGTTGCCGGTGGTAATGGAGAAGGCGGGGGTTTTTACCTGTTCAGCGGAAGGAATTATAATTCGTCCGGTTATCTGGAGATACTCACGGACGGGCATAGATACGATCCTTGCCGTAATGAATGGACGCGGCTGCAAGGAACATTTCCGGTAATGGCAGGGACGGCACTTGTTTGGAAAGAGGATATTATTTTTTTCGGAGGTGTAACAAAAATACTTCCCGGATCCTGCGAACACCCGGGATTTGAAAATATCCTCCGGGTGTATGATCGGGTATTACACATGTTCATTCACGAGGAAATCTTGCCTTTTGCCGTTCCGGTCACGACCAATATCGCGAAGCGTGAAAACAGGTTCTACATTACAAGCGGGGAAATAAAGCCCGGAATGAGAATAGCCTCCGTATATGAAGGACAGATTGTACCATTAGAGAAATAACTCACCGCCTATCTCGCGATAGCGCTTAATAAAACACTAATTATCAATAAATCAAAATGAAAAATTATCAGAGACTAAAAGGGTTGGTTGCCGCAACCTTTACTCCCATGCATTCGAATGGCGATATTAATTATTCGGTTATAGATCAATACGCGCGGCATATTGTCGATTCGGGTATATCGGGAGTGTTCGTGTGTGGAACCACCGGCGAATTTACATCATTGACCGCGGGGGAGAGAAAACAGATCCTTGAACATTGGATAAGGGCTTCCAAGGGAGACGTTAGGGTAATTGCCCACGTGGGCAGCAATAGCCAACGGGAGTCGGTGGAACTTGCCCGCCATGCAGCGGAGGCAGGAGCCTGGGGAATCGGATCCATTGCTCCCGGTTTTTTCAAGCCGGCGTCGGTACGCGACCTGGTCGATTTTTTCAAACCGGTTGCAGCCGCCGCTTCCGAGCTGCCCTTCTATTATTACAACATGCCTTCGATGACAGGGGTTAGCTTACCTGTTGCCCAATTTCTGCAAGAGGGGAGACAAGAGATTCCCAATCTGGCCGGTGTGAAATTCACTCATAACAACCTGATGGAAATGGGGGACTGTATCCATCTTGATGGCGGGGCATTCGAAGTATTGCACGGGTACGATGAAGTGCTTATTTGCGGGTTGGCATTGGGCGTGGTAGCAGGTGTAGGAAGCACGTACAATTACCTGCCTTCGGTGTATTTGAATATCATGAAAGCGATGGAGGAAGGCGATCTTGAGGCAGCCCGGGCGTTTCAGATGCAATCCATTGAAATTGTAAAAGTAATCATTCAACACGGGGGAGGTGTAAGAGGCGGAAAAGCTATTATGAATTTGATCGGGATCGCATGCGGAGAATGTCGTTTACCCATTGCTCCGTTTGAAAAAGAAGAATACGATTCTCTCAGAAAAGACCTGGAGGCAATCGGTTTTTGGGGAAAATAGAGAAAGAGGTACATCCTGCAAATAGTACCCCTTTCTACAATAATTTTAAAACACAGATATCTTAAAATCATTACAAAGATGGGAAAAAATTGTCGATTTTTAGCCTTTTTTATTTTCTTGTTTACTTCATTGTCTTTCCTTATGGCACAGGAAATAACCGTTACCGGGGTAGTCCATGATAATGAAGGAGAAACGTTGCCGGGTGTTTCTGTAGTAGTGAAAGGCACTACTCACGGAACAGTCACGGATATAGAGGGTAATTTTGAAATAAAAGTGCCTCAGGGAGCAACTTTGGAATTTTCTTATGTAGGATTTCAACCTCAGGAGATAAGGATAACGAATCAGGAACGTCTCAACGTGGTGCTGAATGTCTCGACCGTAGGGCTGGATGAAGTCGTTGTTGTGGGGTATGGAACCCAATCCCGGCGTACGGTAACTTCCGCTATTACAAAAGTAGGAGGGGAAGCGTTGCAGAATATTCCGATCAGCACTGTGGGTGAAGGATTGAAAGGAAAAATAGCGGGTGCCCGGATATATTCCAACAATAATACTCCCGGTGCCGATGCGACCATCCGCATCCGGGGAGGATCCTCTATAAATAAAAGCAATGAGCCTCTTATTCTGGTAGATGGAGTAGAAAGAGCCTTCAGCGGAATTAATCCGAATGATATCGAATCTATAGAAGTATTAAAGGATGCTGCTTCAACAGCTATCTACGGATCCAGAGCTTCAAACGGTGTGGTATTGATAACAACGAAAAAAGGGTCTATAAATAAGGCGCCTAACATTACTTTTGAAGCCAATGTGGCCTTACAGGAAGCAGAAACTTTATATAAATTCATGAATGCAGCCGATTATTTGAGTATTGTGCGTCCGGCCGTTGCAGTAGGCCCGAATGCACGGTTTAATTGGATGGACGGGTATTCCGCCAGTTCCGGTAATACGGCTTCTTCAATTTATTCAACCCGTTATCTGGGCGAGGGAGAATCTGTGCCGGCTGGTTATCAGTCCATGCCGGATCCGTTGGATCCGACGAAGACCCTGATCTTTCAGAATAACAATTTTCAGGATGAGATTTATAAACAAGCCCTGTGGCAGAATTATTATGTGGGGCTTGACGGAGGAAATGAAGGTGTCCGGTATAATGTAAGTCTGGGATATACGGATGATGCCGGTGTGGCAATTGCAACCAATTATTCACGTTTAAATCTGCGGAGCAATATTGATGTGAATATTAATAAATTCTTGTCGTTTATGGGAGGATTTGATTATTCCCGTACAGAATCGCAGGAATATGAAAACCAAATGAATGTTATCTCACGGGGTTTGGCAACTCCTCCTACACAAAAGAAATATAATGAAGACGGGACCCCCACGAAAGGATACAATGCAACCTCTCCTAATCCGCTATGGTATGCCTATTATAATGACCAGAGCCAGGAAGACAAACGTCTGTCGGCATTTGGTAAACTGACTTATCGAATCATAGACGGCCTTAAGGCGGAGGCTCAATTATCGACCTACAATCATCATTATAAAAATGATAGTTTCCAGAAAGCGAATGAATTTAATGGCTTGCGTCCGGCCAAATCTTCGTTTGGTGAACTCAGGCGGGATAAGTTAGAGGTGTATACAACCTATAATAAAGGAATTGATAATCATTCCTTTTCTGTGATGGGTGGATATTCTTATCAGAAAGATATTAATCAGGCGTTGGCAGCAGAAGTAGACGGTGCAAGTTCTGATAAGGTTCCAACCCTGACAGCCGGGCCGAATAAGAAGAATGCCACCAGCAATTATACGGAAGATGTGACGATCGGATACTTTGGGCGTTTATCTTACGATTTTAAAAAGAAATATCTTTTTTCTGCGACATTTCGTGAGGATGCATCTTCCCGTTTTGCGCCGGGTAAGCAATGGGGCTTTTTCCCGGGCGTATCTGCTGGTTGGATTATTTCCGATGAGAATTTCATGGAAGGAATCAGGAATCTGGATGATCTGAAATTAAGAGTTAGTTATGGACAAACCGGTAATAATGCGATCGGATTATATGATGCATATGGAAGATATTCGACGAATGCAAAATACGACGGCATTGCGGGTATTATTCCCTCGACTATGCCAAATCTAGATCTGACGTGGGAAACCTCCACTCAATTGGATTTGGGTTTTGACTTATCATTATTCAATAACCGGCTGACGGTGAGTACGGACTATTTTGATAAAAGAACAGAAAATCTCCTTTTTAGTAAAGAACTCCCTAATACGACCGGTTTTGCCAATGTGCAAACCAATATCGGAGAAGTGAAATTTTATGGATTCGATGTAGAGATCGGTTCGACTAATATCCGGACGAAAGATTTCGAATGGTCTTCAAAGGTTACATGGAGCTTTGTGAAAAATAAGGTATTGAAACTACCTGATAACGGGCGTGACCGTAATCGTATCGGTGGTATTACATTGGCCGACGGAACCGCTTTCGGAGGAACTGCCGAAGGAGAGTCGCTTTACCGGTACTACGGATATGTAGTGGATTATATTATAGAGACACCAGCACAGGCCGATAATGCCATGTATGATAATTCTGCGAAAGGATATCGTCATTCTGACGGCAAAAGAGTTGCCGGGCGGAAAGAGATCGGAGATTATGAATGGAAGAACCGTCCGGGCAGTTTGACCAGAGATGGGAAAGATTATATCGATAGCCAGGATCAGTTTTTCCTGGGATATACTGTTCCTCATTCTACAGGAGGGCTAAACAATAGCTTCACGTATAAGAATGTGTCTCTGAATATTTTTCTGGATTGGGCCTTAGGACACTCTATCAACAATAATTCAGAAATGCGCTATTTTATGAATACGTTTGCAAATAATTATACCTTAATAGATAAAGTAAAAGAGACCTGGAAACAACCGGGAGATAATACGAAATATGCCCGGTTTACGGCAAATGATCCGGACGACGGAAATGCTAACTTCAGCCGCACATCCAATATATTCAACTATAAAGGGGATTATCTGTGTATCCGCGAAGTTAGCTTGCAATACAACATCCCGCCTACCAAACTAACGAAATTTGGAATTCAGAATTTAGCGATCACGCTGTCGGGTAATAACTTACATTATTTTACACAAGTAGAAGGAGTATCTCCCGAAGTAGGAGCATCTACTACCTATAATGCCAGTTATTATAACTATCCTCCTATTCGGAAATATGCGGTAGGTGTAAAAGTTACATTCTAAACCTCAAATAATAAAAATCTAAAATTATGAGACTTAAAACAATAATATTATTGACGATTTTTGCGGTACTGACTGCTTGCCATGCCGATCTGGATATTCAACAAAAAAGTGAAGTGTCTGCGAATTCAATGTGGCAGGATGAAGGAGATGCTAAATCGGCCATGTATGGTTTATATAACAGTTTTAGATCAGGCTTTAGTATCGGCTACATTTATTGGGGAGAATACCGGACAGGATTGTGGAGTGATGGGTTAACCGGACAAACCAGCCGAGATCAGGTGTATCAAAACCAGCTGCCTACCAACCACGGATATGCAAACTGGGAAGATCTATACACTACGATCAATCAGGCAAACCTGATCCTCAAATATACGCCGGATATTGCTTTTAACAGTGAAGAAGCTAAAAATAGGGTATTGGCGAATGCCTATTATGTAAGGGCTTTCTGTTATTTCTGGATCGGTCGTATATGGGGAGATGCTCCGGTATTGCTGGAAGGTTTTGAGTCCGATAAACAGGATGGACTTTTCCCGGTACGGGATCCGGCAGACAAAGTGTTTCAACAGGTAAACGATGATATAGAAGAAGCATTGTCGTTGATACCATCGAACACAACAGACCGGAATCTTGCTTCTGTGGGTTCCATCAATATGCTGAAAGCCGATTATAACCTGTGGATGTATAAAGTAAGAAACGGAGGACAGGCTAACCTGGATGCAGCAGCCATAGCCGTTACCGCTGTATTGGGTAATTCTTTCTACGGTCTGGAAGAAAATTTCTCTGCTGTTTTTGAAAATGAGATGGGGAAAGAGATTATTTTCGCCTGGAGTTATATCAAAGATGAATATACAGGTGGTTATCCTGCCGACTATCTTGTTCCTTCCCAGTATGTCTCGGAGGAAGCTATCGAAAATCCTGTAAAAGTAGGAAGTCATCAGCAATGGTGTTTCTATACGGAAGAATATAAAGCCATCCTTTCGGAAGATGAGAGGGATCAAAGGACAAAAGTAAGTTTTGATACATATTTCGATGAACCGAAGAATGCAACATTTCAGTGGATCAACAAATTTGCCGGTGAGTGGACAAATGGAACCCGGATATTTGATTCGGATGTAATTGTTTATCGTTATGCCGATGCTTTGTTGTTTGATGCCGAAATAAAATTAGCGAAGCAGGATATAGCCGGTGCACGTGTTGCTCTGAATAAGATTGCGGAAAGGGCATATGGGATACAAGATTTTTATGCTTCCGGATTATCTTCTCCTGCAATTGAAGAGGCTATATTAAATGAACGATTGAAAGAATTTGCCGCAGAAGGAAAGCTTTGGTGGGATTATATTCGTTTCGGTGTAGCTTTTGAAAAAAATCCATATCTGAAAGGACGGGAGAATGAATTAAATGTGTTGTTATGGCCGATAGCTCAGGCGTCTATCAACAGAAATCCCAATCTCACGCAGACCCCGGGCTACGATAAATAAAAGAAATGAATAACAGCAAGAAAATTTTATACTCAAAACGGAAAAGACATTCATGAATTGCTGGCAGAGAAACGTCACTCTGCCAGTATTCCTTTCCTATATTGTGTTGTGTTATATGAACCCTCAGATCTCGATATAAAAATGTTTTATATAAAGTAAAGAGGCCGTATTGAATTTTGAAATGATGATAAAATGTTGTCATATGAAGAAAATAATATCAATGTGTTTTGGTTTACTAATACAAATAAGTATTTGTATGTACGCACAGGGAAATATTCCCACGGTGACGAATGTTTTCCAAAAGAGTCAGGATGGATATACCTGTTTTCGTATTCCTGCTATTGTTCAGGGTAAAACAGGTGCTTTGCTGGCCTTTGCCGAAGCCCGCAAAAACAGTTGTTCCGATACAGGTGATATAGATCTGGTTTTAAAACGTTCCGAAGATGGAGGTAAAACCTGGAGTAAAATGATTACGGTATGGGACGATAGGGAGAACGTTTGTGGTAATCCGGCCCCCATAATAGATCAAACTACCGGGCGTATCCTATTGATATCTTGTTGGAATTCAGGGGAAGATCATGAAAAAGAAATTATAGATCAGACCAGTAAAGATACCCGTAGAGTTTTTGTACTTTATTCGGACGATGATGGAAAAACATGGTCACAACCGAAAGAAATAACGTCGACAGTCAAACGTCCGGATTGGACTTGGTACGCAACCGGTCCCTGTCATGGTATTCAGTTACAAAACAAGCAATATGAAGGACGCCTTGTCGTTCCGGCTAATCACATGGTTGCCGGTACAAAAACATACCATTCCCATATTATCTATTCTGACGATAGAGGAGAAACCTGGAATCTCGGAGGTATAGTTAATGAGCCTGGAGGAAATGAAAGTAGTGTAGTGGAATTGGAAAATGGTGATTTGATGCTGAATATGCGAAATTATAACCGGGAAGAAAGCAAAACCCGTTCATTTGCTATCAGTTCCGATGGAGGAGAAACCTGGTCGGAAATGAAATACTTACCGGAATTGGTTGAACCTGTTTGTCAGGGAAGCACATTGAATTATAATAAAAACGGAACGATCAGTAATAATCTCCTTTTTTCAAATCCGGCATCGAACGATAAAAGGGAAAAAATGACGGTTAGACTGAGCAAAGATAACGGGAAAACATGGCCGTACTCCTATTTGGTTCATCCGGGACCAACAGCCTATTCAGATTTGGTAAATCTCTTTGACGGAAATATCGGACTATTATATGAATATGGTACGCAGAATCCGTATGAAAAAATAGGTTTTACAATTATTTCTTTTGAACAGCTTCAATAAATAATGCAATGCGATGAAACCGACGAAAAAAATATTACCTGTTCTTCTTTTTGTGCTGGTATTATCTTGTGCAAATTATACAGATGAAATTTCTATAAGGATAGAAAGTCCCGTTCTCCCGGTGTTAACGGGAAAAGATGCCAATCCCGTATTGAAAGTTGAAATGATCCGGCAACAGCTGATTGATTATTCGTTGCAAAAGATCGTTGTTTCGCTGGAAGGAACGACCGATCTGAACGATATCGAGCGGATATCACTTTTGAAATCCGACAGTAAAGGAAATTTCGCTACCGGTACTCTTATAGGGGAAGCGCAACCGCCTGCTTCCGTCGTTACATTCAGGGATAATTTCAACGTTACCGAAGATACGCTTACATTCTGGGTATCCGTTACATTAAAAGAAAACATCGATCTTACGCACAGGATCAAGGTGCAATGTAAAAGTATCTCTACCGATATCGGGAAGATCCGTGTTCCTGCCGCGGATATACAAAGCCTCAGGGTCGGCGTGGCAGTACGCCGGCACATGCAGGACGGAGTGCATACTTCTCGTATTCCGGGACTAGCCACTTCTAAAAAGGGCACCTTATTGGCGATCTATGATGCCCGCTATGAAAGTGCACGGGATCTGCAGGGACATATAGATATCGGGTTGAACCGGAGTCTCGACGAAGGCCGTACCTGGGAGCCGATACAGATCGTACTGGATATGAATAAATGGGGTGGATTGCCGGAGAAATATAACGGAGTAAGTGATGCCTGTATTCTGGTAGATGATAATAACGGCGACATCTATATAGCAGGACTTTGGATGCACGGAGTGCTCGATCGTGAAACCGGTAAATGGGTGGAAGGGATGACCGGAGACAGTACGCGGTGGATACATCAGTGGCAGGCGAAAGGTTCCCAGCCCGGATTCGGTGTAAAAGAAACATCCCAATTCCTGATCACGAAAAGTACTGACGACGGATTGACCTGGAGCGAACCGGTGAATATCACCCCTATCAAGAAAAAAGAGTGGTGGTTGTTTGCCCCTGCGCCGGGGCACGGGATCACCCTGTCGGACGGTACACTGGTATTCCCGACACAAGGCCGGGACGAGATGGGCAAACCGTTCTCCAATATCACCTGGAGCAAAGACGGCGGAAAAACATGGAACGTATCCAAACTTGCTTCCAGCGGAACAACCGAATGCATGGCGGTGGAATTATCCGACAGGTCGATTATGCTGAATATGCGGGACAACCGTAACCGGGGAAATGAGGAAATAAACGGACGGAACATCGCCACGACGACCGATCTGGGAGAAACATGGACGGAACATTCCACTTCCCGGAAAGCGTTGATAGAACCTACCTGTATGGCAAGCCTGCATAAGCATGTGTATAACGATGGCGGGACGGAAAAGAGTATACTGCTTTTCGTCAACCCCAATTCAACTTCCAAGCGCGATCATATTACCTTAAAGGTAAGTTTCGATGATGGCCGAACCTGGCCGGAAGAATACTGGATACTGCTCGATGAATACAGCGGACGGGGATATTCCTGTATTACGTCGGTGGACGAAAATACCATAGGTATCCTTTATGAAAGCAGCCAGGCCGATATGGTTTTTCAACAAATTGCATTAAATGAATTGATTGGAAAATAATAATGAAATCAAATTTGATCTTTACAGCTTGTTTAACTCTGAGTACCGTTTCTTCCCGGGCTTCGTGTCAATCTATGGAAAAGCCCAATGTCCTCTTCATTACGATTGACGATATGAATGACTGGACAACGGTTTTCGACAAAAACAATCCGGTAAAAACCCCGAACATTGAGAGACTGGCCGCACGGGGAGCCTTTTTTTCCAAAGCCTACTGCTCTTCACCCGCATCTAATCCTTCCCGTGCATCGGTAATGACTGGAACACGCCCTCACAAAACTGGTATTTACGGGAATAGTTCGGACTGGAGAGGAGCACTTCCTCAAATAAAAACCATTCAGCGCTATTTTAAGGAAAATGGATATTTCGTTTGCGGATCTGGAAAAGTCTTCCATCACCACAATGACTGGTCTTTTCACGATAATGCTTCTTTTCATGAATTCTTGATGATGGACATCAACGAACCTTACCCGGATAAAAAGCTAAATGGTCTAGACTGGTATGGTTCCCGGAATACCGATTGGGGAGTCTGGCCTGAAGATATTACCAAAACAGCTGATTACAGGACCGTGGAATATACCATTCGAGAACTGCATAAGAAGTTCGATCAGCCTTTTTTCCTGAATGTTGGAATTTACAAACCTCATTCCCCTTTCTTTGCCCCACAGGAATTTTTCGATAAATATCCTTCGAAAGATAGTACGATGCCTGAAATTCCTGGCAACGATTTGGATGATTTGCCGGAAGGGGCAAAAAAATTGATGGCCTCTTCCGACTGGTTCTGGGAAGGGATGATAAAAGCGCAAAAACAAGATGCGGATGCTTATAAGAACTATGTTCAGGCTTATAAGGCTTGTGCTTCGTTTGCTGATGCAATGGTCGGAAAGATTATTGATGCCCTGGACAAAAGCTCTTACAGAAACAATACGATAATCGTTCTGTGGTCCGATCACGGTTTTCATTTAGGAGAAAAACAACATTTTGAAAAATTTATGCTCTGGGAAAAAACCACGCACATACCGTTTATTATCATCGCTCCGGGAGCGACAAAACCACATACTATTGTTAGTAAACCGGTGGATATGACTACTATCTACCCGACTTTGTGCGAACTTTGCGGATTAGAAATTCCGGATCAAGCTGACGGTTTTAGCTTGGTACCTTTGTTAAAAGATGAAACTGTAAGCGTTCCTCCTGCGTTGATGACCTACATGAAAGGAAATCACGCGGTTCGTACTGAAAGATGGCATTATATTCAATATGCTGATGGCTCAGAAGAGTTGTACGACCATACAAACGATCCTTATGAATGGCGGAATGTTGCCGGAGATGGAAAAAATGATACGATCATTGAAAATTTGAAAAAATTCATTCCGAAGGAAAATGCGGAACAAGTCCCCGATCTCTAAAGTGATATGAAACAACTTATACTATTAAAAAATCGGTTGCGTGATGAGAAAAATTCAAAATAGTAAAGGGTATCCCTGGATCGTAGTGGGATTATTATGGATGGTGGCGTTACTGAATTACCTTGATAGGCAAATGCTCTCGACGCTGCAATCTTCCATGCAGATGGATATACAGGAATTGGCGGTGGCCGAGAATTTCGGAAGGTTGATGGGTATTTTCCTGCTTATTTATGGGCTGGTAAGCCCGTTTGCGGGAGCCGTTGCCGACCGGATCAACCGGAAATGGTTGATCGTGGGAAGTCTTTTTACCTGGTCGGGGGTAACATATGGAATGGGTATAGCCCAGACATTTGAACAGGTATACTGGTTACGTGCTTTCATGGGAGTAAGCGAAGCGCTGTATATTCCTGCCGGATTGGCCATGATTGCCGATTACCATACCGATAAAACACGATCGCTTGCCGTGGGTATCCATATGACCGGATTATATGCCGGCCAGGCCCTTGGCGGGTTCGGGGCGACCATTGCCGCCACCTATTCATGGCATACCGTTTTTCACTGGTTCGGAATTATCGGCATCGGCTATGCTGTGCTGTTGGTCTTTTTCCTGCACGAAAAGAAAGGCCACGGAGAGGCTATTGTTCTTCCGGAAGCGGAGCCCGGCATAAAAACAAAAAAAGAACCTGTATGGAAGGGATTCGCGGTATTATTTGCCACGGCTTCTTTCTGGGTGATGCTGTTCTATTTCATGGCACCGAGTTTACCGGGATGGGCTACCAAAAACTGGTTGCCGACGTTGTTTACGGCCAACCTGGGTGTTCCTATGGCACAGGCCGGCCCCATTGCCACTATTTCCATTGCCGTTGCATCGTTTATCGGGGTGATGATCGGCGGACCGATGTCGGACCGATGGGTGCAGAAAAATATCCGGGGACGGGTATATACCAGTGTGATCGGGCTGGGGTTAACCATCCCGTCGCTGATCCTGCTGGGATTCGGGCATAGCTATGCCAGCCTTATCGGCGCGGCATTGCTTTTCGGTATCGGTTTCGGTATGTTCGATGCCAATAATATGCCTATCCTTTGTCAGATCATCTCACCTAAATACAGGGCAACGGCATACGGGATCATGAACATGGCGGGCGTCTTCGGAGGATATGCCATTACCCGTATCCTGGGAAGTTCCATGGATGCGGGTCATTTAGGCGTCGATTTCAGCAAACTGGCGGTTATCGTATTGGCAGCTATGGTTGTTTTGCTTGTTTTCCTGAGACCGAAAAAGGAATATACTTACCGGTAAGCCGGTTTTTTCCACACGACAACGGAACAGACATATAGGTGAACAGGTAACAGATAACGATTGAAAAATTGGCAATCTGTCTTGCTGTTCTGCCAACATATTTTTCTGCAGGATTGATAGCCCAAATTTACGAAAACTTGCAGATATTTACCCTAAGAAATATAATTATTTTGTTGATAAGTAAATAGTTATAGCCTTTTTGAAATTCGGCTGGTTATTTTTTAATATCAATATCATATAGCTTAATGACAACCGATCCTGCCAATCCGGAGGGGCGTAGTATGCTCCACCGGGGAAAACAATACAATTGTCCCCCACTGTTGCAGTATATAGGAGGGTTGTCGGTCAAACATCGAAATTGTACTCTTTGTGATCCGGCAATTCGGGAAGCTCTCCCGCAATCGCGGAGGCAGGGGCGCTGAATACATGTGGTGCACCTTCGGGGATAAGGTAGAGCATGTCGGCCACAGTACGACCCTGTTGTAACAGAAATTGACAGCTACCAAAGTAGAATTAAGTTAAATAGGATTTTGCTACCAATTTGAAATTTCAAAATCCAACCATTGTACCCGAGCGTCTAAAAATTCTTTTGCATAATTAACTTCTTCTTCCCATGTGTCGAACTTAACAAGCCCCACGCTGATGTATTTACCAAGTATCGGCCAGCGTGAAAAATTTTTGTTTTGTGCATATCTGATATTTTCAGTCTTTTCGCTTATGATATTGGTCAATGTGGGCAAATGACCTTTTACTTTAATCCACTCCTGTTTTGCAATATCAACGAAATAAGGGTCCTGCAATAATCTGCTGAAATATGTATTCCTGTGATATAAATGAGCAACAGGCGAGGTTGCGGGTGGTAAAACCCATCTGTTGTTCTCCATGTAAGCTAGCCCCAGACTCCATTCTAAATCCCAAACAGGATACATTTCCAATTTTCCTGTTCGCGATTGAAGTACATAATAAGGATTGGGCTCAGCATTACCCAATGTTTCCTGCAAGAGATACCATTTAGCAAAACTTTCGACATCAATATACTTCCTGTATCCGGTATTGGGATCGTCAAAATAATCGGAATATAAAACCGTTTCAAATTCATTCATATAATTCAGAATGAAACTGTAATTCTCGTCGCCTTCAACCATACCATCGGTATCCGGATGTTTGAACGTAAAATGCAATCCCCGATTAGTTGTAAACCATACAGGTTCCTTATCCCAGTTGTTGTCGTTTTCTATCAGGTAGCCATCAACGGCAATATTGACTCTGTTTGAAGACACCTTTACATGTTCGCCGAGAAAATAAATGCCGTTGTACGAACCGTTCAGAAAAACTTCCACATGATAGCCGCGCGGAGTCCAAGGTAAATCCATTAATTTTGACAACTCGAAAGCATAAGTAGAACGCAACATCGATTTGTCGCAATATTCGGCCAAAAGTACCCAGTCTTTTAAGGAGGTTTTTCCTCTTCGTATTGCTCATTGTTTGCATAGATTCATCTTCTTTACATCCTGCAAATGCAATAACAACAAAGAGTAGAAATAACCATTTTTTTACATAATCATATTCATAATTCCATATAAGAAATATTATACGCGTGAATGTTAATGAAATCCGAATCCTACTGAAAGGTTAACGCTATTCATATTCTGACAATATCCACTAATATCAGGAGCCGGATTTGCACCTCCCGGATTTATTCGGGCATAGTCATATATCCTTACATAATCAGGATAAGCTATCGTTAAGGATAATTTGAATTGCGTGGAAAAATTTTGGGAAAGTTTCAGATTATAACCCATAGCAATGTCACCCGCAAGCGAATTGGCAGTCAGTTTAATAGGTTCAGGTTCTTTTGTTCCTATTTTAATCATGGCATTATTGTGTACCATCCTTCCATAACCGACAGAACAATGCAAAATCCAGTGATTTCTCCGCTTATCATCCCAGAAACGGAAAGAGATCATAGGGCCGATATAGTTTTGTCGGATATCTCCACCCAGCATGCTGCGGTAATGATATTTTAAACCGTATCCTGTGAGTGCAGATAGGTAGACAGCCAGATCGGCTCCAGCATAAAATACATTGCGGTCGGAGGAACTTCCCTTTTGGGGGTTGAAATCCTCTGTCAATCCGACTCGCAGTTGCCCAAATTGACGGCCGCCGCCGACATTAAGACCCAAAG